>JAFYPD010000079.1 GCA_017547685.1 Peptococcaceae bacterium
CTTTGTGGTATGTTTTGTATTTGTTCATACTTAATAATACCACAGATTGCGGACTCTTCGGAGTCCGTTTTCTGTTTTCCGGCATAAAAATGGAGCCGCTGCTCCATAGATGATTTCTCAATCTATTTTGCAACAGCCCCTTTCTTATTGGTTTTTTCAGATTTTTTTCTGTCGATGCAACCACATCAGCTGCTCTATCACAATTGCCGCATTCATATTAATGGAGTACGATTTATCTGCAATCGGTTTTGGAATTTCCGGATAGGCAATCTCGATATCACTGTCCGCGTAATCGGCTGTGATGCGGAAAAATTTCACCCGTTCCCGCTCACCGGTGATGCGCTCAAAAGGAACGCGGATAACACCCGGTGAGTTGAAGCCGACACCGATTTCGATGATACACAGCATGCCGTATTCTGACTGCTGCAGCCATTGCTGATAGCGGGCTTTCTCCTGTTCATACTGCGGGTAATCGCGAAACGCCAGACGGGCCGGCTGACCGCAATGCGGACAGACTGGCAGATAATCCGGCAGAACAGAGCTGTCATCCGGATTGATATGCTGCAGCATTCGTTCCATTTCCGGCATAAACGGCCAGGCATCACTGGTACATGCCGCGCTGCAGCAGAGATAATCATAAGAGCCTTGGTACTCAAATAATTGCTTCGGCGGGAACTGATTGCGCAGAAACTGCCGGTCGACATTGGATGTGATAATATAGTAGTCTTTATTGGTCAGCAGCGCTTTCAACTGCTGATATAACGGAAATGGCGGTGTTTCCACGGCGATACGGTGAATATGGTCGGCCATGTAGGCCCACTGCTGTGCATCGGTCCAGTCGCGAAAACTGAACATGTGGTATTCACTGTGTCTGCCGCGTGCCGCCCAGTAGGGATACCGCTGCGCAAACATCCGCTCGTCGGCAAAACTCAGCCCTGCAGCAGCGGAAAGCCCTGCCCCGGCACCTATCAGAATAAAATCGGCTGACTGGATGGTATCGTACAATAATGCGACAGTCGGGTCGATATTCGGCATGCGGATTCCTCCTCCGTATTCCAATTTCCGTCCTGTTTATGCTTTCATTTTATCATAGCCAGGCATGTTTGGACAGCAGCGCTGTAAATCTTAACTGGCAGGGACTGGATTTGTTACTTTTTCTAAAAGAACTGAACACAGGGCTATCACAAAACCTTGTTATGGTTATTACATAGCATATTCTATGATGAGGAAGGAGCCGGTTTTTTTGGAGAATGATGCAGGAAAGAAAAAAATTGTGATTGCGGCCTGTTCGCTGGCTGTAGTTGCTATGATTGTCGGAGGATTTTTTTTCTGGCAGAATGGCAGTAAAGCGGATACAAAAATAGCAGCGCGGGAGGAAGTTGTCACCCGTGGCAGTGTTATTTCCAGTCTGTCAGAGGAGGGCACCGCATCGGTAGCGACACAGACAACCGGTCTGGATTTAACCGTGACACTGGATGATGATACCAGACTGAAGCTGGATGTGGAAGTGGAAGAAGTGCTGGTGCGTGCCGGTGAAAACGTACAGCAGGGAGATGCACTGTTTGTGTTGAACCAGGTGTCCCTGAACAAAGCATTGAACACACTGGATAACGCTTATCAGGAAGCGAGACTGAAAGCGGAGGAAGCACAGATTAATCTGAAGCTGGGAACTGCGGAAGCGGAACAGAAACGACAGGAAAGTCTGAATGGCGGTAAAGTGGCATCAGGCGTGTATGCAAACACCATAACCGAGATGGAAACCAAGCTGGCCCAGTATAAGAAAAATATGCTGGAAAGCGAAGAGGATTATGCGGAATATGTGGAATTGCTGGAGCTGTATAATCTGCGTACGGCCACTCGAAACAACATGAAGAGCCTGGTAGATCATTATGAAACGACCCTGGAAGCGTTAGAAGAGTTTTATGAAGATTATAATGAGACCAATGCGGATTACAAGGCAACCTACAATAATTATAAGAATCAGCTGGAATCTTTAGTAACAGAGCTGGAAAAAGCCGAGGCAAATATGGAAGCCTACGAAGGAACGGAAGAGCAGGATAAATACGGTGATGCGTACAACACAGTTGTAGATAAATTTGACAATGCGGTTGTAATCATCAATAAATATCAGAATGTGATTGATGAATATGATACGCTGGAAACCCGGATAGAAGATGCACAGACAGCGCTGGAGGAAGCAAAAGCGGCGTACGACGAATACAACGAGGATTATCAGGATTGGTACGGCAACATGTCTCGCAGCGACCTGGAACGCAAAGTGAATCAGATGGAACTGGATCTGGAAAATGCCAAATTAAGCTACGAAAATTATCAGCTGCAGTATAACAACAATCTCAACAACGCAGAAGGGGAATTGAATAAAACCACCATTTCTGCAGAAACAGCAGATTTAGCCTATGAAAGCACAGTCAATAAACTGCAGCAGCAGGTGTTAAGTACCCAACTGACAGCTGATAATCTGTATGATTATGTGGTGGAACTGAACAGCTGTCTGCAGGATAATGTCATTTTAGCACCGTGCGACGGACTGATTACCACCATTGCCTTTGAGGCTGGTGATAAAATTGATCTGACCCAGGATGTTATCACCATTGCACAGAACGATAGCCTCACCATCAGCTTATCCATCGACCAGGATGATATTACCAATGTATTTCTGGACCAGCAGGCGATGGTAACTTTTGATACTTCCAATGAAACCTTCGAGGGCTGGGTGGATGCCATCAGCGTATCGCCAATGGCCATGGGTGCTCCGGTTGTCAACTATACGGTAACTGTAAAGGTAGAAGGTGAAGGGTTGGAGAACATCTATGAAGGCATGAGCTGTACCGTTGAACTGGTATCTGACCGTGTAGATGATGTGCTGATTGTGCCGAAACGGGCCATTACTACCGAAGGCCGCCAGAATTACGTGACTGTGAAGCTGGAAGACGGCACAACCGAAAAACGGGAAGTGACGCTGGGCTTTACGGATGGCAGCAGCTATGAAGTAAAATCGGGGCTGGCTGAAGGAGAAACGGTTTTAATTGAAAGTCAGATTAACCGTAATTCCGGTAACGCCGAGATTACAAGCGGCGGCCAGCCCGGTAATATGCCGGAAGGTATGGAACTGCCATCGGGCGGTCAGATGCCATCCGGCGGATTCTCTTCCAGCGGTGAATTTCCGGCTGGTTTTGAAGGAGGCATGCCGAGTGGCGCTCCAGGAAATTCTTAATTTAGTATGGATTAATATTAAAGGAAACAAATCAAAAGTTCTGCTGACCTCGCTGGGTATTATTGTCGGGGCGGCCACTATTGTAATTGTTATTGCGATTGGGCTGGGCGGCCAGAAGGACGTACAGGAGCAGTTTAAAAACCTGAATGCCGGTACTGTTACCATTGCGGATAACAGCGGGAGTTCTTCCGGCGGTATGGGACGAATGCCGAGTTTCAGCGGCGGTATGCCGTCAGGCGGCGGAAGTCGGAGCGGAGGCGGACGAAGCAGCGGAATGCCGAGTTTCAGTGGAGGAAGTATGCCGAGTTTCGGCAGCGGTGGATTTCCGGCCTTTCCCGGTATGATGGGCGGTGTGCAGCAGATTAAGAAAACAACGTTCACGGAAGAGGACGTCGAAGAACTGACATGGTTTATTCCGAATATTGAAACCATCACGCTTTTGATAAATGGCAGCGGTGATGTGGAGGGCGGTATACTGGAAGAAGAACTGTCCACTACCGTTGTGGGCGCTACCAGTGAATATGTGGACATCAGTAATCTGGGACTGCTGACAGGTGATTTTTTTACCGAGGCAGAGAATGAAGATCTGGAGCGTGTGGCGGTACTGGGATATGACACCGCTGTCAGTATCTTTGAAAATGTGTACGATGCCTACGGAAGCCAGATTAACATCAACAGCAAAAAATACACCGTAATCGGTGTGCTGACCGAAACAGGATCTACAGTGTCCGATATCACTCTGGACAGTGCCATTTTTGTACCATACAACAGTGCCGTGAAATATGTGGTAGGGCAAAATGCTTCCCCGAAAATTGTGGCGGTTGTAGAAGACGTGAATGAGATTGAAACGACAATCCTTAATATAGAAACACTGCTGACAGAAATGTATCCGAACGGGAGTTTTTCGGTTGCGAATGCCGGCAGCCAGGTGGCGGCCAGCCAGAAGTCGGCAGATACCATGTCGATTCTGTTGATTGCGGTAGCCAGTGTGGTGTTTGTGGTAGGCGGTATCGGTATTATGAATGTGCTGTTTGTGTCGGTAAAAGAACGCACCAGAGAAATCGGGATTCTGAAAGCATTGGGAAGCTCCAGGAAAGATATTCTGCTGCAGTTCCTGCTGGAAGCTAATTTTATCAGTATTTTTGGCGGGATTGTCGGAGTCATGGCTGGTTATCTGCTCATGCCGGTGGTGCGGCTGTCGGGCATGAGTGTGGTGGCTTCCACGTCAGCTTCGGTGGTAGCGCTACTGTTTGCCATTGTTACTGGCACCCTGTTTGGCTTTTATCCGGCCTGGCAGGCAGCCTGCCTGAAACCAATCGATGCGTTGAATCATGAATAAGGAGGCTGTTATGGAACCATTATTGCGTTTAGAACAGATTAATAAATCATACAGTCTGGGCAGTGAACAAGTGCAGGTGTTGTTTGATATCAGCCTTACGGTAAACCGCGGCGACTTTATTGCCATTCAGGGGCCCTCCGGTTCCGGGAAATCCACACTGATGAATATCATTGGCTGTATGGATACGGCTGACAGCGGCCGCTATTTCCTGAGCGGCGAGGCTGTGCATGAGGCGACGGATGCCCGGATGACTCGGCTGCGCAATCAGTACATCGGGTTTATCTTTCAGAAATATCAGCTGGTTCCCAAATATGATGTACTGCAGAACGTGATTATGCCGCTGCTGATTCGCGGTGTACCACGCAAAGACGCCATCGAAATTGCCAGCGAGAAGCTGCGGCTGCTTGGCATGCGTGACCGGATGCACCACAAGCCGAGCGAACTGTCCGGCGGGCAGCAGCAGCGTGTATCCATCGCTCGTGCTCTTGTGGGTGATCCGGCCATTCTGCTGGCCGATGAGCCGACCGGTGCGCTGGATTCCAGAACTGGTCAGGATGTATTAAAGCTGTTTCAGGAACTGAATGATATGGGCAACACTATTCTGATGATTACCCATGACCCGACCGTCGGCCAGAAAGCAAAACAGATTGTCCGTATTATTGACGGACGATTATATACGAGACAGGATACCCTTCCTGTATCTCCTTCATAATTGTATGCGTAATTGTATGGTTCTGTGAGAGCAATACAGGCGATAGTTCTATTTCGGTATCGGCTTGTATGACCTATTAGAAATATTTTTAGATTGCAAAAAGAATGTTTTTCAGCATTTTGGAAAATAATTGTCGATATACTTATTATTGCGGTAAGAAAAATCGATTTTTGTGATACCTTCATTCGCGGATAAGAAACAAGACAGAAAGGAATCTGTGAAATGAAGATTTATGCGTATCATGGAAAGAAAAATGTATGTGGACAGCGTGTACGGGAACTGCGAAAAGAAAGAAAAATCACACAGACAGAGTTTGCGGCAAGATTACAGATTTGTGATGTCTGGCTGGATCAGAAGGCTATTAGCCGAATTGAACTGGAGGACCGTGTGGTGGGCGACTATGAATTGTGGGCGATGGCAACGGTACTGCAGGTAGATATGAAAGAGCTGCTGCAGTCCATGCCGGTGATTGAACTGCCGGAACAAATGAAGCATGGGGCAGATGCAGAGACAGTGCAGCAGGGATGACAGAAAAATAACACGGAAGCCGGGACAAAGCTTAACTGGAAACTGGAACTAGCATAGCATATTTCCAAGAGGGGGAAATGATACTATGCCGCTTCTGGAATGTATTCTGTTTTTGTCCCGGTCTTTGTGTTTATAAAGGAAAAAATCCTGCAAAAATTTTTTATAGGAATTTACATATTTTATTTGCATATACTACTTTAACGTGTTAAAATGATAAAGTAAACGAGATTCGAATTTCAATAAACAGGTGAGAGTTATGAAACGTTATGATAAAGTGACGCCGGAAGGCACAAAAGATTATTTGTTTGATGAATGCAGTCGTCGCTCCCGCGTGACTGGTATCTTGAAAGATATTTTTAAAGCCCGCGGCTATCGCCGTGTGATGACACCGACCATTGAGTTCTACGACGTGTTCGGTGCATCCGCTGCCTATCTGCCGCAGGAGAACATGTACAAACTGATGGACCAGAAGGGCCGCCTGATGGTACTGTGCCCGGACGGAACCATCCCGATTGCACGGCTGTGTGCGACCCGGCTGACGCAAATGGAAATGCCGCTGCGCTTGTATTACAGCCACAATGTTTATCGCATGGCAAACGGTCTGCGCGGTCGCAGCAGTGAAATTTATCAGTGCGGGGTGGAACTGATTGGCAGCGGCTCGGTGCGCAGCGATTTGGAGATTTTAGAGATGGCAGCCAGCAGCCTAGAAAATATCAGCGGCGGCAGCGGCTATCGGCTGGAAATCTGCCATATTGGCTATTTCAAAGCGCTGATGGACAGTCTGGGCGCTGATGAGGAAACCCGTGAAGAAATCCGTTATCATATTGAACAGAAAAATTTTGCTTCCTTAAATGATTTGCTGGAGCAGTTCCCGGATAACAAAGCGGCTGTTGCGCTGAAATATCTGCCTCGCTTATTCGGCGGGGAGGAAGTGTTTGAACAGGCCTACGCATTGTTTGATGATGAGAACGCCCGCCAGAGCCTGAACTATCTGCAGACCATTTACAGCAGCCTGCAGCAGCTGGGATTAGGCGATAACGTGATTATTGACCTGGGGCTGGTAAACCAGGCCGAATACTATACCGGTATCATTTTCCGCGGATATTTCAATGAAGTAGGTGAACCGGTGCTGTCCGGCGGCCGGTACGATAATCTACTCAGCGATTTCGGGGCAGCACAGCCTGCCACAGGGTTTGCGGTCAATGTAGATCTGGCCAGCAATGTGGTGGAAAAACATCCGCCGCTGACAGCTGACGTGCTGGTGATGGCGGCCAGCGATGAATATCTGGTAAAAGCGGTGCTGTACCGGAAACAGCTGATTGCCAGAGGGCAGGTTGCCGAAAACTGTGTGCTGGATGACCGCGAGGCAGCCATCGCGTATGCAGAGCGCTGCGGAATCGGTCAGGTGCATATTATTGGAAAAACAACGGAGATTATTGATATTGAATCATAAGAGAATTGATATAGAAAAGCAGGGGAAAAACATGAAACCAATTCGGATTGCGCTCACAAAAGGGCGTTTAGAAGAAAAAAGTATTGAGATGTTTGAACAATTGGGATATGATTGCTCCGAGGTGCGAAATAAAGGTAGACGACTGGTGCTGCCGATTAAAAATGCTAACATTGAAATCATTCTGGCAAAAGCAGCTGATGTTATCACGTATGTGGAGAATGGTGTCTGCGATCTGGGTGTGGTTGGCAAAGATACCATCATGGAGGCAGGCGGTACCTTTTACGAAGTGGCAGATCTGGGATTTGGCCGCTGCAGATTTGCACTGGCTCTGCCAGCAGGTGTGGATTTTTATGAAGGCTATCACACCCGCTGTATCGCCAGCAAATATGTGAATGTAACCCGCAATTATTTTGAAAAGAAAAACATGGACGTGGACATCGTAAAAATCGAAGGGTCGGTAGAACTGGCTCCGATTTTAGGATTATCCGATGCCATTGTCGATATCGTGGAGACAGGTACAACCCTGAAGGAAAACGGCCTGGTGGTGGCAGAGGAAGTGGCTCAGGTCAGCGCCCGTTTAATCGTCAATATTGCCAGCATGAAGCTGCGCAAAGCGGAAATCGATGAACTGATTATAAAAATTGAATCCTATGTAAAGGAAAGAGACGCGCAGAAAAAAGCAAAAGAAGCGCAGGAGAAAGGAACGGAGCAGGCATGATTACCATTACAGTAGCAGATGGAACCGCGGAAAAAGAATTGCTGAACAGTCTGCGTCAGCGCAGCGGGGAAACCGATAAAAAAGTAACAGTTGCCGTCACTGATATTCTGGAAAATGTGAAGTCCAGAGGGGACGAAGCAGTCAGAGAATACACGATGAAATTTGACGGCCGATGCCCGGAACAGGCGGAAGTAACCCGTGCTCAAATGGAAGAGGCTGTAGCAAAGGCAGACCCTCGTTTTGTGGAGGCGTTGCGCAACGCTATGGAAAACATCCGTGACTTCCACAGCCGTCAGAAACAGCAGAGCTTTATTGATGCCAACCCAAATGGCGTTATAATGGGGCAGCGGATTCGCGGCCTGAAACGGGTGGGGCTGTATGTGCCGGGCGGCACAGCGGCATATCCATCCTCCGTGCTGATGAATGCTGTCCCGGCCAAAATTGCCGGTGTGGAAGAAGTGGTTATGGTGACTCCGCCGTTAAAAGACGGCAGTGCCAATCCGGATATTCTGGTAGCGGCAGCACTGGCCGGTGTGGACCGCATCTTTTTAATGGGCGGTGCCCAGGCGGTGGGAGCACTGGCATACGGGACTGAATCCATTCCAAAGGTAGATAAAATTGTAGGGCCGGGCAATATCTTTGTTGCTACGGCAAAACGCATTCTGTACGGTGTGGTTGACATTGATATGATTGCAGGACCAAGCGAAATTCTAGTGATGGCAGACAGCACCGCCAATCCGAAATTTTTAGCGGCAGACCTGATGAGCCAGGCCGAGCATGATGTGCTGGCTTCGTCCATTTTACTGACAACCGACAGAACTGTGGCGGAAAGAACGCTGGCAGAACTGGAATGCCAGATGGAAAAACTGTCCCGTAAAGATATCATTGAAAAATCGCTGCGTGACTACGGTGCCATGATTGTGTGCCGCAGTGTGGATGAGATGGTGGACCTAGCCAATGAACTGGCACCAGAACATCTGGAAGTGATGATGGATAACCCGATGGCATATCTGGGCCGGCTGGATAACGCAGGTTCTGTATTCTTGGGTCAGTATGCACCGGAACCGCTGGGCGATTATTACGCCGGGCCGAACCATGTACTGCCTACCAGCGGGACAGCCAGATTTTTTTCGCCGTTAGGGGTAGACAGCTTTATCAAAAAATCCAGCTACATTTACTATACAGAAGAGGCGCTGCGTGCTGCTCATGATGATATTGTCTGTATCGCAGAGCGGGAACAGCTTACCGCACACGCCAATTCCATCAAAGTCAGATTTGAAAGTGAGGCAGAATAAGCATGACCTATCAGTTACCGGAAAAATTAAGAACGCTGGAACCATATCAGCCTATCACCGGAAAATTTGATGTACGTTTAGATGCCAATGAAAGTTTTATCAGCCTGCCGGATGAAATCCGGCATGAAATTAGCGTTCTGGTTCCGCGCATTGCATTTAACCGTTATCCGGACCCTTATGCTGTGGAACTGTGCCAGAAATTCGGGAATATATTTGATGTAAACCCGGAACTGGTGGTAGCGGCAAATGGTTCTGATGAATTTCTGTTTTTGCTGACCACCTGTTTTGCTAGTGCCGGCGATAAGCTGATGGTAGTAAAACCGGACTTCGGGATGTACAAAATTTATGGCGATATGGCCGGACTGCAGGTGGAAGTGTTTGATAAAGGCGATGATCTGCAGATTGGTGTGGATGATCTGATTGCTGCTGCAAAAGAAAAACAGATTCAGATGCTGATTTTCTCCAACCCGTGCAACCCGTCCTCGCTGATTGAATCCAGAGAAGATGTGCTGAAAATTGTGCAGGAACTGGAAGACGTGCTTGTGGTTGTGGACGAGGCTTATATGGAATTCGCCTATGGTTCTGTGATGGATCAGGTAGAGAATTATCCAAACCTGATGGTGCTGAAAACCCTGTCCAAAGCTTTTGGGCTGGCAGCGGCCCGGTTAGGGTTTGCGGTGTCCAACCCGACCATCATCCGTGCGCTGAAAGCGGCAAAATCGCCGTATAATGTAAACACTATGTCACAGGTGGTAGGCAGCATTGTGTTAGACCACCCTGCTTACATTGAGGAATGCATTTTACTGATTAAGGAATCCAGAGATTATTTATTTGGTATGCTGCAGGCTCTGGCAGGCAGTGAACCGAAAATCAAATCGATTCAGAATACACGCTCCAACTTCGTGTACATGGAAGTGGAGGATGCTGCCGGTGCTCACAAAGCCCTGCAGGAAAAAGGCATTGCCATCCGCTTGATGGGGGATTATCTGCGCATCGCTGCCGGCAGTGAAGAAGAAAATGATGCACTGCTGAATGCATTGCGGGATTATCTGAAAGGAGCATAAGTATGCGCTGCACAGAAATTAACCGGGAAACAAAAGAAACACAGATTCAGCTGAGCCTGAATATTGACGGCAGCGGCACCTTTCAGGGCACCAGCGGCATCAGCTTTTTTGACCATATGCTGACCGCTTTTGCCGTGCACGGCGGGTTTGACCTGCATCTGCAGATGAAAGGCGACCTGGAAGTAGACGGTCATCACAGTGTAGAAGATGTGGGCATTTTGCTGGGTCAGGCCTTTGCTCAGGTTGTAGATAAAAAGCAGATTGCCCGCTTTGGCAGTTTCTATGTGCCGATGGACGAAACGATAGCTTTCTGTGCACTGGATATCAGCGGACGGCCATATCTGCATTTTGATGCAGCATTTACCAATCCGAGTGCGGGTGCGCTGGACTGCTGTCTGGTGGAGGAGTTTTTCCGTGCCTTTGCCATGAACAGTGGTATTACACTGCATATCCGCCTGGAATACGGCAGCAATGACCACCACAAAATCGAGGCTATCTTCAAAGCCGTGGCTCACGCATTACAGCAGGCGGTTACACTGCGGGAGGGCAGTGTGCTATCCTCAAAAGGCGTGCTGGCATAACAGAGGTGTAACTATGATTCATATTGTTGACTATGGTGCGGGCAATCTGTTCAGCGTAAAAAACGCGCTGGAGTATCTGCACATTGATAATAAAATTACGGCCAAACCGGCTGACTTAGCTGAAGCCGACGGCATTATTCTGCCGGGCGTTGGCGCGTTCCGCGATGCTATGACCATGCTGAACAACAACGGCTTTACAGAGGCCATCAAAGCGCAGGTGGCGGCAGGCAAACCGCTGCTGGGCATCTGCCTCGGCATGCAGATGCTGTTTGAGAAAGGCTATGAGTTCGGCGAAACTGATGGTCTGGGGCTGATTCCGGGCTGTGTACAGCTGATTGACGGCGGCGGATTAAAAATTCCCCACATGGGCTGGAATGATTTAACCGTGCTGAATGGCTGTGCGCTCAGTGCTGATGTGAACGACGGCGATTATGTGTACTTTGTACATTCCTACCGGGCAGAAACCAGTGATGATTATATCAGCTGCTATGCCACATACAACGAGAAAATTCCCGGCCTGGTGTTCCGCGGCAACGTGTACGGTGCGCAGTTTCATCCGGAAAAAAGCGGACAGGTCGGCATGAATATTCTGAAAAATTTTGCAAAGTTGGTGACAAAATGATTATCTTACCGGCAATCGATATTAAAGACGGCAAATGTGTACGTTTGCGCAAAGGAGAATTTGACACAGCGGAACAGGTAGCTGCCAGCCCTTACGACACAGCGGCCAGCTTTAAACAGGCCGGTGCCGCATGGATTCACATGGTGGATTTAGACGGTGCCAAAGATGCAAAACCGGTGAACGCGGAGATTTTCTGCAAAGTTGCGGCGGAGTCCGGTTTGAAAGTGGAACTGGGCGGCGGAATCCGCAGTATGGATACCATTGAATATTATCTGAATCAGGGCATTGAACGCGTGATTTTAGGCTCGGTGGCGGTAAAAAATCCGGCACTGGTGAAAGATGCGGTTAATCACTTCGATGGCAGAATCGCCGTGGGTATTGATGCCAAAAACGAGATGGTGACAACCGAAGGCTGGCTGGACACCAGTAACGTGCATTACATTGAAATGGCAAAAATGATGGAGGCTGTGGGTGTACAGACCATCATTTATACCGATATTTCCAAAGACGGTATGCTCTCTGGCGTGAACGGGGAACAGCTGGATGCCATCAACCGGGCAGTGGGCTGTAATATTATTGCCAGCGGCGGTGTAAAATCCATCGCTGACATTGAGCTGTGCAGCCAGCTGAATTTATACGGGGTGATTTGCGGCAAATCTATCTACAGCGGAAGTCTGAGCCTGGCAGAGGCTGTGCGGAAAGCAGGTGTGCAGACATGTTAGCAAAACGTATTATTCCCTGCCTGGATGTGCGCGACGGCAAAGTGGTAAAAGGCGTGAATTTTGTGGGTATCAAGGAAGTGGGTGACCCGGTGCAGTGCGCCATCGACTATGACCGTCAGGGTGCTGACGAGATTACCTTTCTGGATATCACTGCCACCCATGAAGGGCGCAGCACCATGATTGACGTGGTGCGCAATACTGCAAAAAATGTATTTGTACCGCTGACCGTGGGCGGCGGCATTCGCACCGTTGACGATTTCCGCGATTTGTTGCGAGCCGGTGCCGATAAAATCTCGGTGAACTCGGCAGCTGTGCGCAATCCGCAGTTAATCAGCGAGGCAGCCGACAAATTCGGCAGTCAGTGTGTGGTAGTGGCTATCGATGCCCGCCGCAAAGCAGAAGGCGGCTTCACCGTCGTGGTAAATGGCGGCCGTATTGATATGCAGATGGATGCTATTGAATGGGCGAAAGAATGTGAGCGCCGCGGTGCCGGTGAGATTCTGCTCACTTCTATGGATACGGACGGCTGTAAACAGGGGTTTGACCTGGAACTGACCGATGCCATCAGCAAAGTGGTAAACATTCCGGTGATTGCATCAGGCGGGTGCGGCAAGCTGGACCATTTCTCCGAAGTATTTGAAAAAACAGGCGCCGATGCAGCGCTGGCCGCGTCGCTGTTCCACTTTAAAGAACTGACTGTGCAGCAGGTGAAGGCTCATCTGCGCATGCACAATATTCCTGTAAGAAGATGACGGACTTGTCTTTTTTTGCAGATAGCGTTGTTGTTTTCAAATTTTCTCGCCTTGCGTACATTGCGTACGCGTCGCTCGAAAAATAAACATCTGCCTTGTCAGGCGCAAAAAATCCTGCGTCCGTAGTGAGTAGTGATTAGGGAGTGTGAATATGGAAGATTTAAAAAAATATTTTGCCAAAGGTGAGCTCACACCGGCTATTGTGCAGGAGAAAAGCACTGGCGAAGTGCTGATGCTGGCCTATATGAACGAAGAAAGTCTGCGCAAAACCATGGAAACCGGCTACACCTGGTTTTACAGCCGGTCTCGCCAGGAACTGTGGAACAAAGGGGCAACATCGGGGCATGTACAGAAAGTGTACGAAATTCGTACCGACTGTGATGACGATACACTGCTAATCATTGTGGAGCAGACCGGTGCAGCGTGCCATACCGGCAATCACAGCTGTTTTTATACAACAATCTGGGAGGAAAACTAAATGCAGGACGTATTAGAAGGACTATACGCTGTTGTGCAGCAGCGCAAGGCAGAACCGCAGGAAGGCTCCTATACCTGTTATCTGCTGGATAAAGGGCTGGATAAAATTCTGAAAAAATGCGGGGAAGAATGCAGTGAAGTGATTATTGCTGCAAAAAACGGCCAGCAGGAGGAAACCGTAGGTGAAATCTGCGATTTAATGTATCATCTGCTGGTGATGATGGTGGACCAGAACATTCCGCTGGAAGCCGTAGAAGCCGAACTGGAACAGCGCCGTCAGAAAATCGGTAACCTGAAACAGTTCCATGTGAGCGACCATAATACATGATGAGAAAATGCCTCTGCGAGAAACTCTTGCAGAGGCATTTTTACGGTAATAGAAAAGTCAGTCCATTTCATCCTGTAACGGATCCAGAAACAGTTTGCGTCTGAAGATACGGGCTGCAGCAATATTCTGGATACATAAAAGCAAAATTTATTTTTTCTTTCCGGATTTTTTGGCAGCGTTTTTCTTTGCCTGTTTCGCTGCGTATTCTTTCTCAGCTTCTTTCCGGTTTTTTTCGTCGGCGGCACGGAATTTGCCGAAGGTCATCATTAAGTAGTAAGTACCAAGACCGGCACAGATAGAGAAGAATGCCGACGGCAGATACGTCTGCCAGTTTTGTGCAGCAGCGGTTTCCAGCTGACCGGATGTGATGGTCCATACGTCGTAGTAAACAATGCCGAGAATCGCCCAAACAATCAGAAATACACTGAACATTCTCTGCTGCATGATGCGGCCTTCGCGGCGAAATTTATTGGTGAAGAAAATTAAAGCCAGTAACCATATGGTTAACATCCCCTGAATTAACATAAGTAAGTGAAGCCTCCTGTCAGTTGTTGTTGAATAAATTGCGTTCTGTTTTTCGTTTTGATTAAGTGTATCATATTTTCTTGTGAATGAAAATGAAATTGCGTATTTTTGTTGGGTATTTTGTGACCAATCCTGTATAATAAAAGCAGCAAATGAACGAAAGAAAAGGTGAGAACCATGAACAATAAAGATGAACTGATTCGGCTGCAGAATGAACTGATTCGCACCATGACAGAAAACAATCTGAAACGAATAAATACCGATTTCTGGGGCAGTACGGCATCCAGTCTGGATGATTTGCAGAAAGAGCTGGAGCAGCGCACGGCGGAAATCGGCCGTGCGAATGAAACAAAAGAACAGATGCTAGCGGAAGAGGAAAAAAAGACAGCTGATGAAGCGGTAACGGAGCAGGTGGAAGAACCGGCGGAATCCATCGAGGATTTGAAGGCGGAGATGCAGACGTATATCGGCCTGGAGCACATTAAGGAAGAAGTGCAGGACTTAATTAATCTGGTGACCGTGTATCAGCTGCGTCGGCAGCACGATTTGCCGGTGACGGATTTATCGCTGCATATGGTGTTTTCCGGGAACCCAGGTACAGGGAAAACTATGATCGCCCGTCTGATGGCGCGCATTTATAAAACGCTGGGTATTTTAAAGGGCGGTCAGCTGGTGGAGGTAGACCGAAGCGGCCTGGTGGCCGGTTATGTGGGGCAGACAGCGGCAAAAACCATGGAGGTGCTGGAAAAAGCCAGAGGCGGCGTGCTGTTTATTGATGAAGCCTATACCTTATCCCGCAGGGGCGGCGAAAATGATTTCGGTCGGGAGGCCATCGACACCATGCTGAAATATATGGAAGACCACCGCGATGAAATTGTGGTGATTGTGGCCGGGTATGTGGAACTGATGGAGGAATTTGTGCACAGCAACCCGGGGTTGGAATCCCGCTTTAACCGGTTTATGCATTTTCCTGATTACACTGGCGAAGAGTTGCTGGCTATTTTTCAGATGCGCTGTGAAAAAAGCTGTTATGTACTGGCGGATGATGCGAAAAACACGGTGCAGCAATATCTGAATGAAGTGCGTCAGACAAACAAGACCTTCGGCAATGCCCGCGGTGTGCGTAATCTGTTTGAAAAAGTGCTGGTACAGCAGGCCAACCGGCTGGCTGCGGCAGAAACCGTAACTCGCCAAAGCCTGATGGAGCTGACCCTGGCCGATGTGGAAGCTGCACTGGGAACTGGAGATTTAAACCAATAGACGCACAAAGGGGCGGCTGTATGGAAGATAAAAATTCTCTGAAAGTTGTTACAAAAATTACGATTATCTTTTTTTATAATATAGTCGGATAGAAAAATAAAGACAGGTTATCCATAATTGATATGGAGCCTGTCTTTTTTGTGTTTACCTGTTGTTTATGTGTTCTGCTGTTTTTCGTAATCGGCTCGCAACTGCCCGCAGGCAGCGTTGACGGAAGATCCGAATTCACGGCGCATGGTGACGGTAATATGATTTTTTTTCAGTACATCGTAAAAGGCTAGAATCCGCTCCCGGCTGCTCTGGGTAAAGTTCAGGTTCTGTGTTTCATTGTACGGAATCAGATTCACGTGGAAATCATCGGCGCCAATCAAATCGGCCAGCAGCTGCGCCTGCCGCGGGTGATCGTTGATTTCCTGCAGCATGACATATTCCAGCATGACTTTTTTGCCAGTGTTCTGGATACAGGTGCGGGCGGCATTCATCAGCTGTGTCACCGGATAGCGGCGGTTAATCGGCATCAGGCGGCTGCGGGTTTCATCGTCCGGTGCGTGCAGGCTGATGGCCAGCAGACCGTGCGACGGATGGAGGGCATACTGTTCAATCTGCGGCACGAGGCCGCAGGTGGATACGGTAATGTGCCGCGCTCCCAGAGCCAGGCCGCGGGGGTGGCTGATAATTTCTAAAAACTGCATGACATTGTCGTAATTGTCAAAAGGTTCTCCGATTCCCATCAAAACGACATTGGAAATGGCTAAATGTAATCGTTTCTGGATATAAATAATCTGACCGGTTAATTCCGCTGGCTGCAGATTGCGTACTTTTTTAAACCGGCCGCTCTGGCAGAAGGCACATGCCATGTTGCAGCCGACCTGGCTGGAAATACAAAGGCTGTTGCCGTAGGCCTGCCGCATCAGAACAGCTTCAATTAAGCTCCCGTCCTGCAGGGAAAACAGAAATTTTACCGTGTCATCGCCGTCTGTCTGTTGGACGAGCCGGGGAAGTGCCAGGGAAAAATCGCTGGCCAGCTGCTCACGAAGGGAAAGCCGGATATCCGGGACATCCAGCAGAGAATCGATTTGTTTTTTATATAAGCCCTGATAGATAAACGGGGCCTTGCTGACTTTTTCACCATGCTGCCGGAGATATTCTTCCAGCTGGGCATAAGTAAAGCCGTAGATGTTCATAAAGCCGATTCCTCACTTTCTTTTGTTTTAATCTTAGCATAAGATGCGGGGAAAGAAAATAAAAAGCTTCTTCGGCAGGAAATTCTCTGTGAGAATCTCCCGGGAAGAAGCCTCTTGTTCTATTCTTTGATTTTCTGTTTCTGGACATCTTCTTTTTGTCTGGCTACCAGATAAGACAGATAGTCCAGCAACTGTCTGCGCCGTTGCGGAGAAAGTGTCACCAGAGCGGAAGTCACTTCGCCCAGCGTTTTGCCCTGCGCGTATGGCTTGCCCATGTCGGCTGCCGGCTTTTCCAATGGTGTAAGACCAAGAAGATAATCGGTAGATACCTGATAGAACGAAGCAAGTTTTACAAGATATTCTAAAGGGATAGCCGAATGGCCTTTTTCATAGTTAGAGTAGGTCTGCTGTACAACGCCTAACTGTTTTGCAAGAGAGTCCTGTTTTAATTCATGGTCTTCCCGCAGTTTGCGGAGAATATCAGGTGTGGGTACCGACATAATAACACCTCTTGTCTGATGGAGTTTGTTGTGAAATCAATGTACCATAGCAAAAGTGGAATGATGTTGTTTCACCTGAATATATTGTTCAAAACTTATTTTAACCAATATATATGGTTAAATTCGTTGGAAAACACAAATGATAAACTTGTATCGACGCAGCTATACTGTAAAAGTAAGTAAAATCAGCATGGTTTGAAGTACAGGAGGTACGGGATATGACAACATATGGGTATGTAAGAGTTTCAACAAAAGAGCAGAATGAAGACCGGCAACTGATTGCGTTAGCGGAATTCGATATTCCGGCAGAGAATCTTTTTATGGACAAGCTAAGCGGAAAGGACTTCGAGCGGCCGGCCTACAAAAATCTGCTGTGCTGCCTGGAGCCTGATGATCTGGTGATTGTAAAAAGTATTGACCGGCTCGGCCGCAACTATGCAGAAATTCAGGAGCAGTGGCGCATTATCACCAAAGAAAAATGTGCTGACATTAAAGTGCTGGACACACCGCTTCTGGATACAACCTATCACAAAGATTTGCTCGGTACTTTTATTGCGGATTTGGTGCTGACGGTGATGTCATACACGGCACAGATGGAGCGCGAAAATATCCGGCAGCGTCAGGAGGAAGGTATTCTCGCGGCAAGAGAACGTGGCGTGCATTTCGGACGGCTGGAAACATCCATACCGGATGATTTTGATTTATGGTACACACTCTGGCAGGAAAAAGAGATTACGGCCATTGAATTTTCAAAACGCTGCGGTGTCAGCAGAAGTACGCTGTACAAAAAAATAAAAAGTTATGAAAAGTACTATGAAAATGATTTATATTATCTGGAATCGTTTCCGGAATGATTTTTTATAATGCGCGTAGAATATCGTTTGTATGATAAAATATTTTGCGAAAAGCTTTGATTTCTTTGAAAAAAACTGCAAAAAAAACTTTTCTATAAGCGCTTTTCGCGGTATAATATTCTCTATGCATAATGTCTAATCATAAGATTAACATATTTTAGGAGGAAGATTGAGATGACAGTAAGTATCGAAAAACTGGATAAAGTAAAAGCCGAGCTGACCATTACTGTACCGGTGGAAAAATTTGAAGAAGCAATGAAGAGAGCCTACAAAGATATGGCTCCAAAAATTAAAGTGCCGGGTTTCCGCCCGGGCAAAGTGCCAATGGCTGTTGTTGAAAAAATGTACGGCACAGAAGTGTTCTTTGAAGATGCTGCGAACTACATGATTATGCCAAACTATATTGATGCATTAAAAGAAGCTATGGCTGCTGACTCTAGCTTCCAGGCAATTTCCCGTCCTGAATTTGACATCGTTCAGATGGAAAAAGGTAAAGAATTCATCTACAAAGCTGTTGTAGATACCAAACAGACTGTAGAACTGGGGGAATACAAAGGTATCGAAATCGAAGATATCGATCCGGAAGTAAGTGACAAAGAAATCGATCAGTACATCGACATGATTCGTTCCAAACAGGCTGAAGTAAAAACTATCACTGACAAACGTAGTGTTCTGAAAAAAGGTGACACAGCAAACATGGACTTTGTTGGTAAAAAAGACGGCGTTCCATTCGCTGGCGGTTCCGCTGAAGGTTACGATCTGGAAATCGGATCCGGCGCTTTCATTCCAGGTTTCGAAGAACAGATGGAAGGCATGAAAGTAGAGGACGTTCGCAATGTTGAACTAAACTTCCCGGACGATTACTATGTAAGCGATCTGGCTGGTCAGCCGGTTGTATTCGAAGTAACGCTGCATGCAATCAAACGTAAAATCATGCCAGAGTTAAACGATGAATTCGTAAAAGACGTAAGCAACTTTGAAACAGTTGCTGAATATAAAGAAGATGTCAAAAATATGCTGAGCGCAGAAAAAACGGCAGAAATCAAAAACAGACACAAAGCTGCAGTTGCACAGAAAGTAACAGAACAGACTGATGTTGTAGCACCAGAATCCATGGTGAAAGAAGAAGCTGAAAATTTCATGAATGACATCCGGTTCCAGATGAGCCAGCAGGGGATCAAACTGGAAGATTACCTGAAACTGACCAACGGCAATCTGGAAGACGTTGAAAACGAATGCAAAGCAAGAGCAGAAGGCCTGGTAAAACAGACTATCGTATTTGAAGCAATCGCTGAAAAAGAAGAGCTGACAGTAACTGACGAAGATTTAGAGGCAGAATATGCAAAAATGGCTGAAATGTACAACCAGCCTGTAGAAAGCCTCAAAGAAGTTTTTGCAATGAGAGGTCAGGTTGGTATGATTAAACGCAACCTGTTATTAGAAAAAGTTTCTGATTTCCTTTTAGAAAACGCAAAAATTGGTTAAGATATAAGCGACTACAATTTGTAAAGGAGGATAATCAGGATGAGCTATTTGGTTCCGATGGTTGTTGAACAAACCAATCGCGGTGAACGGTCTTACGATATTTATTCCAGATTATTAAAAGACAGAATTATTCTTTTGGGGGATGAAGTCAATAATGCGACAGCAAATGCCATTATTGCACAGCTGCTTTTTTTAGAGGCAGATGACCCGGATAAAGATATTTTCCTCTATATTAATAGTCCGGGCGGTTCCGTCAGTGCGGGTATGGCTATCTATGATACCATGAACTTTATCAAGCCTGATGTCTCCACTGTGTGTCTGGGTATGGCAGCCAGCATGGGTGCTTTTCTGCTGGCAGCAGGTGCAAAAGGGAAACGCTTTGCATTGCCGAACAGTGAGATTATGATTCACCAGCCGATGGGCGGTGCCAGTGGGCAGGCTACAGATATCGCGATTCACGCAGAACATATCTTAAGAACCAGAGAAAATTTGAATAAAATTCTTGCTGAACGGACAGGACAGAGCCTGGAACAGATCAGGCAGGATACAGAGCGTGATAATTTCATGACAGCTGAACAGGCAAAGGCATACGGACTGGTTGACGAGGTTATGAGTAAGCATTAAGTTTTTATGAGGTGAGTACATGCCTAACTTTGAAGAGGAAAAAGAATTAATCCGTTGTTCCTTTTGCGGAAAAACACAGGATCAGGTAAAGAAAATCGTAGCAGGACCAAATGTGTATATCTGCGACGAATGTGTCAGTCTGTGTCATGAAATTGTACTGGAAGAACTGGGTGTAGAGCCGGATATTGATATTTCGGAAATTCTGAAACCGGCGGAGATTAAAGAAATTCTGGACACTTATGTGATTGGCCAGGACGAAGCCAAGAAAACACTGGCGGTATCTGTGTACAATCATTACAAAAGAATTAACAGCTTCGTTTCCAGTGATGATGTGGAATTGCAGAAGTCCAATATCTGTTTAATCGGGCCTACAGGCAGCGGGAAAACCCTGCTGGCGCAGACGCTGGCCAAAATTCTGAAGGTTCCATTCGCCATCGCCGATGCCACTTCTTTAACAGAAGCGGGCTATGTAGGCGAAGATGTGGAAAATATTCTGCTGAAAATCATTCAGGCAGCTGACTATGATATGGAAATGGCACAGAAAGGGATTATTTATATCGATGAAATCGATAAGATTGCCCGTAAAAGTGACAACCCATCCATCACCCGTGATGTATCCGGGGAAGGGGTTCAGCAGGCACTGCTGAAAATTGTGGAAGGTACGGTTGCAAACGTACCGCCGCAGGGCGGCCGCAAACATCCGCATCAGGAATTTATCCAGCTGGACACCAATAATATTTTATTTATTCTGGGCGGTGCATTTGACGGTCTGGAAAAAATTATTGAAAATCGAGTTGGGAAAAAGGGTCTGGGCTTCAATGCAGAAGTAAAGACCAAAGAAGAAAAGAAACAGAATAATCTGCTGAAAGATCTGATTCCGGAAGATCTGCTGAAATTCGGACTGATTCCAGAGTTTATCGGTCGTGTACCGGTGATTGTAACGCTGGAGGCACTGGATAAGGAAGCGTTGATTCGGATTCTGACTGAACCGAAAAACGCGTTAATCAAACAGTATCAGCGTCTGATGAAAATGGACCATGTAGAACTGGAATTTACCGAGGATTCACTGGTAGCCATTGCGGAGGCAGCATTGAAACGGAACACCGGTGCTCGCGGTCTGCGTTCGATTGTAGAAAAAACAATGAACGACATCATGTACGATGTACCGTCTAATCCGCAGATTGCGAAAGTAATCATTCATGCAGAGTGCATTACCGAAGGCAAAGCACCGGAAGTAATTCTGCACAAAACAAAAAAAGCTGCTGCCAACTAAGCAACGCTGAAATACGGCTGCAAAGAACTACTTCATTTTTTGAGGTAGTTCTTTTTTTCTCTCTATGCTATAATAACAGCAGAAAAATATTTACAGCGTCATACGCTGTACAGGAGAATGCCTATGAAACTGCGACAAAAAATCTGCCTGTCTCTTTGCATCCTGTTGACCATGCTGCTTCTTTGTGGCTGCGAGTTGGAACTGGCTTCGCCGGAAAGTCTGATTCAGCCGCCGAAATCAAACCAGGAAAAACTGCAGCAGAAACAATTAATCACTTCTTTTCTGGGCCGCGAGGAAAGTCTGATTGTGCCGGAAGCGCTGAACACGGCCAATGCCTATCAGTATCTGGATTTAGATATGGACGGTGACGAGGAGATTGTGGCGTTTTATACCAATAGAGAAAGCAACTTTATGCTTGGCTTTCTGATTCTGGATCAGAGCGAGGAACAGTGGTATCTGCGCCACAAAGCCATTGCCTACGGCACCGATATCCACTATTTTTCCGTGCGGGATTTAGATGAAGACGGCGTTGTGGAAATCCTGCTCGGTGTAAACACCGGGTACGGTTCCATGAAAGAGCTGTATCTGTATCAGCTTCATGATCAGGAACTGGTGGATATCAGCAACGGTGACAACATCACATACGACCAGATTACACTGGCGCATAATGAAGCAAACGGCAACGTGATTGTGACGGCTCGTATGGATACATCGATACTAGAGGGCAGCAGCAATATTACAGTATATGATTACACGTACGGCAGCGTTGTGCCGATTTATGACGAAACGTTCACCGGTTACTGCAGTGAAATGCAATTTGACCAGGTTGGGGTAAATGCCGAGGGTGTATATCTGGCCATGCGGCACAATCATTTTGTCAATGTTTTGCTGCTGCAAGAAACCCAGGAAGGGTTTGCTGTGGTGATGGAACATCCGCTGCCTTACGATTACGATACTATGAGTGAGAACCGTCTGTTTCAGGATGAAAACAATGACGGTATTCTGGAAATGATATCGCTGTGGGCACCGGAGTTAAATGATTCAACGAAAAGCTATGACGACTACATTCAGGTCTGGCTGCAGTGGGATGGCCAGGAAGGGCTGATTGCCGTGGATGCCGTTCTGGAAAGCTATAACGACGGGTATCGCTTTTCGGTACCGTTAGCCTGGATGGATTCGCTGTATTATGATTTCCGCAGCCAGGACACCATTGTGTGGGCGGATTTTTATGCCGAAAATGATAACATGGAATTTGAAACGGTATTTTCAATCGCAGCCATAGATCAGCTGGTATGGGATAATATGGAGGATACAGATGCCATGGTTGTACTGGGGAACAACCCGACGAAAAATAAAATATATGTTGCAGAAATTCAGAAAGAGGAATTCAACGGGTTCCAGGTGGATGCCAGCCGGTTGATCTCCTGTCTGCAGATAGAAGGAGGAGAACGCAAATGACAAAAATACTGGTATTAGAGGATGAAGCGTCTATTCGCAGTTTTATTCTGGTTAACCTGAAAAAGAACGGGTTTGATGTGGTGGAGGCCGGCAGCGGGGAAGAGGCGCTGGAAAAGCTGGATAGTTCTATCAATCTGGCCCTGATGGATGTGATGCTGCCCGGTATCAGCGGTTTTGAAGTTTGCAAGCGGGCCAGGGAACAATATCCATCGCTGGGGATTATTATGCTGACGGCAAAAGGGCAGGAGGAAAATAAAATTGAAGGGCTGGAACTGGGTGCCGACGATTATATTGTAAAACCGTTCAGCCCGAAAGAACTGCTGGCCCGTATCAATGCACTGGTGCGCCGCCTGAATATTGTGGAGAAACCTGCAGAGACAGATGGTAACCAGATTGTATCCGGCAAGTTTGTGATTTTACCGGATGAGCGGAAACTGCTGAAAGACGGACAGGAGATAGAACTGACACCAATTGAGTTTACACTGGTGAAATATTTTATGGAAAATGCCAACAAAGCTGTGCATCGCGATGAAATTTTAAATAATGTGTGGGGCTACAACTATGTGGGTGACTTCAAAATTGTGGATGTGAACATCCGACGGATTCGTCAGAAAATTGAGGATGATCCGTCTAATCCAAAATATATCGAAAAAGTATGGGGGTATGGTTATCGCTGGTCAGGAGGCGGTGAATAACAGTGCAGAGTATTCGCAAACAGCTGATTCGCAATCATGTATTTGTGGCACTGATTACTGTTCTTCTGCTGGAAAGCATGTTTATGGTTGTTATCACTCAGTATTATCTGGGCGGTGTAGAGCGTCTGCTGATGACAGGTGTGGAGACTTCCGCCAATTTTTATAACCGGTCTGCGCCGCAGGGCGATATTTACACAAAATCCAACTACATGTTTGAAAATCTGGATATGGAAGAAAGTGCGCTGGTAGAAGTGCTGGATTTAAACGGTCGTGTTATTATCGACAGTACCGGCTCTTCCTCCGGTGAGATTGTCACCACCGGTGATTTTATTCAGGCGTTAGGCGGCCGGATTGATTCCTGGACAGGCCGTAGCGAGCTGAATGAACTGATTATTGCGGTTTCAGCACCGATTTATGAAGATAATAATATTGTTGGTGTGTTGCGGTATATATCCAGTCTGGAGCCGACGTACCAGATTATTATACGGTATGCGATTATCTCAATTGTATTTGGCCTGATTGTTGTTGGCGTGGCTTTTTTGTTTGCGCGCGGCATGTCAAAACGTATTCTGGTTCCAATTCAGGAACTGGTGCGGGTAACGGAGGAAGTCGCCCAGGGGAACTATAAGGTAACAGCCATCAAGTATCATAACGATGAAATCGGGCAGCTGGTGGACGCAGTTAATATTATGACAAAAGAGATTACCAGAGCCGACCAGGCGAAAAGCGAGTTCATTTCGTCGATTTCCCACGAGCTGCGCACCCCGTTGACTTCTATCAAAGGCTGGGCGGAAACCATGCAGGATATGAAGGATGAACCGGAAATTATAGAAGAAGGGCTGTTCATAATCAGCAAAGAAACCGACCGGCTGATTATTCTGGTGAATGACCTGCTTGACTTCTCCAGACTGCAGGCCCATCGCATTGAACTGAAAAAAGAAGAGTTTTCCATTAATCATCTGCTGGCCGATATTCATAATCAGTTTGCGGTGCGCTGCCATCAGGAGCGTATCAGAATGACTGTGTTGACGGACAACAATGAAAGCTGGGTATTTGCCGATTATAACCGGCTGAAACAGGTGTTTATCAATATTGTGGACAATGCCATGAAATTCACAGTCGGCAGACCAAAGGCAGAAATCAAAATCAGCAGTCAAGTGCTGGATGACCAGATTGTTATGATTATCGAAGACAACGGCAGCGGTATTTCGCCGGAAGATTTAAAACGGGTAAAAGAGAAATTTTATAAAGGCAGCAGCAATAAAAGCGGGACAGGCCTTGGGTTATCCATTGCCAGTGAAATCATGGAGTTGCACGGCGGAAAAATGCTGATAGACAGCACACTGGGTAAAGGCACAAAAGTGGTGCTGGTTATGCCGTATTTTTATGATTATCAGCAGCAGTAAAAAAAAGGCTTGCAAAACATATAAAATATGCTATAATATATTTTGTGATTTTCGCTGGGGTATCGCCAAGCGGTAAGGCAACGGACTCTGACTCCGTTATCCCTAGGTTCGAATCCTAGTACCCCAGCCAGTTGGATATTCGCGGTGTGAGATGATTCTCACACCGCTTTTTCATGCCGTGGGGCCTGGTAAATTTCCCGAAGCCCATCTCAGCTTTGTCATGCGCCTCAATTTCTTGCGTCTTATTGGCGAAAATCTGGCTTAATATATTCTATAATACGCCTTACTGCAAAAACATTTCATAAGCCCTGTTGTCTGGATGGAGCAGGGGACGGCCTCCGGACATCCCGTCAGAATATCTGTTTATTAGGGAATCAAAAGAAATGTCCGGAAATTTGTTGTTATCCCTTGTCACTACCTGCGTGACAGTGTAAAATATTCTTTAGTGTTTATTAAAATTCAATGGATGGTGGAAAAAATGAGTACAATTTATATTACAGGTCATAAAAATCCAGATACCGACTCTATCTGTTCTGCAATCGGTTATGCAGCGCTGAAAGGGGAAGGGTATGCCGCAGGTCGTCTGGGCAATGTGAATCCGGAAACCCAGTTTGTATTAGATCATTTTGGTATGGCTGCGCCGGAATTATTAGGCAATATGGCTGGCCAGGAAATTATTCTGGTAGACCACAACGAAGCTGCGCAGAGTGCGGATGGCATTGAAGAAGCAAAAATTCTGGAAATCCTGGATCATCACAAAATCGGCGGACTGAAAACTTCTGAACCAATTCTGTTCTGTAATGTTCCGGTTGGCTGCACTGCAACAATCGTAACCATGTTCTATCAACAGAGCGGCAAAACACCGGATGCAAAAGTGGCTGGCCTGCTGTGCTCTGCTATTTTATCTGATACACTGGCATTCCGTTCTCCAACCTGTACAGAAACCGACAAGGCAACTGCACTGGAACTGGCTGCAATTGCCGGTATTGCTGATGTGGAAGCTTACGCAAAAGAAATGTTCGCGGCAGGCAGTGAACTGGGCAGTAAAACAGAAAAAGAAATCCTGTATCTGGATTTCAAAAAATTCAATTCCGGCGGCACTACATTTGGCGTTGGTCAGGTAAGCTCTATGAGCGGCGAGGAACTGCAGGAATTAAAACCGCGCATGCAGGCCTATATGGAAGAAAGTTTTGCAGAACACGGTGCCGATATGCTGTTCTTCATGCTGACCGATATTATGGATGAATCCACTGATTTAATCTACTGCGGCGAAGGTTCCGATGCAGCTGTCAAAGCAGCATTTACATCTGATGCAGAAGACAGAACCTATCTGAAAGGCGTTATGTCCCGCAAAAAACAGATTGTACCGCAGCTGACAGACGCACTGAAATAAATTAAAAAAATCGCAAAAAACAGTTGCATTTATTGAATGCGTCTGCTATAATATATCTTGTGATTTTCGCTGGGGTATCGCCAAGCGGTAAGGCAACGGACTCTGACTCCGTTATCCCTAGGTTCGAATCCTAGTACCCCAGCCAATGTGAATTCACCGGTTCAGATTTATCTGAACCGGTTTTTTGTATGCTGTTAATGTTTTAGTCGTCTTCCGGTTCTATTATACTAGTGTCAACGCAAGCGGAGAGGCCGACTGCGTTATCTGCCGGCAGGGAGAAGACAATCCCTTTTCCGTTCCAGATGGTATCGCTTCCTTAAAAAATAATGTCTTCTTATTCATATTGTTTTTGCTGAGAAATATGGTTCTTCCTGCGTCGGTATCTATCAAAAATTTTTAAGATGACTGGAACTGCACGGCGGGTCATGCAAATGACATGCTGTTTGCGTTGAACTTTGTAAAGAAATGTTTATGGATTTTTAATTCTTTTCGTTGACTTTGTATCGGGAAAGGCGTATAATACTACTCTGTAAGCGCATGTCGCTGAAACCGCGCGGGCTGGGTTTGAAAACGCAGGTGCGTTACCTAAGTTCAGGCGAGTATTTTGAAGGAGGTGCAGAGAATGTACGCAATTATTGAAACAGGTGGTAAACAGTACAAAGTTCAGGAAGGCGATGTAATCACAGTTGAATTATTACACGCTGAAGCTGGTGAAACTGTAAGCATTGACAAAGTATTAATGGTAAACAAAGACGGTGACTTAACCGTTGGTGCTCCATACGTTGCTGGTGCTAAAGTTGAACTGAAAGTTGAAGAAAACGGTAAAGCCCCAAAAATCGTTGTATTCAAATACAAAGCGAAAAAGAACTCCCGTCGCAAAAAAGGCCATCGTCAGCCTTTCACAAAAGCAACTGTAGTAAAAATCGAAGCGTAAGCTTATGATTCATGTACAGCTTGTAAAAACGGGAAATACCATAGAGGGATTTCAGATATCCGGACATGCCGGCTATGCCGAACATGGGCAGGATATTGTCTGTGCAGCGGCATCGTTTCTGGCCATTACTGTGGTGAACAGCCTGGAGATTCAGCTGGGCCGGGAAGGAACAGTAAAAGGCGGAGAAGATGGCTATCTGTATTATCGGCTGCCGGAAGGGTTAAACCAGAAGCAGCAGGAGACAGCGCAGATTATTTTGCAGACTCTGGCAACAGGGTTTCAGAATCTCAAAGAAGAGTATCCCAAATATATTTCTATACAGAATTTGAGAATTAAGGGAGGTGCATCGAAATGATGAAATTAAATCTTCAGTTATTTGCATCTAAAAAAGGGGTAGGTTCTACAAAGAACGGCCGTGACTCCGAATCCAAACGTCTGGGTGCGAAACGTGCAGACGGTCAGTTTGTACTGGCAGGCAACATCCTGTACAGACAGAGAGGTACCAAAATTCATCCAGGTAACAATGTAGGCATTGGCGGCGATGACACTTTATTCGCTAAAGTGGATGGTATCGTAAAATTTGAAAGAAAAGGCAAAGATAAAAAACAGGTTAGTGTATATCCTGTAGCTGAATAATTGCCGATAAGCGGGCTGCTGATGCAGCTCGCTTTTTTGCTGCACAAAATAACGCACGAGAACAAAAGGAGAGTCTTTATCCGCAAAACGGAAAAGGCTCTCCTTTTGTTATGCTTACTGTTCCATCTGTTTGGCCAGAAAAGATGCTGCGGTTTCTGCCAGTTTTAATTCCAAATCGGTCATTTTTGTGCCGCTTTCTCTGGTGGCAATGATGACAGTGCCGATTGGATCCCCTTCGGCAATGATTGGCGCCATAACCTGAGAGTGGAATGTTTTTTCAATACCGCTGTCGGTGCTTCCGCGGAACAGGCTGTGAATGGAAGTATCATTTACATTGACTGCCTTGCGCTCTTCCATCACTTTTTCGGCAGCAGTGCCGATGGATTTGCCAAGAAGATCTTTTTTGGATGCGCCGGCCACGGCAATAATCTGGTCGCGGTCGGTGATAATTGCAATATGGGCAGTGGCTTCAAATAAAGAGTCGGCATATTCCTGGGCAAATTCCCCAAGCTCACCGATTGGTGAGTATTTTTTCAGGATAACTTCTCCGTCATGGTCTACAAAAATCTCTAACGGGTCTCCTTCCCGGATACGCAAGGTGCGGCGAATTTCTTTCGGGATAACAACCCTGCCTAAATCGTCAATTCTACGCACAATTCCTGTTGCTTTCATACATAAAAAACTCCCTTCTGATTCTGATACAGGTCATCATTGTTACTGCAAAAAGTTACAGCTCATCCTAATAGAAAGTATTTGTTATTTCGGAAAAAATATGTGGGATTTCCGTCAGCAAAATTTACCTGAACGGAAAAGATAGACTATGGCTGTCTGTAAGAAATGGTGCAGAATAAGGTGGAATGTGCTATAATCATTTGGGGAGGATATGCACTATGAAGACAGAATCAAAGCAGAAAAAAATGAGATTTGATATAGTTCAATTTCTGAATCAGCTTGTGATAACAATTGTTGTGCTTTCTATTGCGACGGCAATTAACAGCATTATTGTGTTTTCGTACGAAAAAACAACCAATGTATCGGGTATTTTTTTATTAGCAATTATTGTTGTTTCTACTTTGACCGGACAGTATTTCTGGGGTATATGCAGTGCGGTGTATAGCGTGATTGCAACAAACTTTTTCTTTATGTATCCGTATTTCGCGTTCGATTTTTCGTTGGCAGGATATCCGTTAACGTTCCTGGTTATGGCGACAACATCCATGCTGACCTGTGCATTGACGGTGAATATGCATAATCAGAGAGACAGGGCGAAACAAAGGGAAAAAATGGCCTATCTGATGAATGAGATGGACCAGAAACTGCTGCGGGCAGATACGAAAGAAGAAATTATCAGACTTCTGATGGAACATTTACATGTACAGACGGAGCGTCCGATTCTTTATTTGGAACAGCCGGACGGGGAGTTTATTTTTTTGGAGAAAAAAGATCGTCTGGAAAATGTATTAGAGGGTTGGCCGAAAAGAACGATAGAGGAAAAATATCTGCCGGAGTATTATCGAGATGCCTGTATTGCGCTGGAAGAACAGCACATTGTAAATGATGATTTAGACCCGGTAAAAGGTGACGGGGTTTTGTGCATTCCTGTTATGTGGCAGAAAAAAGTGTTTGGGGCAGTTTGCATTGAATTGGGGGAAGATGCCCTGACAGAAGAAATTCAGGAGTTTGCGCAGGGGATTATCAACCACTTCGCCATTGCATTTGACCATCAGGCTTTGCGGGAAACGCAGCAGCAGTTGTTGATGGAGCAAAAGGAAGAACAGATTCGAGGTTCGCTGCTGCGGTCTATTTCTCATGATTTGCGCACACCGTTGACAGGTATTCTGGGCGCCAGCGCTTCGATTCTGGAAAACGGGGAGCGCATGCAGCCGGAATTGCGGAAAAAACTGCTGCAGGATATCAATGAAGAGGCACACTGGCTGCTGCGCATGATTGAAAATGTATTATCGGTTACCAAAATTGGCAACCACAATCCGGGCCTGAAAAAATCGCTGGAACCGGTAGAGGAGGTCATTGCCGGTTCGGTATTACATTGTAAAAAGTATTATCCGGATTTAAAAATAGAGATTCAGCAGCCAGATGAACTGATTATGCTGCCTATGGATCCAATACTAATCCGTCAGGTTGTAACTAATCTGATTGATAATGCCCATCGACATGGAAAAAGTAATGAAAAAATAGAATTGACTGTAGCACTGGAAAAAGACTATATAGAAATCTCTGTACAGGATTATGGGCCGGGAATGTCGGCTGAGGATATGCAGCATGTATTTCGCGGTTTGGGCAGACGAAAACAGCAGGAAGGAGATGCCAGCCGCGGGCTGGGGCTTGGAATATCAATTTGCAAAACAATTGTAGAGGCGCATAAGGGGCAGCTTTTGGCAGAAAATGTTGCAGGAAAAGGATTAAAAGTGCTGTTTCGGCTGCCGCTTGAGGAGGGAAACTGACATGAACGGAAATGTACTGATTATTGAAGACGAAGATGCGATTGTAAATGTATTGACGTCCATTCTGATTGCCAACGAATATATTCCTGTTGTGGCCAAGGATGGAAACCAGGCATTGACGATGCTGCGTTCTTTTCAGCCGGACGTAGTTCTGCTGGATTTGGGGCTGCCCGACATAGACGGCGTTGATCTACTGAAAAAGATGAAACAGACGTATAATTGCCCGGTTCTGGTGGTATCTGCACGTGATAACGAATGGGAAAAGGTAGAGGCGTTGGATTTAGGCGCAGATGATTATATCACCAAGCCGTTCGGCAGTTCGGAGCTGCTGGCCCGCATCCGGGTAGCGCTGCGTAATCGAGACGGCGGAGAAGAAAAAGAAACTGTCAGCAAGAATATTTACTGCTGCGGTAAACTGCTTGTGGATCTGGAAAAACATATGGTTATGCTGGACAATAAACGGATTCATTTAACAAAAAATGAACTTCGCATTATGGAGTTGCTGAGTCGCAATCCGGGAAAAGTACTGACTTATGATTATCTGATTAAAAATATCTGGGGTTCCGATATGCCGGAAAACAACAGAATTCTGCGTGTGAATATGGCAAATATTCGCCGGAAACTGGAAGAAAATCCGGCAGAACCGAAATATATTATCACTGAAATCGGCGTAGGTTACCGGCTGGCCGATGAAAGTTACTTTTTAGGCTAACGTTTCGTCTGGATCCTATATATTCGTACAAAAAGCAGATTTGGTTATATTGAGTGCGACTGTTGCAAAACAGTTGCATTTTTTTATAATATATACCTTATAGCTGTCAAGAAAGCGTTAAGAAATCAATATAAATGTTAATTTAATATTGACATTTTCTTAACAACGTGGCATACTACATATGAAATTGCTGTAAATCATCTGAATAAACGAGAATGTGATGTTTTGAACAATTAAATGAATTTTAACTATTTTTTATTTAAATTAATCTGATCTTAGCGATTGCATTTCAATAGGAGGCTTTACGTTCCAAAGGCAATTCGACCGGAAAGGAGGATATTATAGCTGGCCTGCTTTTGGAAATTTCTATTATATTTAATACAGCTATTATAAAAATTAAGGAGGTCTTACTTATGGCTGAAGAAAAAAAACTTACACCTCAGGATGATGCTGTCGTAGCGGAGAAGTTCCAGTGGTCCGACCTGTATAAAAAAGAGGACTGGTGGGCAATCTGGCTTGGGTTTGCTATTATTTTTGCAGGGATCATTTCTGTAACAACAGGTGCATTCACATTTAAAGCAGTTAAATTCTCCACCTGGGGGAATGCAGATGCGCCGACTATTTTCTCCAACATGACACCGGAATATTTTGGACAGTTGTTCTTTACTTATGCGGTATTAATCGTACTGTTCAGCATCGGTGCACACTTCATGGGCCACAATGTTAAAAAATTCGCGATCGGTTTTACCGGTCTGTTTGTACTGGCATGGATTGCTTACATTCTGTCTGCGCAGGCAACGATGAAAAACTATGTGGAATATGCTTTCTGGGCATTAGTAGTAGGTCTGTTAATCTGTAACACCATCGGGACTCCAGAATGGCTGAAACCAGCTATCATCAGTGAGTTCTATGTAAAAACCGGTCTGGTAGTAATGGGTGCGGAAGTACTGTTTGCTAACATCACCAACTTCGGTATTTACGGTCTGGCAATTGCATGGTTTGTAACACCAGTTGTTATTATTTTCATGTGGCTGTTCGGTACAAAATTCTTAAAAATGGTATCCAAACCAATGGTTATCGTAATTGCAACTGCAACATCCGTATGTGGTGTATCCGCAGCAATCGCGGCAGCTGCTGCATCCGGTGCAAAACGGAATGACTTAACCTTCGCAATCGGTCTGTCTCTGATGTTCACCGTATTAATGATGGTATTCATGCCAATTGGGATTAAAGCTGTTGGTATGGATCCGATGATCGGCGGCGCATGGATTGGCGGTACCGTAGACTCTACCGGTGCGGTAGTACTGGCAGGGGAAGCACTGGGCCCTGTGGGCGGTCAGGTAGCAGCTCTGGTTAAAATGATTCAGAACATTCTGATTGGTTTCATCGCACTGGCAATTTCTATCTTCTTTGCAATGAAAGTAGATACCGACAGCACAGGCGGCAAAGTAGGTGCAGGTGAAATCTGGCACAGATTCCCGAAATTCATTCTGGGCTTCTTTGCAGCATCTGTACTGTTCTCCTTCGTAATCATGCCAACATTCGGTTCCGAAGCTTACAGCGCAATTCTGAAAACATTCAGCAACTTTAAAGGCTGGTGTTTCTGTTTAACCTTTACAGCAATCGGTCTGGAATCCAACTTCAAAGAAATGGCATACTATATGCAGGGCGGTAAACCATTAACCCTGTACGTAGTAGGTCAGACCTTCAACCTGGTACTGACCCTGTTTGTAGCTTGGGTAATGCTGAGCGGCAACTTCTTCCCAATTCCTGATATCGCAACAGTTTAGGAAGTGACTTGAGATGCGCGAAGAAACGAGAGTGAAAATTGTTACCGTTTTGAATCGCTGTATAGTAGTATTTTGCTGTATATCGCTGGTGATTGCTGTTTATCTGGCTTCTCAGAATGCCGGATTAATTGATGGAACATTTGGGCCGGGATCGTATTATTATTCAGATATTCCGGGCTGGGAAAAAATATTCCTCAGTGAATCTACCTGGCATTTAGGGTTTGAGAATCCTGTGGCGGCCTATGGTTTCTTTGTCATCTGGGGGTTACTGAGTTTTACTGCGTGGCGGTGGCTGGACAAGAAATTAAAATAATTTGACGAATATAAGCAACTAGATACAGGAGCTGCGAGAGCGATTCTCGCAGCTCTGTCTTTATAGAAAAAGGGAACAGCAGAGGACGGAGGACGAACAATATGAACTTTGGTGCAGAAGCAGTTATGGTAAGCAATCAGATGTTATTCGTAATGGTGTTTGGAGTGGTGTTGTGCAGCCTGCTTTGTGTAGTTGCTGCACTGCGCAATAATGGAGAAGTTCTGCAGAAAACATCGCTGATGCTGGCATGTCAGGCTTATATTATGCTGACAGCGCTGATGCATCTGGGCACTGCACCTGAAACAATCGTTTCACAGGTGATGGGCTTTGTGACGCTGGCCCTTGGGATAGCGCCAATCATTTTTAAAAAATCGAGTTTCCGTGGTGCGCGGTATTGTATTGCGCTGGGTGCGTTGCTGGCGGCCTGCACAATTTTATTATTTTAAAAAAATGTTACATAAAGAACGGGCGCTCTGAACCGGAATGATTCCATGTTTCAGGGCGCCCGATTTGTTTTACCTGTTTTATCAATCTGTTTTCTGTGATTATCGTAAAATTAGAATAAAACCGTAAATCAGCATAATGCTATATACTACATTTTTTAGCCGCTGCGGATTCATGTGGTTCAGCAGTTTGCTGCCCAGGTAAATGCCGGGCGGAATGGCCAGCAGCCCGATTGCGGAATAGTGCACAGCAGCCGGGGTAATCAGGCCGTTGATGTAACGAATGTATAACAGGAAAATTTCTGTTACAGCAAACCATGCCTGCACGCTGGCGGTGTAACGGCGCACGTCGCTGCTGACTGTTAACAGATACAGAACGATTGGCGGCCCGCCGACGCAGAACAGACTTTCCAGTGTTCCGCTTAAAGCGCCGGAGATAAAACCATTCCGTTTGGTGGGCTGCATTTTGATTTTCTTCTGAAAGAAAATAAAGTATAAACTTAACAGAATCAGAACGACACCCAGAATTTTTTTGATGAAGCCGTCGTCCACAATATTCAGCACCCGCACGGCAAAGAAACTGGCAATGAAATAGCTGATAAAGGTAGGGACAATCCATTTCCAGACAATATCGTGCCGCATGCGAATGGCATTGATAGCAGTGAATGCCAGTGTGAGTACAGTAACACAAACAGTGGCACAGGAATAGGTTGGCATCAGCAATGGGAAAAACATGATGGTGATAATGCCGAACCCGAAACTGGTTGACGTATGGATTGCTGTAGCGATAAATGTGACGAGTAAAAGAACTGCAATAGACATGAAAGGAAGACGCCCCCTGATGAAAAATTATATAGAGAAAGATACTTGTATATAAAAGTCACAAATGATATACTAAAAATGGTATGTTGTATAATATATAGTGATGTTCTATGATTTGATTATGTGAAATACGGTGCCAGGGTACCGAACACCAGGGTGATTGACAAACATTTTTAAGGAAAGGGGAACTGAATATGCGTATCGACCAGCTGGCTGCGTTAGTAGAGGTAGCCAAATCCGGCTCGATTAATTCTGCCGCAAAAAAACTGCATGTAACACAGCAGAGTTTGAATAAATCGCTAAAAAGTCTGGAAAATGAAATGAATTGTCATTTGCTGGACCGAACGAAAAAAGGAATCCGTTTGACAAACGATGGCGAAAAAGTGCTGAGTGCTGCACAGGACGTCATCAGCCGTCTGGATAAACTGGAACGCGAACTGAAAGCAAAGCAGAGTACAGATGTGACATTGCACGGGAATCTGAATGTAAACCTGTCCCCGATGCTGAATATTTCCGTGCTGCCGGTGGCTTTCAAAGATTTTATTTCTCATTATCCGGAAGTAAATCTGTTCACAGCAGAACGCTACCGCGACCAAATTATAGAGCGATGTGTACAGAAACAGGAGCTGGGCTTGATTTGTGTATCGCCGCTGATTACAGAATTTTTTGAAAATATTCCGGACGAAGTGGAACTGATTCCGCTGAAGCAGTATCCGATTTATATTGCCGTTTCAGCAGGGCATCCGCTGGCGGATCATAAATCACTGTCTATCAGCACCATCGCCCACTATCCGTTTATTGTATATGAAATCGGCGGCACCGGCGGGATTCACACCTTCCAGAAGCTGGGCCATACCAAAGTGGCATTATCAACAAATAACTATAAATTGTGTGAAGAAATGCTGCGCAACGATACGGCGATTATGTACAGCTTCCCGCCTTATCTGGAACGCAACGTGTTCCCTACGCTGGTTCACATTCCGGTGAAAGATAAACAGGCCACATTTACGATTTATGCCGCATTGAACAAAAATATCGATAAAAATCAGCTTGCGCTTGCCCGTAAATTTATTCATGTGTTCAGCGAATATTTGTGATGCACTTGCTTCCAGCGGTTGCAACTGATCCTGATAAAACCGGGAAATACAGTAGGATTATAGCATAGCAATCTGATTTATGCAATGTTAAAAAAACGACCGAAATAACGCTGTTTTTTCGGTCGTTTTTATTTTGGTACGGATTATGGCAAATGTGAAAAACAGTCTGAGCGTAAAAGTTGAAAATGGATGATTGATACAACTAGAAGTGGCAAGGGATAAATTGCAAAATGCTTGCTCAGAGGCTATACTTGAAATATAATAAATTTATAAATCGTGCAAGGCAAGCACGGCCTTTCTTACTGCGGAATCATATTATTTTGCCGGATATGGGCTATCAGATATTGGTTGTGTCAAAACAGCGGGGAATCTGGTAGAATAACGTTGCGGGATTATATATTGTGAGCAGAAGGGCTGTTGCGGCTTTTTTGTGTTTTCATCCATCCTTGTTTTGTCTGCTTATGGCTTGGGGTTTCAGGTCAGGACAGGCAGAATAAGGGGGAAATAAATATATTTATACTGCGTAGGAGGTGAATTATGAAAGCGTTAGGTTTAATTGAACTTATGGGATATTGTCCTACAGTTGTGGCTCTGGATACTGCACTCAAAACTGCTGATGTATCGTTCGAGCAGATTCACAAAATTGATAAAGGGATGGTTTCTTTATCGATAACTGGTGATGTGGCAGCGGTAACAGCAGCGATAGATGCAGCCGCAGCGGCAGCCGGTCAGGTTGGGGAAGTGCTGTATACACATGTCATTGCCCGTCCGCACGATGAAGTGGATTGCACACTGGTTGTTCCGAAAAAAGCAGCGAAAGCTCCGGCACCACAGCCGCCGTCCGAATCTTCCAATGAAGAAGCGGATGCAGAAGAGGAGGAGCCGCAGGAAGAATCCGACGAGGAAGACCCTGCTGAGGAAGCTGAAGAACAAAACGCTGAACTGAAAACTCAGGCAGGAACTCTTACTCCTGAAGTGTTGAGCGGTATGACTGTAAAAGAATTGCGCAGCGTTGCCCGTGATTTGAATATCACCAACATGACAAGGAAAGAAATCAGATTTGGCAAAAAAGAAGACTTGATAGCTTCTATTTGTAAATACTTAGAACAGGAGTGTTAATTTATGCAACTTTTTGACAAAGACCTTTTGTCTGTACAGGAAGTACGTGACTTAATGGCAGCAGCAAAAGCAGCCCAGGCAGAACTGGCTGAAAAATCTCAGGAAGAAGTAGACAAAATCGTAAAATCCATCGCCGATGCTGGTGTTCGCAATGCTGCCCGCTTAGCTGTAATGGCTAACGAAGATACCGGGTTCGGTATTGTAGCAGATAAAGTAGTGAAAAACGTATTTGGCAGCTACAATGTTTACCAGGCTATCAAAGATATGAAAACAATTGGTGTAATCGACAGAAACGAAGAAAAAGGTCTGATTACAATTGCATCTCCAGTGGGCGTTGTTGCAGGTGTTATTCCATCTACCAACCCAACCTCTACAACACTGTTTAAAGCTGAAATCGCAATTAAAGCGGGTAACGCAATTGTATTCTCTCCACATCCATCCGCTCTGCGCTGCATCCAGGAAACTGTAAAAGTAATCCGTCAGGCAATTTCTGAAGTTGGCGGCAACCCGGATCTGGTTTCCTGCATCAGCATCCCAACCAGACAGGCTACAGAAACTCTGATGCAGCACCCTGATACTGCTATGATTCTGGCTACTGGCGGTTCTGCAATGGTTCGTGCAGCTTACTCCTCCGGGAACCCTGCTATCGGTGTAGGCCCTGGTAATGGTCCTGCATTTATTGATAAAAGCGCTGACCTGGCTCTGGCTGTAAAACGTATCCTTGATTCCAAAACATTCGACAACGGTACCATTTGTGCTTCCGAACAGTCCATCATCTGTGAAGAAGACTATAAACCAGCTGTTCAGGCTGAAATGGAACGTCAGGGCGCTTACTTCCTGAGCGATGAAGAAAGTGCAAAACTGAGCAAATTCATTCTGCGTGCAAACGGCACCATGAACCCGCAGATCGTTGGTAAAAGCGTACAGACCATCGCAAAACTGGCTGGTCTGACTGTTCCAGCTGGCGCTCGCGTTCTGGTTGCAAAAGAAGACGGTGTTGGCCGCGGTCACACCTACTCCAACGAAAAACTGGCTCCAATCCTGGGCTTCTACACAGGGAAAGACTACAAAGAAATCTGCGATATCGTATGCACAATCCTGCGCTATGAAGGGAAAGGCCATACATTCGCAATGCATACCAACAACCAGGATATGGTTGAATACTTTGCAAAACGCGTTCCAGTATCCCGTCTGTGCGTAAACACCCCAAGTGCTCTGGGCGGTATCGGCGGCACCACTGGTTTAATGCCATCCTTAACACTGGGCTGCGGTGCAATCGGCGGTTCTGCTACCTCTGAAAACGTTGGTCCAATGCAGTTAGTAAACCTGCGTTATGTAGCAATCGGTATGCTGGAAATGGAAGATATCCGTGCTTCTCTGCCAGACTGCTCCAGCGGTATCTGTGTAATGAAAAATGCTGACGCGGCTCCGGCTGCAGCACCAGCAGCTCCGGCATCTGCTGGCTTAAGCAACGACCAGATGGATATTCTGGTTCGCAAAATTATCGAAAAATTACAGAACGCGTAAGTAACGCTATAAAATTTAAATTCAAAATAATTTGAATCATTTAGGAGGAGTATTATTATGGCTACAATGCAGGCTTTAGGTATGATCGAAACAAAAGGTGTTGTTGCTGCAATCGAAGCAGCTGACGCTATGGTAAAAGCTGCTAACGTTACGCTGATCGGGAAAGAACACATCGGTGCAGGTCTGGTAGACGTTATGGTACGCGGTGATGTTGGCGCTGTAAAAGCTGCTGTTGATGCAGGTGCTGCTGCTGCGGAACGTGTTGGTGAACTGGTATTTGTTCATGTAATCCCAAGACCGCATGATGAAGTAGAAGAAATTCTGCCAACTCTGGGCTAATTGTATAGAAAATCCAATACGATTGTTATTGAAGCGATAAAAGGAGTGTATATCGATGGCTGTAATGCAGGCTTTAGGTATGGTTGAAACAAAAGGTTTAGTACCTTCTATCGAAGCTGCCGATGCAATGGTAAAAGCTGCTAACGTTACCCTGATTGGTAAAGTACAGGTAGGCGGCGGTTTAATCTGCGTAATGGTACGCGGTGATGTAGGTGCAGTAAAAGCATCC
>JAFYPD010000080.1 GCA_017547685.1 Peptococcaceae bacterium
TAACTTCGAGAGAAGACGATAGATTAAGTCATTGAAGGAGGTGTACAGTATGTCTAGAAAATGTGAAATCTGCGGTAAAGGCGGCAGCGTTGGTATGCAGGTCAGCCATTCCCATATCAGAACAAAAAAGAAATGGATGCCAAACATCCAGAAAGTAAGAGTTGTTGTGAACGGTACACCAAAGAAAATGAATGTATGCACCCGTTGCTTACGTTCCGGTAAAGTTCAGAGAGCTAACTAGTCATTTCGCACCTTGTAACTGCAGGGTGCATTTTTTATTGTCTTTTTTATCTTGTAGATTTTGTCAGGTTTAAAACGGCCTGCATCCGGTTATATATGCAAGTAAAGAAAGACTATTTTTTAGAAAGGAAGATTCCCTATGTTCATTACCCAGTTAGAATATCGTGAAAAACCAACCGCCACCAACTGGAAACGCATCACATTTCCAAAACATGTGAACCTCGCATCGGAAGATGCCGAACTGCCGGTTCGCCTGCTGCGCATCATCGCCGCTCTGCCTGCCTTTGGCCGCAATGAGCAGCAGCATGGCTTTGCCGATGCCATCAGCCGTATGACATTTCTGGCTGGTCATCAGCAGTTTATGTGGTTTGCAAAAAGCACCGTGCAGAACGGCAGCTTACTGGTGGATGAAGAAGAACTGTACGACAGCGGCGATGTGATGCTGATGCGCCGCGCCTTTGGTGAAATGACCGTGTTCACCTCCGCCGACAGCGGCGAGAATGAAGCTATTCCGGCAGGGGAAACCATGCTGGTACAGCATCCGGAACTGGAAGTGCTGCAGAAGGTACAGAAAGGCTTTTCGCTGGTACAGTTCCATCAGCTGACCGATGATAACGCCCAGGCTGTTCTTGCACAGATTACCGACGCACCGCACGGCACCCTCATTCTGTTAGACGGCAGCCGGTTATCCAGCCCGTTAGATGTATCCGCCGCAAAACGCAATGATTTACAGATAATCACCACCGGATGCACCGGTATTCCCAATATGACCATCACGCAGAAAAGAAAAATGATTTCCTGCCTCATTACTGAATAATACAAAAGCAGATTGCATCTCCCAGACAGAGATATACAATCTGCTTTCTTTATCATATAAGCTGTTTTATATTTTTTACAGTACCAGAGACGGCGCTGCATATACTCTTGTTTTTAATTCATCATTCAAGAGATACAGACTTCTCGGGTCATTGCCGAACAGTTCCATTTTACTGATTAGATCCTGAGCATTCTTTTCTTCCTCGCCCTGTTCTTTCACAAACCAGTCTAAAAACTGTGCGGTTCGGAAATCTTTTTCCTCCTGCGCTGCAGCGTAGATCTGATAAATCAGGCTGGTTACATATTCCTCATGATCCAGTCCTGCCTGCAGCACACCCATCGGGCTGTCCAGCGGCACATCCGGTTTCGCAATGGCTTCCAGTTCTACACGGGCACCATTGTTATGCAGATACTGATAAAACAGCATCGCATGATCCCGCTCCTCCTGCGCCTGGATTTTATACCAGTGTGCAAATCCGTCCAGGCCTTTGGAGCCAAAATAGTTAGAAAAATCCAGATACAGATATGCCGAATAAAACTCATTGTTCACCTGCTGATTTAATAACTGTACCACTTTTTCATTTAACATAGCCATATCCCCCTTTGGTTGTTTATAATCTATTTATACCATACATTATATAATTTTAAACACGGCCTATCCTGTTAAAATACACAGGATTTTTTTCGATATCTCCAAAAACCGATAGCCGCAGTTATCAGAATACAGCCAATTAACACCGCCAATGGGCTTTTTGTCAAAAGCGCCAGCGGAAATGCAAACGGAAATATCATTATAAGAACCAGCATTGCCATATCAAACGCCCCGCCTATCAGCGCAACAAAAACAAACATCAGAATAATCAAAACATTTAAAATAGTCACTAAATAATTCATTACCCACTGCAAAGAACCCTCATCATAAATCCACCAGAGAACAATGCAGGCATAAAAACTAATCCATAATACATAGTACGGATTAACAACATACAACGGATTTGAAGACACTATACCGTAAAATGTACTTACCCACGCCATCGGTTCCAGTAAAGCAGCTACATACAGCAGTATTCTGGCAATCATGTTCTGCTTCAATGTTTGTTTTAATTTTTGTACCCGTGTCATACATTTTCCCCTTCCATCTGTTCAATGCATTTTTTATCCCACCGTAAAATGCCCCCGATAATACACACCAGAATTGCCACCATAACAAAGAATAAAATCAATGTTTTCGTAAAATCAAGTGTTATCCCCGCCATTCTCAAAACAGAATCCGTAAACGGACAAATCATAAGCAGCAGTACATATAAAGGTCCTGCCACACCGCCCATTAACGCACCCAGACACCATAAGCCAGTCAGCAATCCATTGCTTATTACAAGAAAAAAATTGATAATACGTTCAGAAACTTTTCTATTACAGGCCCACAGCAGCAGTAAACAGCTATAAAAACCAATCCATACCACATTATATGGATTTATCGGGAAGTCTATGATCGAAAACAGCATAATGGAAGTGAATGGTTCCACCAATGCTGCTGCATATAAAAACAATCTTGCAAAAAGATTCTGACTCAGAAAATTTTTCAGTTTACTTACCCATGTCATACCCTCACCTGCTTTCTAGTTTCTACAATTCCAGTTTACCATAATAGCAGGTAGATGTAAAATAAAAAAGAAGCTGCGTAATAACAGCTTCTCCATTGCTCATCCGTTTATGCAACTTCATCAAAAATTTCTTTTACGGTGATTGTAAATTCGGTGCGGACTTTCGACTGAATCGTATTGTCAAAATTATAAATGTTGATTTCATCTGTACCAGCTTCCATAAAATTGTGCACAATCACTGTGCGGGACACCGGGTCGATAATCCAGTACTCTTTTACACCAGCCGCTTTATACTTGGCCGGTTTCACCATCAAGTCTCTCTGTTTGGTAGACGGGCTCAGCACTTCAAACACAATCTCCGGAATCTGTCGATCCTCTTTGCAGTACACTGACACATCCGGTTTTAACATTGTGTAAGTATCAATTTTCAGGTCATATTCAAATACAGTAACACAAAGCCCTTTCAATTTTTCTTTCGAGAGCGCAACAATATTACTGCCAATCTGCTGATGTTCAAAACTCGGACTCGGTGCCATCATCACAACACCATCAATCAACTCGTACCGTAGATGGTCTTCTTTTTTCATAGCTTCAAATTCTTCTAAGGTAGTGGTTAACAATACTTCTACACCGGTCATGCAATCACCCTCCTTGTATTATAGTATACCATAAACAGCAGGGAAAACAACAGCCCATCCGGTTTCTATCATGTACGATACACAAGAAAAAGGAGCCTCTGTCACAATGAAGTCACAGCGGCTCCTTTTCTTTTATCTGCGGTATGGTTTTGTTAGAACCGTACTTATTTGCTCATACCCATTGTCATGGAAGAGCCGGAACTTGGCATGTTCTGTTCCGCGTACTGAATCATTTTTTTCACCATGTAACCGCCTACGTAACCGTTTTCACGAGAGGTTAACTGACCTTTGTCAACGGTCTGATAGTTATTCATACCTAATTCATTGGCAACTTCATATTTAAAGTTGTTCAGGAAGTTAGATGCGTTTGCTGCAGCTGGTTCATTAGAACTTCTGGACATCACGTTCACCCCCTTTCAGGCTTGTAACTCTATTTTGTTCGGTTTCTGTTTTTCTATGCAATCCAGTTACTGGTTTACTTTGTGCAGTTATCCAGACGCATGTCGCTTCTCATGTCACTTCTCTGGCTGTTTTTCATGTCGCTTTTCTGGTTCTGTTTCATATCACTTTTGGCACGAGTGCAGTTTTCCGCACGATTTTCAGCGCGGTTTTCTGCGTTGTTCTGCATTCTGCTGTCTGCTTTCTGCTTGAAAGATGGCTGTTCCTTTTGAGTTTTCATCGCAAACTCACCTCCTCGAAGCATATTGTGGCTTGAAACGGCTTTGCAAATACGAGGAAATATGTAGCACAATTCCCAGCGCATTTTATCATTTTAATTGACAAAACTTTCAGAAACGCGTAATCTGAACATAGCGCTTTACAAGGACGTGATACCTATGCTGGATTTACTGCCGATGCTGCTGATTTCCACATTTCTGGGCGGACTGGTACAGGGCATCAGCGGATTTGCCTTCGCCATTATCTTTCTGGCTGTCATGCAGTATTTTATGCCATATACAGAGCTGCTGGCGCTGTCTTCGGTGCTGGCCATCCTGATGCTGACGGTAAATGTGTTTCTCTATCGGCACCATATTGTGTGGAAATGGATTCCTGTTCCATTATTCATCAATTTTATATTCACCATTGGTGCCATTGGCCTGCTGGAACAAACCATGGATTTCCCGTACTGGCACAAACTGCTGGGCGTGATGTTTATCCTGCTGTCCATTTACATGTACTTTTTTCAGCAGAAAATCAGAATTCGCCCGACGCTGACCAACGCGCTGCTTTTCTGCGGGGCAGGCGGTATTCTGGGCGGTCTGTTCGGCGTTGGCGGCCCGCCAGTGGTACTGTACTTTCTTGCCCTGGCTGACAGCAAAGAAAACTATTTCAGTACAACCCAGATGTTCTTCTGGTTCAATATGGTGTACGATTTTCTGGGCCGCATGGCAAACGGTATGGTTACTGCTTTAACCTTCCAGTATGCCGCCTCCTGTGCAGCAGCGGTCATCCTCGGGCTGTGGGCGGGAAGAAAGATTTTCGGCCGCATCAACGGTGACACATTGAAAAAAATTGTCTATCTGGTGATGTTTTTAGACGGCTGGTATATGCTGCTGTCGTAGTTTTCATAGCATGCGCAGCAAAAAAGACCTGTATTCTATCGTTTTGGAAAAAATAAACGATGAAACCAGGTCTTTTTTTTGTTTCAAACAGACAGTTACGGGAAGACTATCATCTTCATCATCAATACCGAAACAATCACCAGCATCAGCAGCCGAATAAGTTTTTCGCCGTTTTTGACGGGGTTTATGATACCGGCTGTCAGACAGGAACGCAAGAACCTACCTGCTGTCTGCCTGCTGCCAGATTAACTGTTCTCCGAATACCCGCTGCAGCAGCCAGAGAAACTCGCTGGACTTTGGTGTCTCCTGCACACGCAGATAGATGATGCGCGGCAAAAGGGTAATCAGGATACTCATAATCAGATCGTTATCGCTGACATTGGTGATTTCCTCCTCCAGCAACGATTCCAGATAAATCTGGCGCAGATCATTGCCCCATTCATCGGTCAACGTAAACCGGTTCTGGTAGATGGTTAAATGGGCTTCTTCCAGCAATGGCGGCTGTACCGAAATAAAAAAACGCAGCAGTTCAATAAACTCTTCCTGCTCCAGTTCATCTTCTAATCGCTGATATTCCTCTTCCAGCAGCCGCTGCAGCACCCGTTTCAGCCTTCCGGCCGAAAATTGCAGATACCCGCCCACATTAAAGCTGTCAGACTGCTGCATCAGGCGCTCCAGATCCTGACGGATCACTTTGCGCAGCTGCGGCTCCAGCTTTTCCATACGGCGCTTTGCCTGATGCCGAAACGTTACATAATCGCCGGGCTCCAGCAGCTGCCGGTAATAACGGCTTTCCTCCTGCAGAATCCAGTGCATGCTCTCCTGAAAGATAACGGTTTCCATCAGGTCATACAGGTCTATCCTGTTTTCCGCCTGCAGCTGTACACGGTCATAACCCCGTTGCCGCAGCAGACCGATAACGGCATTGCCATGCTGTATCCAGTCCTGCAGTTCCGGGCTGCGTTTCAGTGCACCAGCCGGAATATCAAAAAAAATTTTTTGCATCTGCACCAGCTCCTCGCAACTATTCTACGATATTCTATGAAAGATATGCCGCAAGATTGCTGCTAGCAAAGCCTTTCTTTTCCGCAGATACGTTTTCTTTCTAATTGTATTTTCTGCAAAACGTGCTATACTGAAAGAAGACAATTTATTTAGAAAAGAGTGACTGTTATGACAAATGAACCACTAACCTTATCCTGTATCGACTGTGCAGCGAAAGCCTGTAAAAAAGGAGAGGCAGAAAAATATCCTGCCTTCTGTCTGACAAAAAACATGGATCCAGCTCTGCTGCAGGAAGCACTGGACTGTTACAAAGAGGAAGAAAACAGCCGCGTGATGATTAACGCTGCCAATGTAGAATCGGATTTTTACGGCAAAATGACACGTGTAGAAGAAACTGTAGAATTTGCAAAACGCATTGGTGCAAAAAAAATCGGTATTGCAACCTGTCTGGGGTTACTGGAAGAATCTAAAATTTTTGCAAAGCTGCTGCGCAAAAAAGGGTTTGAAGTATTCGGCATCTGCTGTAAAGCAGGTGCTGTTCCAAAAGTTGACATTGGCATTGATGCAAAATGTGAAAACAGCGGCAAAACTATGTGCAACCCGATTCTGCAGGCTAAAATGCTGAATCAGGAACAGACCGACCTGAACGTAGCCATCGGCCTGTGTGTAGGCCATGACAGCCTGTTTTACAAATATTCTGATGCACTGGTTACCACTCTGGTGGCAAAAGACCGCGTGACCGGCCACAATCCGTGTGCAATCCTGTACAACATGCATCATTATTACAGAGGCCTGATGGAAGACAATGAACAAAAATAAATTTGTTGTTTCATCGTTCCAGCGATACCAGCCTGATATCTTATTGATATCAGGCTGTTTTGCTAAAAGCGTGCAAAGATTCTGTGCACAGGATACACACACTACATACATTTTTCCACCCCTCAAAGAATAATAGTTGACGCAACCGTAAAGTTCCTGTAAAATGAGGTATTACGTTAAATATAGAAAGGGTTTTGTTATGGAAGTATTTGCAAGTATTGTTCGTACAATCAGCGGCTGGCTGTACAGCTATATCCTGATTGCCCTGCTGATTTTCGCAGGTCTTTGTTTTACGCTTCGGACAGGGTTCGTGCAATTTCGCATGTTAAGAGAATCTCTTCGTGTTATCAGTGAACCTCGCAAAGACAAAGATGCAACTTCTTCGTTTCAGGCTCTGATGGTTTCCACCGCATCCCGCGTTGGGACTGGTAACATTGTTGGTGTTACCGGCGCTATCATTGCAGGCGGTCCCGGGGCTGTATTCTGGATGTGGGTTATCGCTCTGATAGGCGGTGCCTCCGCATTCGTTGAGTCCACACTGGCGCTGATTTATAAAAAGAAAGGTGAAAACAGTTCTTACGGCGGGCCGGCCTACTATATCAAACAGGCATTACACTCTCCGGCACTGGGCGGCGCTTTTGCCATCGCTCTGATTCTCACCTACATGGGTGGTTTCAACGCTCTGGCATCTTATAACATGACTGACTTTGTGAAAGCATATTTCCCAGGTGAAAACGCAACCTTAATCATCGGTGCTGTGATTGCTGTTCTGGCGGCACTGGTTATTCTGGGCGGCGGCAAGCGTATTTCCAGAGTAACACAGGTTATCGTGCCGGTTATGGCAATGCTGTACATCGGTGTAGCTCTGACTGTTGTGATTCTAAACATTGAAAATCTGCCGGTTATGTTCCAGATGATTTTCAGTGAAGCATTTAATCCGCAGTCTGCATTCGGCGGTTTGATGGGTGCTGCTATGATGAACGGGATCAAACGCGGTCTGTACTCCAACGAAGCGGGTATCGGTTCCGCGCCGAACGCTGCAGCGTCTGCTGATGTGTCTCATCCGGTAAAACAGGGTCTGGTTCAGATGCTGGCTGTATTTCTGGATACACTGGTCATCTGTACTGCAACTGCATTTATGCTTCTGTGCACCAATCTGGATGCTTCTCTGTATATTGATGCAGCTGGCGACACCATGAACGCTGCATACATTCAGGATTCTCTGATTGCCAACTTTGGTGCATTCGGCAGCTTCTTCATCACTGCCGCTCTGGCCCTGTTCGCATATACTACCCTGATAGGTAACTACTATTATGCAGAAATGAACATCAACTATCTGATTGAAGACGCAACTAAAAATAAAACCTTTATGCTGTGCTATCGTCTTGCGGCGGTATTTGTTATCTTTATCGGTGCGCAGTTCAGTGCCGGTCTGGCATGGGATTTAGCCGATGTACTCATGGGCTGCATGGCACTGATTAACGTTCCGGTCTGCCTCATTCTGAGCGGCACCGCATGCAAAGCGCTGGATGATTACATGAAACAGCGCAGGGAAGGGAAAGACCCTGTCTTCAAGGCTGCAGACATCGGTATTCATGACACAGAATACTGGAAATAAAATAATATCATAAAACAGCAACAGGCTGAGACAAAACCGCAATTTGTCCCGGCCTACTTTTTTATTCACCGCTCTTTTATCACCCGGTACATCTGAATCAGAGCCGTCGGCAGGATGGCATAGGCAATGATTTTCAGAATATCACCCGTTACAAATTCCGGGCTGATGTCAAATACACTGTGAAGTCCTGCAATCATCAAAACCGCCAGAAGCAGCAAGGCTCCAAGGGCAAAGGCTCCAATGCTGTAATAGTTGGCAGGCAGATGAAAAACGGAAGATTCACCGCGGCAGTTAAAACCGTGGAATAGCCGGGCCAGACACAATGTTGCAAAGGCCATGGTGCAGGCCATCGTATTACTGACAGTAAGCCCCGCATAAAAGCCCAGCAGCGTGACAATGGCAATCAGGCCGCCCTGCACAGCCAGCTTCTGCAGAAACGCTTTTGTTAAAATGCTTTCCTGCGGGCTGCGCGGCTTCTGTTCCAGCAGATTTTCTGTCGGCTGTTCCATATTGATGGCCAGCGCAGGCAGGCTGTCGGTTAACAGATTGATAAACAGCAGCTGCACCGCCGTGAACGGCAGCGGCAGGCCCAGCAGGGATGTGTACACCACAACCAGAATCCCGGCCAGATTGCCGGAGAGCAGAAACTGGATGGAATGTTTGATATTGCGATATACGTTTCGGCCGTTGGCAACGGCTTTGACAATGGTGGCAAAGTTGTCATCGATCAATATCATGGCGGCGGCATCTTTGGATACGCTGGTGCCGGTAATACCCATAGCAATGCCGATGTCCGCCTGTTTCAGTGCAGGAGCATCGTTGACACCGTCCCCGGTCATGGCCGCAATATGGCCGTTTTTCTGCCAGGCTTTTACAATGCGGATTTTATGCTCCGGTGAGACACGAGCATACACAGAGATATGCTCCACTTCCTGCTGCAGCTGTTCGTCGGTCATATGCTCCAGTTCCACGCCCTCCACAGCACGGTCGTCCTCCTGCAGAATCCCAATCTGTTTTGCAATGGCAGCCGCAGTCACTTTGTGGTCACCGGTAATCATCACCGGGCGAATACCGGCTCTGCGGCAGTCGGCCACAGCCTCTGCTGTTTCCGCGCGAGGCGGATCCATCATGGCAATGAGACCGATAAAGGTCAGGTCCTGTTCATCTTCCAGCGTTAAGGCTCTGTTTTCCTGCATCGATTTTTCCGCAAAGGCCAGTACACGAAGCCCCATCGCCGAGAATGAAACAATCTGCTTCTGCACAGCGTCCCGCAGCATTTCGTCAAACGGTTGTGTCCCCTCCGATGTTTTTGCAAAAGTGCATCGCGCCAGCAGCACATCGGGGGCGCCTTTTGTTAACAGTTGATATCCACCGTCCATCTGATGCAGGGTGGACATCAGTTTTCTGTCTGAGTCAAACGGGATTTCCTGCAAACGGGGATACTGCCTGCGAACCTCCATTTCGCTGCTGCCTGTTCTGCGACAAAATGCCAGCAAGGCTGTCTCCGTCGGGTCCCCTACCAGCGTAGCTCCGCTGAACGCGCTGTCGTTGCAGAGGACACTGTTCTCCACCAGGCTCTGCAGCGATGCATCCATAGCGGTTTTCTCCGCATCCAGTACCATTCCAGGCAGATACAGCTGCTGTACCGTCATCCGGTTCTGGGTCAGCGTGCCTGTTTTATCGGAACAGATAACCGATACACTGCCCAGGCTTTCCACAGCCCGCAGTTCTTTGATGATGGCGTTTTCCTTTGCCATTTTCTGCGTGCCGATGGCAAGGCCGATGGTCACAATAGAGCCTAATGCCTCCGGTATGGCGGCAACGGCCAGCGCTACCGCAAACATCAGCGCACCGGCCAGATCCATCCCGCGCCACAGCCCCAGACCAAACACCACGGCACAGATAGCCAGTACAGCAATAGATAATTTTTTTGAAAACTCGTGCAGACTGCGCTGCAGCGGCGTCATTTTTTCCTGCGCCGACTCCATCAGGTGAGCGATTTTCCCCATCTCCGTATCCATCCCTGTGGCAGTAACCAGCACCACAGCCCGCCCGTAGGAAACCAAAGAGCCGCTGTACACCATGTTTTTCCGGTCGCCCAGCGGCAAATTCTCAGCGTCAGTCGGCACATCGGTTTTATTCACATGCTCCGATTCACCGGTTAACGCGCTCTCATTGACCTGCAGCGAAAAGTTTTCCAGAATGCGGCCATCGGCAGCGGCAATGTCCCCTGCCTCCAGCAGCAGGATATCTCCCGGCACAAGCTGTACAGCCGGAATCTCGGTTTTCTCCCCGTCCCGCATGACTCTGGCCAGCGGCGCCGACATGGCTTTCAGGCTGTCCAGCGATTTCTGCGCCTTAAAATGCTGCACCGTGCCCAGCACCGCGTTTAATATCAGCACTGCAATAATCACAACGGTGCCTTCAACGCCGCCAGTCAAAGCGGAAACGATCGCCGCGGCAATCAGAATCACCACCAGCAAATCGGCAAATTGCTCGAGAAACACCTGAAGAACATTTTTTTGTTTTCTTTCCTGCAGTTTATTTTCCCCGCAGCGCTCCAGACGAGCTGACGCATCCCCGCTCTGCAGCCCCTGTTCCGTGCTTCCAAACTGCCGCAGCAGTTCTTCTTTGTTCCCTGTCCAGACTGTATTCATCTTTATGCTCCTCTGCCATGTAATCCAGAAACTGTTCTTCCTGTACAGTAGCATTTCTCCAATGGGTGCATTCTATTCTTTTCCATGGAAATTTGAACATTCGCGAAAAAAGGTGCGATTGAACAAAAAGATAATATTAATTATTTCTCTGCTGGAAGAAAACCTTGCCGATTGATTTACGAAAAAAAATGTAATACAATTGTCTTACAAAGTATCCGACGCAGAGGATTTGCCCGATGCCGGGGATTATACTTTATATGATGTTTCTGACTTCGAGGAGTATTCCGGAAAAAAAGAGCAGTGGTTCCACCCGTTTCGGGTATCATTGTATCTATGAATCTTATGCTCCTGCATAGGATTTTTATTTTTGTAAAAACAGGAGAACGCACTATGAAACGAATCGCAATTTATGGAAAAGGCGGTATCGGGAAATCAACCACCGTCTGTAATATCGCTGCAGCGATGGCGCAGGAAGGGCTCTGTGTTCTGCAGCTGGGCTGTGACCCGAAAGCTGACTCCACCAGTGCACACCTGCACGGAGAACGGCAGACCACCATTCTGGATACCGTGCGCACCAAAGGAGACAATTTTGAGCTGTCCGAAATCATTCGCCAGGGGGAAGACGGTGTGCTCTGCGCCGAATGCGGCGGACCGATTCCCGGTTCCGGCTGTGCCGGGCGGGGAATTGTCACAGCATTTGATACACTGAAAGCCCACAACGCTTCTGAAGTTTACAAACCGGATGTTCTTCTCTACGATGTACTGGGTGACGTGGTATGCGGCGGTTTCGCCATGCCGCTGCGCAGCGGCTACGCCCGGGATGTATTCATCGTGACATCCGGCGAGAAAATGGCACTGTATGCCGCAGCCAATATCGCCATGGCCATCGACAACTTTAAAGGCCGTAACTACGCCCGGCTGACCGGGCTGATTCAGAACAGCCGCAATGTCAAAGATGAAACGCAGCTGGTTGCTGAAATGGCTGAGGAATTGTCGGTTCCTGTAGCGGGCATCATTCCGAGAGACGGTCTGATTCAGCTGGCGGAGGAGCAGAACACTACCGTGGTTTCCGCCTTCCCGGACAGTGAACTGGCCATGATCTACCGCCAGCTGGCAAGAACCCTGTATCAGCTGGCCGAGGAGGTGGATACATGACCGATTCTTTTGAAAAACCGGAACGAAGCTGCTTTAACCTGACGCATTACGCAAAACTGATGCCGGAAAGCCACGCCATGTTTGTCATGCCGCCGGGCTGTTCCCGCATCCTCCGCTTATCGTCTATCGAGGAAGGTATTTCTCATCACTTTACTATGTTTAATCTGGAACCGGCCGATGTTATCAACGGCAATGCGGAATCCATCCTCATCGACGGCGCACAACGCACTATACAGCGACTCACCCGGGATGGCCGGCGGCCAAAAATCTTTGCTGTTTTTGTCAGCTGTGTAGACAGCTTCATCGGTACCGACCGCGATTATGTGATGACCGAACTGCGCCAGATGGCACCAGATATCATCTTCTTTGACCTGGCGGTGGACCCGATTAACCGCGATACTATGCCGCCGCTGGTACGGTTTCACAACACCATAACCGCCCTGCTGGAACCGGCCGATAAAACCCGCTCTGCTCTCTGGCTGGGCAGTTACCTCCGGCCGGCAGAAGACCATCCGCTGCGGCTGAAGCTGCAGCAGCAGGGCATCGCCTCCCGCCACCTGCTGGACTGTGCCACCGTTGAGGAACTGCGGCTTCTAGGAGGATGTGAAGCCACCATCGCCGCCACTGCTGTGGCAGTACCGGCTGCGCGTAAATTAAAAGAACGACTGGGAATTTCCTACTATAATCTGGTGAACCCGGCTGACCCGGACGCTTTAACAGAGGAGGCGCTGCTGGCATTATGAAAGACATTCGCATGATATTACCCAACCCGGCTTCCGATACAGCCGGAGCCGCTTCGCTTCTGTTTCAGCTGGACGGTTTGAGTATCATCCACGATGCTGCCGGCAGTATGGAAAGCTATATTACATTTGATGAATCACGGGAACTGGAAGGCAAGCGCACCGTGGCTTCCCGGCTTTCCCGGCTGGAGGCCATCACCGGCGATGACCGCATTCTGCTGGATAAAATCGAACAGGAATGTGCCGGTAATCCGCCGCCATTCGTGGCCATTCTCGGTACGCCTGTACCTTTTACTATCGGTACCGACCTGGAGGGCATCGCTGCTGAAGCGGAATTTGCCACCGGCCTTCCTGCCTTTGCCGTCAACTCCGGCGGCTTTGAGATATACGACAAAGGTGCTGGCGAGGCGTTGAAAAAAGTGCTGGAGAAAACAGCACAGCAGCCTTCCGGCCATACAGGCTGCATTGTCAACTTGCTTGGCGCCACACCGATGGACTACAGCCCGGCAGAAATCGATGATATCACACAGCAGCTGCTGGCCAGAGGCGCAGACCAGGTCAATAACCTGACTATGACCGACGGCATGGAGCAGATATACAAGGCTGCCGAGGCAGACCACAATCTGGTTATCAGCGTTGCAGGGCTTCCTGCCGCCCGGTATCTGAAACAGAGATACGACATTCCGTACACCATCGGCGTTCCTTTCGACAGCAATATCGAGGCAAAACGGCCGGCAGCACAGAACCGTGTGCTGATTATCGGCGAAAGCGTTTTTGCAAAACAGCTGGCCCACATCGTATCACAGATACCCGGTGTTACCGCTGTAGCCGGTATCATCGGCAATGATGACACGGAAATCTTTCCGCAGGTTTCCAGTATCCGGCTGGACACAGAAGATAAAATTATTAATGAATTGAGAAACGATTACACTGTGGTGGCAGGCGACCCGCTTTACAGGCTGCTTCTGCCGCCCGGACACAACTGTGTATTCCTGGAACGGCCGCATCGGGCATTGTCTGGCCGTTTGTATCCGTTCAGTGAATATCAATTAAATCATTATCTAAACGAACTGAAGAGGTGCTTAACATGAGAAAGATGAAAAAATGGATTTCCTTACTTCTGCTGATTACAATGGCGCTGTCCCTGTTTGCCGGCTGCGGCTCGGAACAGGCTTCTGATGCAGACACCGCTGTTGAAACCCGTACTGTTGTAGATGCTACCGGCCGTGAAATCACCGTGCCTGGCGAAATCAACCGTGTAGTCATTATCTCCACCATGCCGCTGTGCTCTGTATACTGCATGGCCGGCGGTGACCCGGATAAGCTGGTTGGCTTGACACCTTCCTCCAAAAACGCAGCAGTCAACTCCTTCCTGAGCCAGGTTGCCGACCTGACTGACGTGTCCACCGCTTTCGCAGAAGGCGAAACCGTGAACGTGGAAGAAGTCATGAATCTGGAACCGGATGTTGTGTTCTACAACAGCTGGAACACCCCGGACTGTGAAGCAGTGGAACAGCTGGAAGCGCTGGGTGTGGCATGTGTAGGTTTCACCACTGAAATCCCGAGTGCGATTGAATCGGTCAACACCTGGGCAACCTTGATTGGTCAGGTTATGGGCACCGAAATGCAGGCTGACGAAATCGTTGCCTACGGTCTGGAAGTAGAAAAAATGGTAATGGACCGCGTATCTCAGATTCCAGAAGAAGAACGCCGCAGTGCGCTGATTCTCACTAACTATAACGCATCCGGTATCACTGCTGCCGGTACCACCTTTGGCCGCTACTGGCTGGCCACCATCGGTGCGGAAAACGTAGCCATGGAGCTGGAACAGAAAGTAGCGCCAGTCAGCCTGGAACAGATTTACGAATGGGACCCGGATGTTATTTTCCTGAACAGCTTCAGTGCATTTACCGCTGAAGATATTGCTGCCAATAACGCAGTGGCAGGTCACGACTGGACCGGCCTGACATCCGTACAGAACGGCGAATTCTACAAAATGCCGCTGGGGATGTACTACTGGTTCCCTCCTTGCTCCGACAGCCCGCTGGCACTGCAGTGGATGGCAAAACATCTGTATCCGGAACTGTTCACCGACATCGACATGGATACCGAAATCAAAGACTACTATGAACGATTCTACGGCGTAACGCTGAGCGATGAAGACCTGAATACTCTGTACAATCCGCCGGCTGAATCGGCAATGTAAGATGATGCTGCCATGGGAAGAAAAAAATTTCGACTGGATGTGACCTCTACCCGAAGCCGTCGCATTCTGTTTTATCTGACACTGATTCTGCTGCCCCTGCTTGCAGGTGTCATCTGCCTGTGTATCGGGCGCTACACCACCACTGCCGGTGAAACGCTGGCGGCCCTGGGCCGCATTCTGACTCAGGGCGTCGAGCAGGGTGACAACCTCGCAAAAATTATTCGGGACATGCGCCTGCCGCGCATTGTACTGGCTATTCTGGTGGGCGCCGGACTTTCTGTTGCCGGCCTCGCCTTTCAGAGCCTGTTTGCCAACCCGATGGCCTCCCCGGACACACTGGGGGTTGCCGCCGGGGCCAGCTTCGGCGCTGTTCTCGCCCTTTTATTTGATACCAGCACACTGACAACACAGTTTATCGCACTGCTGATGGGCTTTGCGGCCGTGGGGCTCACCCTGTCTATCGGCAAGGGAAAGGGCGCAGAGCGCTCCCTGACATCCATGATTTTAGGCGGGATGGTTATTTCCTCTCTGTTCTCCGCCCTGATTTCGCTTGTAAAACTGGTGGCAGACACCGATTCCAAACTGCCGGCTATCACCTACTGGCTGATGGGCAGCCTGAGCAATGCCACCTGGTATACCGTGGCCTTTGCCCTGCCCTTTGTACTGGGCGGAATTGGCCTGCTCTATTCCATTCGCTGGCGGCTCAACATTCTGCCGATGTCAGAAGATGAAATTCAGGCATCGGGCTCCAATGTAACCGTACTTCGTCTGGTGACAGCACTGGCCAGCACCATGATTACCGCCGCCTGTGTTTCCACCTGTGGACAGGTTGGCTGGGTCGGCCTGCTGATTCCTCATATCTGCCGCATGGCACTGGGCAGTGACAATATGGTGCTGGTACCTGCATCGGTCAGCGTGGGTGCCGTGTTTATGATACTGGTGGACACTGCCGCCCGCAGTCTCAGCCCGTCTGAAATTCCTGTTTCGGTGCTGACTGCCATCATCGGGGCACCGGTATTCATCGCACTGCTGCGCAAGACAGGAGGCTGGAGCCTATGACCTTTGAAGTGAAAAACGGCAGCTTCCGCTATGCACACGGCCGACAGGTACTCAACAACATTTCTTTTTCTGTGGAAAACGGACAGATGCTGGCCATTCTGGGCCCGAACGGGGCAGGTAAAACCACCATGCTGCGCTGCATGATGGGATTTCTGAAATGGACTGAAGGGCATAGCCTGTTAGACGGCGAGGACATCGCCGGCATGAGCCAGCGAAAACTGTTTTCCAAAGTGGCCTATGTGCCGCAGGCGAAAAATGCATCACTGGCATCCAGTGTCAAAGATATGGTTCTGCTTGGCCGCAGCAGTCACTATACTATTTTCGGAAAACCAGGCGCAAAAGACCGCCAGCTGGTGACTGACACGCTGGCACGGCTGGGCCTGTCCGCTCTGGCAGACTGTTCCTGTGCCGAGCTGTCCGGCGGTGAACTGCAGATGGTACTCATCGCCCGCGCTATCGTTTCTGAACCGCAGATTATCATTCTGGACGAGCCGGAGAGCAATCTGGACTTTAAAAACCAGCTGATTGTACTGAAAACACTGCGCAATCTGGCAGAACAGGGCATCACCTGTATTTTCAACACCCACTATCCGGTTCACGCACTGCGCCACGCCGATAAAGCCCTTCTGCTGGATAAGAGCGGCAATGTTTGTTTCGGCGCTGTCCACGAAGTCATCACGGAAGATAATATGCGCCGTGCCTTCGGTGTGGAAACCGTCATCGGGCAGATTGAAACACCGCACAACGAGTACGCCGATGTACTGGCCGTGAATACCCTGCCGGAAGAACCTGCCATATCGGAAGATCCTTCTGAAGAAAGTGAGAAGAATACCATGACACAGATTGCAAATGAAGAAAACACCCGCCTGGCGACGCTGAGTATCATCGTGGAAGACCGCGAAAATGCTGATAAAATCAACGCCATGCTGCACGAATACGGCCAGTATATCATTGGCCGTATGGGAATGCCGTATCCCAAAAAAGAAGTGAGCATTATCTGCGTTGTAATTGATGCGCCGGAAACCGCCATCAGCGCCCTCTCCGGCAAACTGGGACAGCTGCGCGGCGTCAGCATGAAAACAACCTACTCGAAAAAATAGTCCTGCAGCTGAACATAAAACAAGGACTGCACTCTGCAACATACAGAATGCAGTCCTTTTATATTTTTTGCATTTATTACATTTCTAGTTTCTTTTTCATGCAATAAGGATTATAGCCGTTTACCATCGTCGCCCGTCTGATTTCCATAGAACGCCCTTTCCTTTTCAGGTTGTTTACCAATATTCCAGTACAAATTGATTTTTACCGCGATTGTATAGCGGCATATAACGCTTCTACCAGCTCTCGTTCCAACAATCTGTCAAAACCATCAACGGTGTCCGGGTCTCGCTTTTGTGTAGTACCGTCCACATGTCCCAGCTGATAGCCCATCTGATAATAGTGTGAAATCTGCTCATACGTCGGCATAACCGCCTGGCCGGATAACAGTTCCAGATAAGCTGTCAGGCCAAAAGCGCCCCAGTTGGATACTGCGGCAATAATCAGATGATCCGCACGCACACAGCAAGGCACCACCGCAAGCTGTTCCGTTATCACATCGGCAAGGTTTCCCATGCCGATTTCATTACCGCCATCTCCAATGCCGATTGTTGGAATCCGGCCTTCTCCCAGAATAAACAGCCAGTCTGCCGGTGCAACAAATGAGCGAATACTGCTGTTTCTCATATTGATATAGTCTCCTGACGGATTGCGGCCACAGCGTTCCACTGCAATCATGCCAACCGGCTGGTACTGATTCAGAAGCTGCTGACAGACCTGTTTGTCGGCAGCCACATCCAGATAAACAACTTCAAACTGTTCCTGTTCAAAATAATCCTGACAAAACTGATCTGTTACAATCACACATTGAAACCCCATCGTCCTCAGCGCGGCGGCAATACACATCGTGCCGCAAGGCCCGTCATTCTCTCCATAACCATTGACATAAAACCCTGTTGTCAACAATACCGTACCCTTCGGCCAGTGTAAGATTTCCTCCGCCGCGTCTCTGCAAAAGTATTCCGGCAAATAGGGCCGCAGGATCTCCATGCCCCGGCAAGTATGTGACACAATCAGCTCTTCTATGCGCTTCATCGTTTCGCCCTCTTCCATGTATACTGTTCTGCTGTCCGTTTTTTCAGTATAGCACAGGCTGACGGAAAAACATAGAAAAAGAATGCCCTGTTTTGTTATTTTCAACGGGTTGGCCTTATGTTATAATACTACAATCAGCATCCAGCAAAAGGGGATTTGTATGCCAAAATCATTCACCTTACAGTTTACCGCACCAGAACACGACCACAATATTCTGCTGCGTGACTTTCTTGCACAACAGAATATTTCCAGAACGGCTCTGACCGGTATCAAGTCCGGCGGTGCAATTCTGGTCAACGGCAGAGCGGAGACTGTGCGTTATGCGATACAGCCCGGCGACCAGATTGTGGTGCAGTATCCGTCAGAATCCGGCAGCAGCCAGATGAAAGGCGAAGCCATGCCGCTTTCTATCGTCTATGAAGATGACTATCTCCTCATTGCAGAAAAACCGGCAGGCATCAGCACCATTCCGTCCAAAGGACATCCCTCCGGTACACTGGCCAACGCCATTGTCCACCATTATGAACAGACTGGCCACACAGCAGCCGTTCATTTTGTAACACGGCTGGACCTGAATACCTCCGGGCTGGTTCTTGTGGCAAAACATCGGCATATCCATCATCTGTTCAGTCTGGCACAGCAGGAACAGACCATCACCAAAACATATCTGGCACTGGTGGAAGGACAACCTGTCCCGCCGGAAGGCCGTATTGACAAGCCAATCAGCCGTGTGGATAACAGCAGTATCCGGCGGCAGATTCATCCTGATGGTCAGCCGGCCAGTACCTTATATCAAACCATAGACACATTTCAAACTGGCACACAGCCCTGTTCACTGGTTCAGCTCCAGCTGTTGACCGGCCGCACCCATCAGATTCGCGTACATATGGCATCGCTTGGGCATCCGCTTCTGGGCGATGCATTATACGGAGGCAGCTGCAATCTGATTAACCGGCAGGCTCTGCACTGCGCCATCCTGCAATTTCAGCAGCCGCTCACCGGAGAACCAATGCAATTTGAAAGTTCATTGCCAGAGGACATGAGACATCTTACAAGCACATAACAAAAAGCCGACCGACTGCTCTTTTCAGAACAGCCGGCCGGCTTTTGTATATAAAGTACAAAATTTAAGTTTTTGCAGATGTAACATCTTCAATTTTTGTTGCCAGCACATCCATCGAAACGCCCAGGGCAGGACTACCTGCAAATTGGATTTAAACCAACTGCCTCTAAAATCATGTATCAATTCTATTTAATACATGAATATTTTTATTTCTATATACCAGATCATCTCTCTCTTTAAATCCAACGTTTTCCCAGAAACCATTGCCTAGCGCATTCTTTTTAAAAGCGACCAGTGCTACTTTATTTATACCTTCTTTATCCAACGCAGACATAGCAGAATCAACAAGCCTTTTTGCTATTCCCTGTTTTCTAAAAGCCGGTAAAACAGCAGTATGATGGATATATCCTCGTCTTCCGTCATGACCAGCCATAATCACTCCAATGATTGTACCATCGCACTCTGCCACAAAACTTGATGCAGGATTACGGTTTAAATACTTTTCAATACCTTCCCTGCTGTCATCTGTTGCATTTAGTCCCATTCCCGGCGTATTAATCCATAGATTATATACCCCATCATAATCCGCTATTGACATGACTCTAACATCTACCATAACAATCTCTTCCTCTGCATTCAAATGATCATGTACTTTCAAATTTGCCGTATTGTCTTATAACAATGTTCATGCTAAAAAAAATATAAATTATATACAATTATTGTCTGACAAAATATTGCTTCCTTCCCATACGGAATCCGGTTCACAACCAAGCAAAGAAGCAATTGTCGGTGCAAGATCAAGCAAACCGATATTATTCATTTCCTTATCTGCCTCCCATGCCGTCCCATAGAACATCATTGGAATCATCATATCCTCTGCCATTGTTGTGCCATGTGTTCTATCATGTCCGCCATGATCTGCTGTAATAATAAGATTATAATTTTCCGGAAGAGCTTCTACTATTTTTTTTACAGTTTCTGATGCAAAATTTACCGCATCCATATATTCTGTGCTCATCCACCCATATTTATGGCCTACTTCATCCGGACATGTCATATAGTAAAAAATAAAGTCCGGTTGTTCATTTTTCAGCGCCTCTATTGTACGCAGACACATACACACATCTGCCTGGCGTCCGTATTTTTCGTAGCTGCAGAACTCCTGCCGGGCAAGACTTCCCGGGCGCCCGATGTCTCTTAACTCTTCCCATGTATAAAAGAAAAAAGATTTTTTCTTATTTTTTGCCAATACCTCAAAAAGTCCATTTACCGGGCGCGGTGGACGAACATATATATTCTCCATTACACCATGCCGGTCCGGATTAACACTATGAAATATAGACATATGACAAGGCAGCGTAACCGAAGGATTAACGCTTAACCCACGTTTTGTATAGGAACATTTATGCATAAACTTCTTTAAAAACAAGTGTGAGCACTGCTCCAATGCATCAGGACGCAACCCATCTATTAAAACCAGTAAAACCTTATTTTCCATATATGCTCTCCATTTAACGGCCGGCATCAAAGATTCTTTCTGCACCGCTTTGTTCCGCAATATAATCTCCAACTTCCGGTGAATTCGGCTCATATCTTCCATGACAATCACTGCCGCCTGTTAGAAAAAGATTATATTTATCTGCATATTCTCTTATGCGAATTTTATCTTTATCGGAGTTGGCATGATGATTAAGTTCCAGGCCATCCAGCCCTGCCTTTACCAATTCCGGGATTAATTCAAAATTCTGCTGCTGACCACTATGTGCAAGTACCGCATACCCGCCAGCATCCTTTATTGCTCTCACTGCTTTTATCGGATCCAGATATGTTATATCAAAATGACAGATTCCATTATTCTTAAAAGTAGAATAGTAAAATTCCCCAAACATTTCATCCACTTTTCCCTGACTTACAAGCCAGTCCATAATATGCTGCTTATAAATAAATGTTCCATCCGTCTTTGGCATTTTATCTATATCAATTTTATAACCATTTCTGTTAAGAATCTCTATCTGACGCATGCTATTTGCATGACGTGCTTCCAATGTCGGATGTACAACCCTTTCAACAATCTCAGGAGTCTTAATATTATATCCCAGCACATGCACCCTGAAGTTTTTTTTATAATCAAATGCAGAAATCTCCACCCCTGCCGCAACCTTTACTTTGTCACTTTCAGGAAGCTTTGATGCATGCGAAAGGGTATCATGTTCGGTGAACACAATTGCATCAAGGCTTCTTTTTTCTGCCATTGCTACAATCTCTTCCATACTATAACTTCCGTCTGATATGGTTGAATGGATATGCATGTCCGCCTTTATCATAATATCCTGCCCTCCGTAATATTAAACACCTTGTCACACACACCATCCATAAATTCCAGGTCATGAAAAATTCCAATCATACTTGTTTTCTGATCTTTCAGTTTTATTAACATGTCTTTTACAAGCACCTTGGTCTTATTATCAAGAGATGCTGTCGGCTCATCAAGGAGCATGAGTCTTGGCGTTTTAACCATGGTATGTGCAAGATTTAATCTAAGACGTTCACCGCCGGAGAATGTATTCGGATAGATGTCCCAAAGTTCTTCCGGGAGCTTAAAATATGCTAACATTTCTTCCGCTCTTTTTTTTGCCGATGACATAGCCTCTCCTGTTTCAAGCAATGCGTTCATGACGTGTTCCTTAGCTGTTGTTCTTGGCATTACATTAAGGAACTGCGATACATAACCAATCTCATGTTTTCTTAAATACAGAATTTCTCTTTCAGAGGCTTTTGTCAAATCAATTTTCCCAAATGCCTGACTATTGTAAATAATTTCGCCACTGGTAGCAAGATATGAACGGTTGATACACTTTAAAATTGTAGATTTCCCTGCGCCGGATAACCCCACAATACCAATAAACTGCCCTTCATCCAGGGTGAAACTTACATTTTTACAAGACTTAATTTCCCTGTTAGCCTCATGCAGGTAAAAATTCTTTGTCAAGTCCTTTATTTCCAAAATATGCATCATTACTATCTCCTATACTCAACCCTGGAAGTTGTCTTTCCGTCCACAAGAACATGAGTTATAACCGGATAGCCGTCAATTTCATCAACAATAAGAATATCCGCCTTTTTGCCCTGCTCTAATGAGCCATACTCTTCATCTATTCTAGTCGCCTTTGCCGGATTAAGTGTAACCTTTTTCACCATTTCCGGGATTGGGACACCATGTTTATGATGCATGATGAAAATAGCATGTAACATCGCCTGTGGATAATAATCCGAACAGAGAATATCTGCACAGTTATTCAGAATTGCTTCTGCTGCCGACATATTCCCGGAGTGAGAACCGCCAAGTAAAATGTTAGGTGCTCCAACCACTGTATAAAAACCCTTCTTTTTTGCTTCCTTCGCTACTTCAATCGTAATCGGAAACTCACTGATATCAACGCCTATCTGAGCATTCACTTCCAGCTTTTCTTTCGTGTCATCATCATGTGATGCAACTGTGATTTTTTTCGAGTGCGCGATTTCTGTTAATTCTTTCATCTGTTCAAATGTAAGTTTCTCTTTATTCTTATGATAATCAAGAATTTGTTCAAATGTCTGGCCTGAACTCTTACTTACAGATTTCTCATAAACAGCTAAATTCTTATACTGCCCCTGCCCCGGTGTATGATCCATAAAAGAAATCTCATGAACAAGATTCTTATCCATCATATCTTTTGCAATCGTATAAACTTCAAGATTATCAATTTCTAATCTTAAGTGACATCTATGATGAATCAAATGATCTCTATTATGAATATCTTCGATTAATTCAGCCATTTTACTTACGTTTTCTTTTTTTCTCATAAGACACTGGCCAAACGCCAAATCTTTATATAATGAAAAGGAATGATAAATTGTTGTAATGCCCTGCTGTAAAAGTTCTTTTTCAACTTCCTTCAAACCAAGTTCGAAATCAAATACCGCTGTAGGGCGAGGGTTAATAACCTTCTCTATTTTATCTGCATGAACATCTATAAAACCCGGCATAATGTAACGGCCATGAGCATCAATTACTTTGTCTGCTTTTTTATCAAACTCACAAATATCATAAATGCACCCGTCTTCAATTAAAAGAGACTTTCCTTCAATCACTTCATCTGGTGTAACAATTTTACCGTTTTTGATTTCTATCATTAGAGTTTTATCCTCCTGAGTTTATAACAAAGAATGAACTAACTGCTGTGTATACGCATGCTGCGGGTCTTCCAGAATCTGATCAGTAAGACCGCTTTCAATAATTTTTCCATCAAGCATAACAATCGTTCTATCGGCAAGCATTCTGATAACCGCTAAATCGTGAGACACCAGAAGAATAGATATTCCATACTGGTTTTTAATCTTTCTGATAAGATCCAAAACCTTTGCCTGTACGGACAAATCAAGTCCTGTTGTCACCTCGTCCAGCAATAATATGGATGGATTGTTTGCTAAAGCTTTTGAAATCTGTACTCTTTGCTGCATACCGCCTGAAAAATTCTTTGGTGCCTCGCCCATTCTGGAAGTGAGAATTTCAACAGCCTGCAGAAGTTCCTCGGCACGTGCTGTCATCTGACCAGCATTACGACTTCCTGCTGCAATAATTTTTTCAGCAATATTTGAAGCTGCCGAATAATTCATACGCAGGCCTCTGATTGGATTCTGATAAACCATACCCATCACATTGTTTTTTATATCTCTCTTTTCTGCCGCACTTACCTGCCAGATATCAGCTTCCCCATCTTTATAGCCGTTTAAATATGCCTGCCCTGATGTTGGTTCTATATCAAAATACAGACTCTGCATCAAGGTTGACTTGCCGGAACCGCTTTCGCCAACAATTCCCAATACCTCTCCCGGAAATACTTCAAGCGAAATATCATTTGCGGCCCATACAGTTCCGCAGACTGTACATCGATTCTTTTCTAAATGTGTTGCGCATTCCGGACATCCCTCTCCATAGCGTACAAACAAATTTTTTACCTGCAGCACAGGCTTTTCATTCCTACTCATCTCTTACATTGCTCCTTACAATATGATGTATCTGAACACTGATAGAACTTTTCACCTGTCACAGAATCAAACATTTCATCCAGATAGGTGTCTGTACTTCCGCAAATCCGGCACTTCTTCCCTTTAAAACTTTCCTTTTCAAAAGGAACATCTTCAAACGCTAATGAAACCACTTTTGTATGCGGTGGAATTGCATATATTTTCTTTTCTCTACCGGCGCCAAATAAATACAAGCAGTCTGCATCATGAAGTTTTGGGTTATCAAACTTTGGAATTGGACTCGGACTCATAACATATCTGTCTTCAACCATACAAGGATATTCTGTTGGAATCGTTACTTTTCCATACTTAATAATGCTTTCATATAATTGCAGCCATATTGGAGCATAATCTTTTTCCGCATGCATTTTTCTGGTAACCTCTTCCTTTGGCTCCACAATTCTAAGCGGTTCCGGAATCGGTACCTGTAATACAAGAATCTGGTCATTTCTAAGTTTTATTTCAGGAATTCTGTGACGTGTCTGAATAATTGTAGCTTTCCGTGTGTCCGTCGTAGTCTCGACATCTGTGCAAATACCTACAAATTTCTTTATATTAACAGCATTTACACTTTCATCACTGCCCTGGTCAATCACTTTCAGTGTATCTTCCGGTCCAATTAATGAAAGTGTGAGCTGGATACCACCTGTTCCCCAGCCTCGTCCTATTGGAAGTTCTCTTGAACCAAAAGGGACCTGATACCCAGGAATTGCTACTGCTTTTAAAACACTACGTCTGATTTCTCTCTTTGAACTTTCGTCAAGAAATGCATAATTATACTCCCTATTACGTCCATTACTCATTCTTCTTCCCTCTTGTCTTTCTTACTGCATCTAATTTAGACTGGAATGTTACATAATGAGGCAGCTTAAGATGGGAAATGAATCCATTCATCTCAAGGCAATCACCATGCATTAATACAAATTCTTCGTCCTGCGGCGGATAATCACCACCTGTTTCAAGTTCACGATCAAGTACAGACATTGCAATCGCTTTGTTCTCGTTGCGCCCAAAGACTGCCCCATAACCGCTCGCAAGCTTCAGCTGATTCTTGTCTTCCGCCTGATTGAAGGCTTCAACTTCCGTCAGTAAAATTTCACCAATATAAATAGTTTCCTCCGGCAAATTCGTATATAGAACCTCCAGTTCAACGTAACCACTTCTAAGTTCCCCAACTGTTGGATGCACCTGTCCAAACCCCCTGAGAACTGCGTACGCTAAACCGGAAATAAAACCAGTATCTGCTCTTGATAACGTCTGTAGTCTTGCACTTCTTTTTGCAGGGAATTCAAGAAGATTTTCCGTCACATCAAATGGTTTTTCATCATGCTTTTCATAGATGTCAAGTAACCCTTCTTTCTTTAATTCATCGGAAACACGTCCAAATGAGGTAATTTCTTCTTTATCCTGACTTTCAATCTTATCAATCATTTTCCGATGTAAGGCTTTGGCATCTTCATTCTTTAAATTAAAATTCATCAATCGATGTGTATAATCATATGTTGCACCAAGAACCTGCCCGCCTGGAATATCTTTAAATGCCGCGGAAATACGTCTAAGCATTCTCATATTTCTTGTATCTGTTACCGTTGTATAAAAATTTCTCTTTAACGTTGAGCGATATGCTCTAAGAAGGAATACTGCTTCATCAGTTGAACCTTCACACTGCTTCAAGGCAAGTGCTGCATAGGTGGGCGCATACAAACCTGCTTCACTCATTACTCTATCTACCAGAAGCGACATTTTCTTTTCAATTACCTCTAATTCAAGATCTTTTTCTGTACCGCTTCTATAATAATCCAGCAATTTAATACTTTCTTCGATGGCTTCTTCTCCACCGGATACCGCTACATATGCCATTATTATGCCCTCCTTCTCATTACAAGTCTCGGTATGGAATACAACTCTCCGCCGCTTGTAACAGATATAATATCTACACCTTGCGGATACTCATAATTCTGACGGTTTCTAAGCTCCAATGCTTTTTCCACTACATCAGGCACTTCCAGTTTTAATGTCCCGTCAACACCCGCACCATATATCTCAAAAGCCGTATTACACTTGTTGTCTGCTTTTATAACGATTGTTGCCGATTTCTGCGGCTCTTCCAAAGTTCCACATTTCGCCTTCTCAAAAACCTCATCCAGATTATCGGCATTTTCAACAAACACGAAATCTGCATTTTCTAAGGAAGCTTCCTTTGAAAGCGTAAGAAGCGATATACTCTCTGCCAGCTCCTGATTGTCGCATACAGAAAAGCTCACTTCATTATCCAGCAATGTCATGGCAATTGCTAAAAATACACGATTGTCTCCGTACAGTTTCTCTGCCTGTTCCGATATAGAAACCTTTCTGCCTGGATTTGAAACAGCTTCTAATATTTTTCTAAATACCTTCTGTCCATCAAAAACTTCATCAAAATTATGTAATTTTTTCATACCGGTTCCCCCGAATCCATAGACTTGAAATTAACCATTGTTTTCATAAACATCGCATTTTCTTTTTCCTCTCGAGCAATCTGCTCCTTCTCTAACTCTAAAAGTACAGTCTCATCCGCAAACAGATTACCATTATACGCTGCGTCTATAATTGCCATGGCCAGAGTTTTATCGTAATCATCACCCATTGCTACGGCTGTGCCATTTACACCATTCACAGATACCGTCGTTTCTGTAACAATTACTTCACCAAGATAAAATAAACTTTCCTTAACCGGTTCTCTCATTTTAATCATTGCAAGTGCCTTTTCAGGCGCTTTAATAACAACAACTTCCGTTCTTTTTTTAATCTCATCTGCCATATCAAGAACAATCCCTCTGTCTGCTTTAGACAGAATTTTAAACAAGCGTCTTTTTTTCATGTTATTCTCCAGTCATTTCTGATTTTTATTTTCCAGTATTTTTACCGTACGATTGTTTTAATTTTTGTTGAAATTACTTCCAGAATAATTACCGCAATTACAACAACATATGTGAGAAATCCCATCTCATGCAGATCAAAGTACATACTGCCTGCCATATAAAGGTTATATCCAATACCGCCTGCTCCCGCAGCTGCACCTACAGCTACAGCATTGGCAAAGTTGATTTCAAATCTCATAAACGTCCATGCAACAATATAGCTAAGTGTTGCTGGAATTACTGCCTGACACACAATTTGCCAGAAATTTGCGCCATTTGCACGAAGCGCCTCTATCGTGCCTGCACCAATTTCTTCTATTGACTCAGCATAAACTTTGGTAAGGTATGCAAAACTATGAAATGTAAGGCCAATAACAGCCGCTACACTTCCAAGACCTGCTGACACGGCAAAGATTAAAACCCATAACACCGTTGGCACTGCACGAACAACTGCAACAAAACTCTTAATAACGGTTGCTGCTGCAGGATGAGAAATATTTTTTGCACAAAACAGCGAACATATAAGTGCAAACAAAGCACCAAAAATTGTAGCCAGCATCCCAAGACAAAATGTTACAAATAACTGATAGGCAACACCCATTACGGTATCTCTCCTCAGAGCAGGTTCCAGAAATACTGTTTTTACATTATGCAAGGTCGCCATGATTGCTTCTGCAAAATTAATTTCTTTATAATCAAATGTCAAAAAGGCTATAGTCGAAATTGCAATTAATGAAATAATCAATATTTTTATTGCCAGATTACTTTTACTATGCGCTGCAATTCTGATCTTTCCAAAAATATTTTTTTCCAGATTACAAGTTATACTATCTTGACAAGTTGTATTATTTTGTTTTCCAGCCGCATTTTCATACTTTATTACAACTTCTGACATTAGCTAATCACCTTTCTTAATTTGTTTGAAATATTTTCAATGATAATCACTAATACAACAATACATATAACTACCAGACTTGCAGAACCGAATTCCAGTCTTTTATAATACATATCAAATAAATATCCTATGCCCGTCGCTGTAAGGATACCAATTAATGTGGCGCTTCTAATGTTCGTTTCAATCATATATAACGCCCATGTAATAAGAGCGGTAACGGTCGAAGGAATAACCCCCTGAAATACAATCTGTGCAAAATTTGCACCAGTTGCATCCAGTGCTTCTACACAGGCTGAACTGACTTCATCAATTGTCTCAATAAACGATCTTGTCAGCATACCAAATGTTGAAAAAAACAATGCCAAAAAACCGGTCAATATATTCTGACCAAAGGAAAACATAAGAAGCATCGCCCATACTACATCCGGTACATTTCTAAAAAATGCCGCTGTCATACGTACTGCCTGATTTAAAATGCCATGCGACTTCAATGTTCTCGAACCAAATAAACTAAAAATAAATGCTACAACCGTCGCTATTGAAGTAACTGCCACCGATAAAAGTGCCGTCTCCAAAAGTCTGTCCATAATCTTTGGAAACCTTGTAAATGCCTTTGCATCCGGAACAAATTTGTGCACTATCCACGATGCTGCTTCAGGAAATGCCATAACTCCATCGGTTAATTTAAATTCTGTCACGATAGATGATAGAATATACAGAGCAAGAATACTGGAAAATACAGTAAAATACGCGATTTTCCTTTTTTGAAAAATAGTCTGCTTATCTTTCACCATGAACCCCTCCACTAACATCCGTAATTAAATCATTGGCATTTGACTGATAAATCTTATGAATTGTTTCCTGGTTCAAATTTTCCGGTAAACCATCATAGACGATTTTTCCAGATGCAACACCAATAATTCTTGTAGAATATCTAAGGGCAACATCTACCTGATGCAGATTTACAATACAAGTTATTTTCTTGTTCTTATTGATGGACACCAGCTGATCCATAATAACCTTGGATGCCTTGGGGTCCAGGGATGCAATCGGCTCATCACACAAAATCAGCTTTGGCTGCTGCATGATTGCTCTTGCAATACCCACACGCTGTTTTTGCCCCCCTGAAAGTTCATCGCATCTTTTATACACAAACTCTCCCAGTCCTAACTCTTTTAATATTTTAAAAGCTCTTGTTTTTTCATCTTCTGTATAATGTCCAAACATTCCGCTGATTGTTGATTTTTTTCCTAAAGTGCCATGCAGAACATTTTCAATCACACTCAGTCTGTCCACAAGATTGTAATGCTGAAAAATCATGCCCGTTTTCGTTCTGATACTGCGGAGTTCTTTCCCTTTTACATGGGTAATATCCTGACCATCAAAAATAATCTCACCTTGAGATGCATCAATCAAACGATTGATGCATCTCAAAAGTGTGGATTTCCCCGCTCCTGAAGGGCCGATAATGGAAATGAACTCGCCTTCTTCAACTGTAAAATTTATATCCTCTAACGCTTTGGTTACGTTGTCATAAATTTTGCTTACGTTTTTAAACTCAAGGATTGGCATACGTTCCATTCTCCATTCTCTCTTTTATTCCATAGTTCTAATCGGGTCATACCAGGAGTCTTCTACGGTCAAAAATCTTTCATTATCTGTTTTTTTATAAAGCCCCTTTACTTCCGAATCAGGATTATAAAAAATTGCCGGGTCATTTGCTACTTCATCGGATGTAAATAATGCTTTAATTGCCTCTGCATCTTCCGGGCTAAGTGTTTCCGAATTGTAAATAAACGGTCCATTCATAACCGGTGTGGATGCAATAACGGTAAATCTCTCTCCTGCTACAGTGTCAAACGGGGCATCAGCATCTGCATTAATTTCATATACTGTGCCTGCCTGTTTTGCTTCCCCCGAAACACATGTTGCATATGGTTCTATTTCTGTATCACAGAAAGCTGACACATCCGACTTACCGGATAAAAGATTAAATGCCGCACCCTGATGGGAACCGCCAAATAATACTTCTTCAAAGAAGGAATCACTACCGCCTTCCATAAGGTCATCAACCGTTAAATTTGCCCATTTGCTGTCTGTTTTCATCTTAGAAATAATTGAATTTGTTGGCACCTTGAACCCGGATGTTGAACTATTTGATACGAAGGACATTTTTTTACCTGCAATATTCTCAATTGAATATTTATCGCCATTCATATATTCAGCTGCGTCTTCTTCATTTACCGCTAAATAGCTATAATACATTGCATCATCAAGTGTTCCTGATGCACCTGATTCAACCACCAAAAGTTCAACTGCATCATTTGCGTTTTTTGCCTGAATATAACCTTCTGCACCAAAGATACAGCCAATTTGTGCAGTTCCGCTTGAAACAGCCTCAATAGCAATTGCATAATCTGTCGTAAGTTTCTGTTCTACAGTCTTCCCTGTTGCTTTATGCACTAAATCAGCAACAATTTCTCTTGTTGGTGCAAATGTGTCCGCAGATTCATTTGGATACCATACCAGAGTAATTGTGTCTGCGTAATTGCTGCCAGACGTCTGCTGTACTTCACCATTTCCTGTTCCGCAACCAGTCATGCACCCGGCAGTCATTGCCAGCATAGTCACTGCCGCTACTGCTTTTTTCACGAACGACATTTTTTTAATTTTTTTCATTTTTCTTTCCTCCTAAATTTTTTTAATCACACATCGTTGATTGCAAGGTCATTCTAACACGCACACACATTTTCAACTGCCATAATTCTGTAGAAAATTAGTTAATTCTTTGTAAAAAGTCAAAACATCAATAGGCGGAGTGTAAATTCATAAATATTGAGGAAGCTGCAATTCGGCACATCAAATTTATCTCTGCATCAATAAAAACGGCAGCCTGCAAAAGGCTGCCAGAAATATACGGCTGGTTAAAACATCCCGTATTTCAGGGAAAAGAAAAACCGCTAAAGAGTTCACCTCTCTAGCGGTTTGTTATATATCAGTTAACTAGTCTCTTGGTTTCATTGCCGGGAACAGCAGCACATCGCGGATAGATGCGCTGTTGGTTAACAGCATCACCATACGGTCAATGCCGATGCCCAGGCCGCCTGTCGGCGGCAGGCCATATTCCAGTGCGGTTAAGAAGTCTTCATCCATTGGATGGGCTTCGTCGTCGCCTTTTGCTTTTGCTTCCATCTGTTTTTCAAAGCGTTCTCTCTGATCAATCGGGTCGTTTAACTCAGAGAATGCGTTTGCATGTTCCCGGCCAACGATAAACAGTTCGAACCGGTCAGTTAATTCCGGATGGCCGTCTTTGCGGCGGGACAGCGGAGAAATTTCGATTGGATAATCGGTTACGAAGGTAGGCTGAATCAGATTTTCTTCTACTTTTGCGTCAAATACTTCTGCCAGCACTTTGCCTTTTGGCATATCGTCTTCCACATGAACGTCGATGGCACGAGCTGCAGCACGCGCTTCTTCGTCGGTTTCGATGGTGCTGAAATCAATGCCGGAGTACTGTTTTACAACATCGTTCATGGTGATACGGGTCCATCTGGTACCCAGATCAACTTCGTGTTCGCCGTAAGTGATTTTTGTGGTGCCCAGAACTTTTTCTGCCACATATTTGAACAGATCTTCTGTTAAATCCATCATGTCGTTGTAGTCTGCGTAAGCCTGGTATACTTCCATCAGGGTGAATTCCGGATTGTGACGGGTGTCAATGCCTTCGTTACGGAATACACGGCCCAGTTCGTATACTTTTTCCATACCGCCAACAATTAAGCGTTTCAGGTGCAGTTCCAGTGCGATACGCATATACAGCTGCATGTCCAGTGCATTGTGGTAGGTAATGAACGGACGGGCATTTGCACCGCCGGCAATGCCGTGCAGTACTGGTGTTTCCACTTCCAGGAAGTCTTTGTTATCTAAAAATTCACGTACATAACGTACAATTTTACTGCGCATGATAAAGGTGTTCTGTACTTCCTGATTCATAATCAGATCTACATAGCGCTGACGATACCGCATTTCCACGTCGGTCAGGCCATGATATTTTTCCGGCAGCGGACGCAGAGATTTGGTTAATGGTGTGAATTCGCGCACGGAGATGGTGTATTCCCCTTTTTCGGTTAAGAATACAACGCCGCGAATCCCTACGATATCACCGATATCTGCCTTTTTGAAAAAGCCGTGGCTTTCTTCGCCGGCTACATCCAGGCGGGAATAGATCTGAATTCTGCCGCTCAGATCCTGTACGTTTGCAAAGCCTGCTTTCCCCTGACCGCGTTTTGCCATCAGACGGCCTGCAATGATAACTTCCTCGCCGGAAGCAATCAGCGCTTCTGCGTTGTCCAGAACGTCCTGTGCATGATGGGTGCGTTCAAACCGCTGACCAAAAGGATTTACACCTTTTTCGCGCAAAGCTTCCATTTTGTCCATACGAACTTTGATTAATTCATTTTCACGTTTTTCTTCCTGTGTCTGTTTTGCCATGATGTTCCCTCCTTTTGGATTTCAGCAGTGTTTAACCTTTGCTGATTTCAATAATTTCTAACTGAATCACACCGGCAGGCACTTCCACATCGATAATATCGCCTGCTTTGTGGCCCAGCAGCGCACGGCCTACTGGAGATTCATTGGAAATACGGTTGTTCATTGGGTCGGCCTCTACAGTACCAACCAGTCTGTATTCAGTAATTTCGTCAAACTCGATATCTTTTACAGTTACCAGAGAACCTACGGTGATAGTGCCTTCCTGCTGCACACCGTCTTCGATGACTTTCGCGTTGCGAATCATCTTTTCCAGTTCCAGAATGCGGCCTTCCATGAAAGCCTGTTCGTTTTTCGCATCATCGTATTCGGAGTTTTCGCTTAAGTCCCCTAATGCAATGGCTTCTTTTAAACGTTCTTTTACTTCGGTCCGTTTTACAGTGCGCAGTTCTTCCAGTTCCTGCTCTAACTGTTCCAGACCTTCACGCGTTAAAATTACATCCTGTTCGCTCACTCTATAACGCTCCTTACATCCAATAATATAGTAACTTGCATATCTTTTGATTATAGTTTTCGTTTTTCTTTTTGTCAAGGTCTTTATTTGCGAATCATTTCGTATTATAATAAACTTGATTTATTGTGTGTTTCTTAATCAAAAACTATATATAAAAAACGGAGGGCTTATTATTATGGCAACTAAAATTGGTATTAACGGGTTTGGCCGCATTGGCCGCTTATGCGTGCGTGTGGCAATGCAGCACGACGATGTGGAAGTTGTGGCAATCAACAGCACATCCAACCCGGAAGGTACTGCACATCTGTTCCAGTACGATTCCACACACGGCACCTACAGAGGTGAAGTATCCTACACAGAAGACAGCCTGGTAGTAGACGGTAAAAAAATCCGCCTGTTATCCGACCGTGACCCTAAAAACCTGCCTTGGGGCGAACTGGGCGTTGAGGTAGTCATCGACTGCACCGGTAAATTCAAAACCAAAGAAGACTGCCAGGTTCATCTGGACAACGGCGCGAAAAAAGTTATCATCTCCGCACCTGGTAAAGGTGTAGATGCTACCATCGTTATGGGCGTAAACGAAGAAATCTACACACCAGACATGCAGGTTATCTCCAACGCATCCTGCACCACAAACTGCCTGGCTCCTGTTGTAAAAGTAATCAACAACAACTACACCATCAAACACGGTGTTATGACAACGGTTCACTCTTTCACCAACGACCAGAAAAACCTGGACAACCGTCACAAAGACTATCGTCGTGCAAGAGGCTGCGTACAGTCCATCATTCCTACCACCACAGGTGCTGCGAAAGCAGTAGGTGAAGTTATCCCTGCTATGAAAGGCAAACTGACCGGTCTGGCTCTGCGTGTACCAACACCAAACGTTTCCCTGGTTGACGTTGTATTTGAATTAGAAGAAAAAGTAACCGCTGAAGAAGTAAACGCTTTATTAAAAGCTGCCTCTGAAGGTGAAATGAAAGGCATCCTGGGCTACTCCGACAAACCGCTGGTTTCCATCGACTACAATGGCGATGATCGTTCCAGTATCGTTGATGGTCTGTCCACCATGGTTATGGACGACACCATGCTGAAAATCCTGGCATGGTACGACAACGAATGGGGCTACAGCTGCAGAGTTGTTGACCTGGCTGCTTACATCGGCAAATAATTCCGATTACAGACAAGCTGACAAAAACGAGCAATTTCGGTTGCTCGTTTTTTTATTTGCCTATTCCATATCAGAATGACGACTTTTTCGCCCGATGACGAAAAGATGACGACTTTATGACGAAAATTTCGCTCAACCATGGGAATAGTGACGAGATGACAACTTATCTCCTATATCTTTTTAAAAAATTTTAAAAAACAGAAGAAGATATAAATAATCTCGTCATCCTGTCATTTCGTCATCAATGTATGTAAACTCCTGAACACTCCATGTAAACTTTTATGTAAGCTTTTTGTGTCAACCATGCGATTTGTGTAAAGATGTATATTTTTTCTATACTCTTTCCATGAAAAAACAAAAATATCAGAAAGTTTACTGGAATGTATACATTTCATACATCCTTACACCTGAAAACATTACAACATAAAAAACACTTAAGACATTTTAACATTCTTCATGGGGCTCTGCCCCTTACCCCGAAGCTCTGGAGATTTAAAATTCCCCGTCGCCGGGCTCTCTTTTAGCAGAACCGAAACAGACTGTCAAGGGCATACGTGCCGTAAAACGGCATGCTTCGCACCCTTAGACAGGCTGACTTCGGCTTCTGCTTTAAGAAGTTCAAGCGATGGGGATTTATTTATTCTCCAGAGCCAGTTTTTTTGTTTATATATGCAAAATATTCTTCTTGACGAATAATTTCATTTTGCTATAATAAAAATAGAAAAGAGAAAAAGCCTAACGGCTCGCCCTCAAAAATGTGTGGATTGCTCCCGTCACGATTTGTCAGGTCAGAGACGGGAGTAATTTTTTATTAAATCAAACTACTGTTTCTTGCCCATTATCAAGGCGATAATCTCGACAATGAGCGAGGCAAATGCAAATAAGCATAATAACCCTTCCCATGTAACTATGACTACCACCCCCTTATAGGGCAAGCCGTCTGTATGCCGCCATGCGCTGCGCAAAACAGCGTGACTTCCTCTCAGAGGGTATTTTATCATAAGAACACACGAACAGATATCCAGACTTAGTTACAGCTTTGTCGAATAAAGGAACATATATAAAAAAGCCATCAGCGTTTATGCTAATGGCTTTAAACTGCTATTTGTTATTTCATTTTTTTGCATCACGTGAACGCATATTTGGCAATTCAGAATTTTATTTTTGCAAACAACCCTTGTATCCTATTTGCAGGGGTTATCACATTTGTATATGATTTCTAACTTACAAGATAGAGATTAACACTGTCGAACAACATAACTTTTGGCTCATTATAAAGACGATTCATCAGTTCAATATTCTCGACAAAGGGCCTAATATAGCTGCTCTGTTTCTTAGAAAGATTCTTTAATTCCCTTTCCCTGCTTTTTTCACCCATCTCTTGCAATTTCCTACCTGCATCAATTAGTGCTTCATCCACAGGTCCTTTACTCAAAATAGGAACCTTTGCAATGGCGTCACCAGCTTTTTTTGTGAAAACTGATAAACCTTTTGCTGCACCTGATTGAACAGAAGTCTGCATGTATTCTTCCATAAAATCATAACACTCTATATATTGTTCTCTATATTGTAGAGAATGTTCTTCTATATCAGCTATTATACTTTTTAGATATTCTGGTTTAAAATTTTCAAGCAGCAATGTTTCCTGAAATGCTGCAAATGCATATACATAAACAGCAATCTGATACTCCTGCAGCGCTTCTTTAATCGCACCCATTCTATCGTTTACCTCTTTGTTACCATGAATCATTTTACCTGAAGCAAGTATACTCTTTAAAATCTTTTTGTTCGCTATACCATGTTCTTCTGCATTTTTCCTTATGTCTTGGGTCATTTTTATCTTCGCAACTTTATATTCTTTATTATCCAGATTATATTTATAATTATTCTGAATTTCTATTAACATGTTCATTCCAGCACGTAATTCAGCCTTATCTTTGTTTTTTAGGTAATTCATAATTTCCTGCTGTCCGACCTGTATTTTATCTAGTTTCTGATTGATTGATAACATCATGACCGTAGCCATCATCAGTACCGGATTGATTGTTACCGAACCAGCAGAAACAATTTCACCAGTATTCACCGGAACAAATGCTGCCTGACCAATGACACCTTGACCGCCTTCACCAATCACAGATGTCAAAAAACCACTTCCATCATGCATAGCAGCTAAACTTCCACTATACCCTCGCATGTTTAATGCATATAACGGAGACATTCCTTCCAATGCACCGGCTAACGCCGTTTTTTCTGCCACTTGCTGCATCACTCCAGCCAAAGGCAACCCCATAGCAGCTAGTTCTGTAATTGGAATTTTAATATTCTCTTTTAATATTGTTTCATCACGCAACACTGGAAAATATTCAACATTAACCATTTCTGCAATTACAGCGTTTTTCCTCGTTTCCTCGACACAGTTCATAACCATTCCCCCTCACACATTGTAATGAATATATTCCAAAGTAGGCATTGTACTAATCGCGAATAGTTTTTTTACATTATAACATATATTGATATTAAATAGACTCTCAAACTTTAAATTACAGTGGAAAAACAAAGGGCGCCGAAACGGCGCCCCTGCGCATTTATCGTTATTTCTTCCACTTCCAGTCAGCCACTTCCGGCATATCAACGCCGTATTCGCGGATGTACTGGCTATGTTCTACCAGTTTATCTTTCATTTCCTGTACCACGGCTGCCCCTTTGTTCTGCAGCGAAGGGATTAATTTGATGGCATCGATGACCAGATGGAACCGGTCAATATCGTTCTGTACACGCATATCAAACGGTGTGGTGATGGTGCCTTCTTCTTTGTACCCGTGTACGTGTAAATCCTTGTTGGCTCTGCGGTAGGTCAGCTCGTGAATCAGCGACGGATAGCCGTGATATGCAAACAGGATTGGTTTATCCTTGGTGAAAATCATGTCGTAATCAGACTGGCTAAGCCCATGCGGATGCTGGGAGGAATCCTGCAGGCGCATTAAGTCTACAACGTTTACCACACGGATTTTCAGTTCCGGCAGTTTTTCACACAGAATGGATACAGCCGCCAGTGTTTCCAGCGTTGGCGCATCACCGCAGCATGCCATCACAATATCCGGCTCGCTTCCGGCATCGCTGGATGCCCATTCCCAGATGCCGATGCCCTGGGTACAGTGTTTTACTGCCTGCTCCATATTGAGCCACTGCGGACGCGGATGTTTGGAGGTTACCATTACGTTGATGTAGTTCCGGCTCCGCACACAATGGTCAAAGCAGCTCAGCAGGCAGTTGGTATCCGGCGGGAAGTACATACGTACCACGTCGGCTTTTTTATTTGCCAGGTGATCGATAAAGCCCGGATCCTGATGGGTGTAGCCGTTGTGATCCTGCTGCCATACGTTGGACGACAGAATATAGTTCAGCGAGGAGATTTCTGCTCTCCAAGGCAGTTCGCTGGTTACTTTCAGCCATTTTGCATGCTGAGATGCCATGGAGTCTACAATACGAATAAATGCCTCATAGCTGTTGAAAATCCCGTGACGACCGGTTAACAGATACCCTTCCAGCCATCCTTCACAGCAGTGTTCCGACAGCATAGAGTCCACAATGCGGCCATTTTCGCTCAGATATGCATCACCCTCTATGATTTCAGCATTCCAGGTGCGGTTTGTCACTTCAAACACTTTATTTAAACGATTGGACATGGTCTCATCCGGACCGAAAATACGGAAGATCTGCGGATTCAGTTTTACGATATCGCGTACAAAGGCTCCCAGTTCCAGCATATCCTGCGCTTCCACAGCGCCGGGAGCATCTACCTGCAGCGCATAGTCGCGGAAATCCGGCAGTTTTAAGTCACGGAGCAGGAGGCCGCCGTTGGCATGCGGATTGGCCGCCATACGCCGGTTTCCTTCCGGTGCAAAGGCTTTCAGTTCCGGTACTAAATCACCATCAGCAGTAAACAGTTCTTCCGGTTTGTAGCTTTTGAGCCACGCTTCCACCATCTGCACATGTTCCGGCTTGCTCATATTGATTGGAACCTGATGGGCACGGAAGGTATCTTCAATTTTTTTGCCGTCCACTTCTTCTGGCCCGGTCCAGCCTTTTGGCGCACGCAGAATAATCATCGGCCAGTAATACGGAAGCTGCAGCTGACCGCTTCTTGCCTCCTGCTGAATTGCTTTGATATCCTGATATGCCTGTTCCAGAGCTTCTGCCATTGCTTCATGCATATATGCAGGTTCGAATCCCTCTACAAAGTATGGCTTCCAGCCCATACCTTCAAAGAATTTCTGTAAATCCTCTTTCGGGATACGCGCCAGAATGGTCGGGTTGGCAATTTTATAGCCGTTCAGATGCAGAATCGGCAATACCGCACCATCCCTTTCCGGGCTCAGAAATTTATTACTCTGCCAGGCCGTTGCCAGCGGACCGGTTTCGGCCTCCCCGTCACCAACCACACAGGCTGCAATCAGATCCGGATTATCAAATACGGCACCAAATGCATGCGCCAGTGAATATCCCAGCTCTCCGCCTTCATGAATAGAGCCCGGCACTTCAGGCGCCACGTGGCTGGAGATGCCGCCCGGGAAAGAGAATTGCTTGAACAGTTTCTGCAGGCCGTCTTTATCCTGTCCGATATTCGGATATACCTCACTGTAGCTGCCGTCCATCCAGGACTGCGCCACCATAGCATTGCCGCCATGGCCCGGGCCTGACAGATAAATCATATTCAGGTCATATTTTTTAATCATACGGTTGAGATGGGTATAGATAAAGTTCTGGCCTGGCACTGTGCCCCAGTGACCAACAATTTTACGTTTTATCTGATCACGGGTCAATGGTATCTCCAGAAGCGGGTTATCCAGTAAATACAGCTGTGCGGCCGACAGATAGTTGGACGCCCGCCACCACTTATCCAGTACTATCCTTTCCTTTTCACTCAAAATCTGATTATACATAGATATCCTCCTTGCTGTTCAATCGATTTTATAAAACTATGTTACATATATATTTTACCATATTTCTATAAAATCGTCATCCACCAGCAGGAGGAGTTCTATCTTTCCAGACAGAATCTGCAATACAGATAGATACTCAGATATAAGCGATTCATGACTGCACCTGCACAATCTCAATATCTTTGAAGAAATACTGGACGATTTCCTCTGCAGTTTTCCCTTCTTCCGCCAGAGCTCTTGCCCCCCACTGGCTCATGCCAACGCCATGGCCATATCCTTTGCCTTTCACCATCAGACGGCCGTCCTGAATAGCAATCTCTTCTACCAGGCTGGATTTCATGGTTTCGCCGCCCAGCGCCAGGCGCAGCGCCGCAGCCCCAACCGGAATACCGTCAAAGTCATATTTCATCACACGGCCCGATTCACCCTGTTCTGCAATGCTGACACTGCCGAAACTTTCCCTGCGGGTACCAGTTACCTGTTCCACGGCATCCACTACTTCCGGCATGGTAAAATAGGTTTCCCAGCTTCGGTTTGGGTTATCCGGCAGAGCAAATCCCGGATCATCCACACTCTTGATGTATGGGGTCTCTTCTTTATCGTAAGCCAGACCCTCCATGGCCGAGGCCGCTGTACGCCCGCCGCCGTCAGCAAAAAACCACGCCTTAATCAGTTCCCCGTCGTAAGTGGCAACCAGATTGGCGGTTTCATCCACAGCCTGCTTCACATTGTCATTGATTTTTTCTGCATTGTATGCCTGAAACTCATTGATATCCGTTGAGGCATCCGTACCACGCTCCGGCACACCGCCGTCCTCCAGTTTTTCCAGCGTGAACGTACGCGCCATAATGGCCTGCGCCGCCAGCGCCTCTACCGGCCAGTTCACATCCATCTCGCCAGCCACCACGCCATATAAGTATTCGCGCAATGTTATCTCTACCGTTTCACCAGTTTCATGCTGATATAAGCTGATGGTCGTGTCATCTGCCGGCCACTGTTTTGCAGCAGGTTTCTGATCCTGCCGGCTGCAGCTGCACCCGGACAGCAGGCAGGCCAGCAGCAGAATCAGGCCGATCAATGTTAAAGCTTTTTGATTGTTGCTGAAATAATACATAAAAAAACCTCCTTTGCAGAAAGTATTCCACAAAAGAGGCTGGCTTAGTCAATTTCCTGACCTTCCAGTAATCGATATAATGTTTTTGCATCATCGGCACGAACATTGTCACGCACTTCTAAAATTTCCGCGCGCACTTTGCGTTCGCCGAACCCGATTTCCAGAATATCGCCCGGTTTCACTTCGGCACCGGCTTTTGCCACTTTGCCGTTAATTTTCACTTTACCGCCGTCACACACATCTTTGGCAACCGTTCTTCGTTTGATAATACGGGATACCTTCAGGTATTTATCCAGTCGCATGATATTCACCACCTTTCGTCACCTGCAGCAGGAGTATGCGCAATCGCTGTAGAAAAAAATCCGCTGATTACGGAATCAGCGGATGAATATGCAGTTGTCTGCAATTATTTTTTCTTTGCTACAACTTCTTTCAGACCTTTACCAGCTTTGAATGCAGGTACTTTTGTTTCTGGAATTGTGATATCTTCTTTGGTCTGTGGGTTTTTCGCTTTGCGAGCTTTACGTTCTCTGACTTCGAATGTACCGAAACCAACCAGCTGAACTTTGTCACCTTTCTGCAGGCTTTCGGATACGGTTGCTAATACAGCATTTACCGCCTTTTCAGAATCTTTTTTTGTTAAACCCGCTTTTTCAGCAACGCTTGCCACTAATTCAGTTTTATTCACTGAAATCCCTCCTAAAACTCCTTAAAAATTTATTCATTTGACATTGCGAGCAATATGCTAAAGACATATTATCATATTTTTAACGGAAACAAAAGCCCCCAATGAAGAAAACTTTAGAAAAATGGGCATTTTTACAGATTTTTTTTCATCTCGATTTTACAAATATCCCAAATCTCGTCTAATTCTTTTAAAGTATACTGGGAGAAGTCCTTTTTGTCCAGCATTATTTTTGCTTCCATGGCACGAAATCTGTCTGTAAACTTCTGCACCGAACGATTCAGCGCCTGTTCCGGGTCAACTTTGGCAAACCGTGCCAGATTTACTGCAGAGAACAGCAAATCGCCCACTTCTTCTTCCACATCGCCGCTGCCGGCCATAGCTGCATCAATTTCACCCAGTTCTTCCACGATTTTTGCTTTCGGCCCTTCGATATCATCCCAGTCGAATCCGACCCTGTGCGCCTTCTGCTGCACTTTTTCCGCTTTCATCAGCGCTGGCAGAGTGGGCGGCAGCTTGCTCATAACACTTTGCGCCTCCGGCTTCCCGGCCTTCTCTTTCTTCTTGATTTCTTCCCAGTTGGTCAGCACCGCCTCCGCATTATCAGCCTGTACGTCAGCAAAAATATGAGGATGGCGGCGAATCATTTTTTCGGTAATCGCGATCACAACATCATTGAAATTGAAATGGCCTTCCTGCTCCGCCAGTCTGGCATGGAATACCACCTGCAGAAGCACATCACCCAGTTCCTCTTTCAGATGCTCCATATCGTTACAGTCGATGGCTTCCACCACTTCGTGGGCTTCTTCCAGCAGATTTTTGCGCAGGGATTCATGGGTCTGCTCTTTATCCCACGGACAGCCGTTTTCCCCTAACAATGTATTCATGACATCCGTAATTGGTTTTACATCGTACTCCATCTTACTCCCTCACTAAGTTCAGTTTTAACAGCAATGCCGCCAGTTTATTCCCCACTTTCGGCACTTTACGGATAATTTCCAGGCTGACACCGCCGATTGCCAGCAGAACAGCAAAGTACGCGCAGCCGCCAATCAGGATGGACAGCAGGACGGCCAGACCATTACTGCCCAGCAATGCATATAATCCATAGTAACTGCCCAGTACCAGCACTGCCATTGCAGCTACGCTGATAACCGGCTTTACAACATGATATCTGGTGCTGAGCCAGTTCCAGCCGATTTTTCTGGATACCTGACAAACGTTGTTTCCTGCTGCTACCGCAAAGCCGATCACGCTTGCCAGCGCTGCACCGCGAACCCTCAGAACAGGCATAGCAGTCATGGTGTAGGTTAAAATGATTTTAATGGCCGCACCCAGCAATAAACTGTACATTGGAACCATCGCTTTCCCCATCCCCTGCAGCGTACCGGCACTAATCTGATAAATCCCTACCATTAGCACAACAGCGGCCGACCAGAACATTGGCAGCCCGGCATCCGGCTTAGTCGGATACAGCAGTTCAATAATCGGATACGCCAGTGTCATCAGACCCACCGCAGCCGGTAATACAATTAAGATTGCCAGCTGCATGGCATTGGCAAAGGTATTGGTGACTTTCTCTTTCTGCCCCATTGCCTGTGCTTCCGAAATATTCGGTACCAGACTGGCAGCAATTGCAGTTGTTAACATAAACGGCAGATTCAGAACCGGCTGCACACAGCCGCCCAGATAGGCGAACCATGCCATCGCTTCTGTGTGACTCATACCGCCTGCCTCCAGGCGCGGAACCACCAGCAGAGAGTCAATACTCTGCATGATTGGCAGCACCAGACTGCCGATGGAGATTGGAATAGCCAATGCTAAAACCTTTCCGATTACCTGACTGTTGCTGACTGGTTCGTCCTGCTGTTCTGCAATCTTGTTTCCACGTTTTTTACGATGATGAACAAAAATAGTCAGCATCAACAAAAAGGCCGCACATCCACCAATAGAAGCCCCTGCATTGGCACCTGCTGCAACAACAGTATCGCCGTAAGGCATCAGCGCAAACAGCGCAACAAAAATGACACCTACGCGTACAAACTGTTCCGTAATCTGAGACACTGCGGTTGGAACCATTTCCTGAAGCCCCTGGAAATATCCGCGAAATACCGCCTGCATACAGCTGAACACCATTGCCGGTGCAATCAGGCGTAAACTCCAGGCTACCCGGTCATCCGGGAATACATTAGCTGCAAGCCAGTCCGCATTTACAAAAATAAATACCCCAACCAGAATCCCTACTGCAGATAACACAAGCAGAGATAATTTTAAAATCCGCATACTCATGCCGGATTTTCCCTGTTCCTCATATTCGGCAACCAGCTTGGAAATCGCCAGCGGAATCCCTGCAGTTGACAGAGCCAGCAGCAAATTATAAATCGGATACACCATCGTATAGAGCGCCAGACACTCTTCGCTGGCAATATATCCAAACGGAATACGATACAACGCACCCAAACATTTGGCCAGAATCCCGGCAGCGCTTAAAACCAGTGCCCCTTTTACAAAAGATTTTCCAGACACAACATTCGCTCCTCCGCTCTGCAGTGCCACTGTCGCACTGCAGATTTTCAAATTGGATTGTTTTTACTGATGTAATCTTAGCGTAAATATCCTGCAAAAGCAATACTTTCTTCATTTGCATGGAAATACCGCAGCTGCACGGGTTAACGCCTGTCCATACTGTATATTTATACATTATCATTCTTCCCCATGTCTCTCCTTTGTCTTTTGTATACAATGTCAAAATTGCGCATTGCGTTTCAGAATGCCAGATTTACGCATACAATACCAACTTAGTAAAAGGTTGAACTAAGACTTAACGATTATATTAACAACTCCAATTTATGCCTCAAATAATTATATTTACACAATTCCTGTTATTTGGTATTATATAATCAGATTTTATAACACACCGAAAGGGGACATTTAATTATGAGAAAACACAAAAAACTAGTTGCTGTCGTTACCGCTCTGATGATGCTGGCTCTGTGCTTAACAGGCTGCGGCGGCGGTGATGCAGAACAGGACGGCGATGCTGTCACTGAAACAAGAGTCATCTTTGCTTCCGGCGGTACTTCCGGTACCTATTATCCAGTAGCTGGTGCAATCGCACAGGTATGGGGTGATGCAGTTCCTGGTTTAGTCGTAGACGTACAGGCTACCGGTGCTTCTGCTGAGAACCTGAATCTGTTAAACAAGGGTGATGCTGAAATCGCTATCGTACAGAACGACGTAATGTACTATGCCAACTCTGCTACCGAAGGTTTCGCTAACGCTGCTCCAAACGAAGGATTTCTGACACTGGGTACTGTTTATCCAGAAGTTTGTCAGCTGGTTGTTGCAGGCAGTTCCGATATTCAGACAGTTGCCGACTTAAAAGGCAAAGCTGTATCCATCGGCGCTATGGGCAGCGGTGTGGAATCCAACGCAAAACAGATTCTGGCTGCTGCTGGTCTGACTGTAGATGACATTCAGGCTCAGAATCTGGACTTCGCTGAATCTGCAAACGCAATCAAAGACGGCTCTATCGCTGCTGCATTCGTAACTGCCGGCACTCCAACCACAGCTGTAACTGAACTGGCCACCACCAACGACATCAGAGTTCTGTCTTTAGGCGATGATGTAATCAAAACGCTGTGCGAAACCTACAGCTTCTACACACCATACGAAATCGCTGCGGATGTTTACAACGCTGCTGAAGCAACACAGACTGTTGCTGTAAAAGCTACTATCGTTGTAAAAGCTGATCTGGATGAAGAACTGGTTTACAACATGACAAAAGGTCTGTTTGAAAACCTGGATGCTGTAGCTGCAGCTCATGCTAAAGGTGCTGAAATGAGCCTGGAAGGCGCTGTTGAAGGTGTATCCGTACCATTACACCCAGGTGCTGCAAAATACTTTGAAGAACAGGGTTTAACTGTCTGAGAATTTTCTCGGCAGTCTGTTGAAAAACAGTTAGATGAACATAAAAGTTTCTAAACTCTATGCCGCAACCACAGTTCTTGTGGTTGCGGTTATTTTAACAATGACCATAATCTCCTGTAAGCTGCTGTTTACAGATCCGGTACAATCTCTGATTATGGCCAATGCGTACACTGACGAGATATATTTTCAGGAACCACTAGAAACAGATGGTGTTTTTTCTGTTTCCTACACCCATTCCGTCAATAAAACCAATGTAGAGGAATATTATCGTCTGGAAGATGGCGACTTATACCTGTTCAAAGCACGATACCGCTCGTTCGGTGCCGGTGTGGCCACAGAGATTGCGCCAGGGCAGACACTCCGGTATGAAGATGGTTACATGGTGATTGAAAATATTCATTATAAAATCCCTTCTCTGATTTACAAAGTAGGTACCGTCAGTGAGCCACTGATACATATTGGGCAGAAAACCTGGCACATGAAGGAACTGGCACCTTCGCTCACCAGTGTCCGGTTTACTGTACAACAGAACCATCTATAAGTTCTACCGAATATAATTTTACAAAAATTCTCAGAAAGGGGTCTTCTCATGAAAAAAAGCAATGAAAAAAACGTTCTGAATGATACTGATTTCGTGCAGGAAGTTGTTGCTGCAGAAAACATCGAACAGATTTCTGCGGAAGAAGTAAATGAAATCATGGCCAAATATGACCGTGAATCAGCGGTTCGTATTTTCTCCGGCAACAAAGCATTGCTCATCAAACTGATGCTGGTTGCATTCACAATTTTTGCGGTGTCCATCAATACATTCGTTCATCTGAATGCACAGATACATCGTTCTACCTTTATTGCCATTGTGTTATTTCTGGCCTATCTGCTCTACCCGGCCAAAAAAAATGCGCCAAAAAACACAAACAAAGTCCCGGTTTGCGATATCATTTTTGCGTTCCTCAGTGCAGGCTCGTTCCTCTATATGGGGATAAACTATAAGCAGCTGGTTGCTCAGGCAGGCAGCTATACACAGATTGATATCGCTATCGCGATTCTGGCTATTGTGTTACTGTTTGAAGCCTGCCGCCGTGTTGTCGGGACACCAATTCTGGTTGTGGTAGGCTGTTTCATCGCCTACGCATACTTTGGCAATATGATTCCTGGCACATTCGGCCATCGCGGCTTTACCTTTCAGCGTATTGCAACACACCTTTATTTCACAACAGAAGGGATTATCGGTACACCGCTTGCCGTATGTTCCACCTTTATTTTCCTGTTTATTCTGTTTGGCGCATTTCTGGAACGCACCGGGGTTGGTCAGTTCTTCATTGACATTGCCAACAGTATCGCAGGGAAGGCTACCGGCGGTCCTGCAAAAGTAGCCGTTATCTCCAGTGCCTTACAGGGGATGATTACCGGCAGTTCCGTTGCGAATACAGTAGGGTCCGGCAGTTTCACCATCCCGATGATGAAACGTATGGGGTACCGTCCCGAATTTGCTGCTGCAGTAGAAGCTGCTGCCTCCACCGGTGGTCAGATTATGCCGCCTATTATGGGTGCGGCTGCTTTCCTGATGGCAGAAATGACAGGGATTCCTTACTCCAACATCGTAATTGCAGCCATTATTCCTGCTTTTCTGTATTTCTCCGGTATCATGATTATGGTACATCTGGAAGCAAAACGATATGGGCTCAAAGGTCTTCCTCCGGAAGAAATTCCAAACTTCTTTAAACTGATGTTCAGTTACTGGTACCTGCTGCTGCCGCTGATTGTGCTGGTTTCCATGATGATGACCGGTTACACCCCGGCTCGTTCCGCTCTGGTTGCAATTGTTGTAGCAATTGTTGTAAGTATGTTCCGGAAAGAAACGCGCATGAGTTTACAGACTTTCATCGATGCACTGGAAGCTGGTGCTCGAAACATTATCGGCGTTGCCATTGCATGTTCCGTTGCGGGCTGTATCGTTGGTATCGTAACCTTAACCGGTATTGGTCTGAAACTGGCCGGCGGTCTGCTGGCTTTGAGCGGCGGCAATGTTCTTCTTGCTCTGTTCTTCACCATGATTGCCTCCATCGTTCTTGGCATGGGTGTTCCTACCACCGCGAACTATGTTATCATGGCAACTATCACAGCACCGGTTGTATTACAGTTAGGGATTGATTTGCTTCCTGCCCATATGTTTGTATTCTACTTCGGTATTGTGGCCGATATTACACCGCCGGTTGCACTGGCAGCCTATGCGGGATCTGCCATTGCCCGCAGTAACCCGTTAAAAACCGGGGTACAGGCTACCAAACTGGCTATCGCAGCGTTTATTATTCCTTACGTGTTTGCGCTTAACCCGTCACTGTTACTGCTTGGCTCCACGCCAATTCAGGTTATTTCCGTAGCAATCACTGCTTTCATCGGCATGTTCGGTGTAGCATCCGCCGTTGAGGGCTATGTATTCACGAATATGAATCCTGTTTTACGTGTTGTGTCTCTGGTTGGAGGTTTACTGTTAATCATTCCTGGTGCTGCTACTGATATCGCAGGCGTTATTCTGGTACTGGCTGCTATGACATTCCAGAAAGCGCGCAGCAAAAAAGCGAACAGTGCCAGCAGCTGTGCAAACTGCTAATCTGACTATCTCCTGACAATTTCATTGCAGGCATTTTTACCGGATTAACAAAATTGTTAATCCGGTTTTTTATACAGAACTTCATCTTTTCGTTTACAATATTTTTTCTGTACACAAAAAATATTGCTTTTTTTGCATTGCAAAAGGAAATGTTTAGAGATATAATAAATCAATTAAGATATCATTTTTTGATACCGATTTGAGAACGCAAACAAAATTATGTAAAATGAAATTAATTTATAAAAAAAAGGAGTTTTGACAGTGGCTTATTATTTCAACGAACCATCTCATACCTTTGGTGAATACCTGCTGGTTCCAGGTTATTCCTCCGCAGAATGTATTCCTGCACATGTTTCTCTGAAAACCCCTCTGGTAAAATACAAAAAAGGGGAAGAACCTTCTATCTCCATGAATATCCCTATGGTATCTGCCATCATGCAGTCCGTATCCGATGACCGTATGGCAATTGCACTTGCCAAAGAAGGCGGCGTATCTTTCATTTACGGCTCCCAGTCTATCGAAAGCGAAGCTGCTATGGTGAGTCGTGTAAAAAACTACAAAGCCGGTTTTGTAGTAAGCGACTCCAACATTAAACCAGATGCAACTCTGGCAGATGTCATTGCTCTGAAAGAAAAGAACGGACACTCCACCATGGCTGTCACAGAAGATGGTACCAGCAACGGAAAATTATTGGGTATCGTAACCGGCCGTGACTATCGTGTGAGCCGCATGTCTCTGGATACAAAAGTATCCGAATTTATGACACCGTTTGACCGCCTGATTTGCGGCAACGAAAACACTACCTTAAAAGAAGCGAACGACATCATCTGGGACAATAAATTAAACTCCCTGCCTCTGGTAGATAAAAATCAGAATCTGATGTATCTGGTATTCCGTAAAGACTATGATTCCCGCAAAGAAAATCCGCTGGAACTGCTGGATGCAAACAAAAGCTATGTGGTAGGCGCAGGTGTTAATACCCGTGACTATGAAGAACGTATTCCTGCTTTAGTAGAAGCTGGCGCTGATGTGCTGTGTATTGACTCTTCCGAAGGGTTCTCCGAATGGCAGAGCCGCACAATCAAATGGGTACGCGACAAATACGGCGATACAGTAAAAATCGGTGCAGGCAATGTTGTTGACCGCGAAGGGTTCCGGTTCCTGGCCGAAGCAGGTGCAGACTTTATCAAAGTCGGTATCGGCGGCGGTTCTATCTGTATCACCCGTGAAACCAAAGGGATTGGCCGTGGACAGGCTACTGCGGTTATCGAAGTAGCAAAAGCCCGTGACGAATATTTTGAAGAAACAGGTGTATATATTCCAATCTGCTCCGATGGCGGTATCGTCCATGACTACCATATCACATTAGCACTGGCTATGGGTTCTGACTTCGTAATGCTGGGCCGTTATTTCTCCCGTTTCGAAGAAAGCCCAACCAATAAAGTTATCATCAACGGCAACTACATGAAAGAATACTGGGGCGAAGGATCCAACCGAGCCCGCAACTGGCAGCGCTACGACCTGGGCGGTGCAGGTAAACTGTCCTTCGAAGAAGGTGTTGATTCCTACGTTCCATATGCAGGCAGCCTGAAAGACAATGTTGGTGTAACACTGGCCAAAGTGCGTTCCACTATGTGCAACTGCGGTGCTCTGACCATTCCGGAACTGCAGCAGAAAGCCCGTCTGACACTGGTATCTGCAACCAGTATCGTAGAGGGCGGCTCTCACGACGTAGTTGTAAAAAACAACAACATGACTGTAGCCGAACGCTAATCGAATTATTATACTATCATTCCCCTCCTGACTTTCGGGTCAGGGGGGTGTTTTCTATCTGTCTGCAGTGGAAACACTGGATGATAAGAATGGAGGGATTCTATGACAACAGATTGTATCACAGGGCCGGACGGTGCCTGTCTCAGCGATATTGTTATGGCAGAGCTGCAGTTTTTAGACTGGCTTACTGGTCTGCACAACAGTTTTCTGGATACCATCCTGCCAATCATCTCGTCCTTTGGAAACGGCGGCATCGGCTGGATTCTTCTCTCTGCCATTCTGCTCTGTATTCCCAGATATCGAAAAGCGGGGCTTACAATGGCCCTGGCGCTGATATTCTGTCTGGTCATCGGGAATACCACACTGAAACCACTGATTGCCCGGGCACGGCCTTACAGTTACTTCCCGGAAATGACACTGCTGATTCCGCCGCTGGATGATTTTTCGTTTCCATCGGGGCATACGTTTGCATCGTTTGCATCGGCAACGGCACTGTTTCTGCACCACCGCAAAGAAGGTACCGCGGCTTATCTGCTGGCTGTAACCATTGCATTTTCCCGGCTGTATCTCTATGTGCACTTCCCTACCGATGTACTGGCAGGCATGATTTTAGGCATTGCCAGCGGCTGGGCGGCTTATAAGGTTGTGGACTGGTATCAGAACAAATATCAGCCGCGCTGGCTTTTGTAACCTTTGTCCTGCTTCTGGCCAGCATTCCGATTATCTCACCTTATAATACCCTCTATGCGCAGCAGAGCTTCTTTGAGATCTATACCGCCCGCATAACCGGTTAATTTGCTGTTAGCCCCAATAACACGATGGCACGGTATTACAATGGCAATGGGGTTATTATGATTGGCACCGCCCACGGCCCGGCTTGCGTTCGGATTACCCACCGCCGCAGCAATCTGCCCGTAAGTGCGTGTTTCACCATAAGGAATGGCCTCTAACTGTTTCCAGACAGCTTTCTGAAACGCTGTGCCCTCCGGCGCCAGCGGCAGAGAAAATCCGGCACGAATACCTGCAAAGTATTCCTCCAGCTGGCGTTTTGCCTCCAGCAGCAATGCTGTATCCCGCTGCTCTGCATCTTCCGGCGCAGCCTCCTGCTGACGCATTATCTTAATCTCCACAACCGCTTCGTTTCTTTCTGCAATACGCAGCCAGCCAGGCGGCACCGGCATGTCTAAATAATATTTCATAGATTGTAAGCTACCCCCCATTATTTTATAAAATCTACGCACGGCAGCTGTCGTTAATAATAATGAACAGATACCTGTTATCCTTTGCCTGTCATTTTATTATACTGTCTTCTGACAGTTCTGCAACAGAAAAAAATCCCACTTTCTTCCGCTGTTTTCTTGTTTCTTTGCCATAATTCGAGTAAAATAAAGTTGTATCTCTTCCGGCTATTATTTTTCGGAATAATACCGCATCCGGTACAATATCTAAGCAGTATTCCACCATCAGGAGGTTTTTTATTATATGGATTACGGATTTGTAAAAGTTGCATCTGCCACGCCGGAAATCAAAGTGGCAGACTGCATATATAACACCGATGCAGTCATGAAACTGTGGCTGCAGGCAGAAGAGCAGGGCTGCCAGCTGGTTGTTTTCCCGGAACTGGTGCTGACAGGCTATACCTGCGGCGATTTATTCCTGCAGCCGGTATTGCTGAACGGCTGCCTGGCCGGTCTGAAAAAATTAATTGATGCCAGCGCGGATCTGCAGTCGGTTGCAGTTGTGGGGGCACCGCTGGTACATCAGGGAAAACTGTTCAACTGTGCAGTTGTCATCCAGCAGGGTTCTGTATTGGGGATTGTGCCGAAAACATCGCTGCCGGCGTACGGCGAATTTTATGAAGAGCGTCACTTCAGCGCTCCGGCAGATCAGGTCACAAAATATTGTGATGCACTGCATTCCATCGGCCACGATATCGTGCCATTCGGAACGCAGCAGCTGTTTGTCTGCAATAATCAGCCAGACTTCTCCTTCGCGGTAGAAATCTGCGAAGATTTGTGGGTGCCTCTGCCGCCATCCACCAGTCACGCAACGGCGGGGGCATCCATCATCGTCAATCTGTCGGCCAGCAACGAATTAATCGGCAAAGCTGATTACCGCCGTCAGCTGGTAAGCGGTCAGTCGGCACGTCTGCTGTGCGGCTATGTGTACGCCAATGCAGGCTACGGAGAATCCACCACCGATGTGGTGTTCTCCGGCCATAATATCATCGCTGAAAACGGTAATATTTTAGCCGAGAGCAAGCTGTTTGACACCGGCTTAACCATCACTGAAATTGATGTGGAAAAAATGCAGCAGGAGCGGCGCAGGCTGAATACGTTCCCGATGCAGTCCAGCAAAGGAAACGGTTATTATCATATTGAATTTGAACAAACCTGCAAAGCAGTACCGCTGACACGCATCATCGACCCGATGCCGTTTGTGCCGTCCGATGAAGAACATCGTGCTGAACGCTGTGAGCTGATTCTTTCCATTCAGGCACAGGGGCTGAGAAAACGGCTGGTACATTCCCGGTCCCGGTCGGCAGTGATCGGTATTTCCGGCGGTCTTGACTCTACGCTGGCACTTCTGGCTGCAGCCCGTGCTATGGATCTGTTAAATCGCCCCAGAACCGATATTGTGGCTGTCACCATGCCTTGCTTCGGCACCACCAGCCGCACCCGTTCTAACGCCGAATTACTGTGTCAGGAGCTGGGTGTAACCTTCCGCACGGTTGATATCGGCAATACGGTAAAAGCACATTTTGCGGATATCGGCCATGACTTTGAAGACCACAGTGTCACCTTTGAAAACGGACAGGCACGGGAACGCACCCAGGTGCTGATGGATATTGCCAACCAGACCAACGGTTTCGTTGTTGGTACCGGCGATTTGTCGGAACTGGCACTGGGCTGGGCAACCTATAACGGTGACCATATGTCTATGTACGGGGTCAACGGCTCCATTCCAAAAACACTGGTGCGCCACATTGTTCGCTATGTGGCAGACACCACGGATAATGTTCGTCTGAGTGAAACACTGCTGGATATTCTGGACACTCCGGTCAGCCCGGAACTGCTGCCGGCAAAAGACGGCGAGATTGCACAGAAAACCGAAGATTTGGTAGGCCCTTATGAACTGCATGATTTCTTCCTGTATCATGCGGTACGCTGGGCGTTTTCTCCGAAGAAAATTTACTATCTGGCACAGAAAGCCTTTGCAGGCCAGTACGACAACGAAACCATCCTGCACTGGCTGCGCACTTTCTTCCGCCGGTTCTTTAACCAGCAGTTCAAGCGTTCCTGTCTGCCTGACGGCCCAAAAGTCGGCTCTGTTTCCCTGTCTCCGCGCGGCGACTGGCGCATGCCGAGCGATGCCATGTCCACCTTGTGGCTGGCTGAAATTGACGAGCTGAAAGCATAAGGATATAAGAAACGAATAACGCAAAAGCAGCATAGCTCATTTCAAGAATGGACTATGCTGCTTCTTTTTCACATTGGTCTCTATTCAGTTTTTCTCTGTGCACTACTCACTGTACCCCTTTTAACAGTTCTTCTACAGAAATCTCATACAGTTTTGCCAGTGCAATTAAATTCGATGTACTCGGGTCGGATGTTCCGTTCTCCCACTTTGACACAGCCTGGCGGCTGACCCCGATTCGCTCTGCTACAAACTCCTGCGTCATTTTACATCTCACACGGTGCGCTTTCAGTGTTTCCCCAAGAGTTTGCTTCACAACCGCTTTCTCTTCCCGCATCTCTTTAGATCCGATATACTTTTTCAGTGCTTTAATCAGCAGCCAAACAACATAAACCGTTACAACTGCAGATGCAACCAGAAGGAACAGATTAATTACTGCAAAAATCGTTGTCGACATACTAATATCCATGACATCACCCCCTTCGCTTTCGTTCAATTTATCAAAAATCAGAGATTACTTCCACCAACTATCGCGCAACTTCAGGTTGCAACGCTATTTTATCTCCAGATTTCGCTGATTTTCGCAGAAATCTTCTGTACCAGAACAGCCGTGATGATGGTGACTGCTAAAATAATACTTACATTCAGCCAGCTGTTTGCAGTCAATGCCATCAGCGAAAACGGCCCCAGAATAAAAAAATGGTGGGTCAGGTATCCGCTTCACACCATAGAGATATCCGGGCTCTTTTGACGCTGAAAAACGATGCTGAAAAACGATGCTGAAAAACGGCAAAAAAATAACCTGATCTTGTTTGACCAGGATGTCGTTGATGCTTATCTGAAATAATTCACTGAGTGCCAGCAGATTGTCTACCGACGGCAGACCGGCTCCGCTCTGCCACTTGTAAATGGCCTGCGGCTGCTCAAACCCTAAATACTGCTGCAACTCTTTTACACTGTAACCTGCTTCCTTTCTCAGCCGCAGAATATTTGCTCCTGTGGCCTGCAAGTCGATAACGGGGAACGGGGTCTGTTTCATCATAAATTCCTCCCTCTGACTGCCATTACATACGATTCTACAACAGCGTTATTATAACAGAATCCCTCCTCATACGCAATAAAAAAGCAGGATAAAACCGTACTTCTCCTGCCGGAAAGTTTTTATCTGGTCTGCTGCAGCAGAACATCGGCGCCGAAGCGCTTCCGCTCTGCAGAAAGAATTATATTCGTGTTTTTCGTCAACCTTAAACCTGAACCGATAACGGAATAACGAGATAACAGAATAAACGCTAACCTTGCACCATAACAGCGCAGCATCGTCAAAAGTTGCAGCAGCACCGGAACGGACAGTTCCGGTTAATCTTCCAGTGTGAACGTTTTTGTCTGGTTGGTTAAATCCAATGCCAGCTGAATGTCCATAATCTGCTGGCTGATGACCTGATAGTCAGCCTGAATTTCAGCGGAATCGTAGTTGATGCAGGTATATTCCACCACATTGCTGCGGCCGAAATTGGTCACCCGCTCCTTCTCCAGGCGACAGCGCATCATATCCAGCGTGGCTTTCCGCTGATTAAGCTGTGCCATTTTTACCAGCGCTTCATCAATGGTGATATCCAGCCCATCCAGTACAGTAGTGCTGTTAAACACATTCAGCGCATGTTTGATTCTGCGTACCTGCGCTTCTACCTGCTCCAGTGCCTGCGCTGTTTTGCGATAGTCATAGTCTGGAATAACCGCTTCTGCGCCTTCGGTCACCACATAGGTGGATGCTGACGCTTCCTGGGATAATAAAAACCGTTTGTCATCTTCTAATTTACGCAATAATTTATTGGCACCTGCCGACGTAATTTTCATGAGTTCATTCCTCCTGTGATTCAGTTCTATGCCTCCAGTATACAGAAAAACTGCCGGTCTGTCATTCAACCTGCGGTTGAAAATAAACGTTCATTCAAAAAAGCCGAGATAACAATCCAATGTCATTAAATTAAGGTTTTGGCCGAACATGAAAAAGTCGTTATTCTGCATAATGCTGCATTTTATATCATATTCCGGAAAAAAACAAAGACAAATCTGTTCGACAAATAAGAATTTATCTGTTTTCTATACCGCAATCATACGCATAATGAGAATCGGTAAAAAATACAGTAATAACTTTATCTTCACTAATTAACCACGAAGCACTGTCATCATTTTCTCTTACAGGATTACCCCAAGAATCAATAATCTGCTCCTTTGATATATTTCTGCTTCTCCAAAACTCTTGCAATGCATGTTCATTATTTTTGCCTGCTTGTTGAAGCAACGGTATTTCATTTTCGTCTAATCCAATAGTAGTTCCGGAGCTTTCTTCGCTATCGACCTTTTGCACTGTCATATTGTTATCAATGACAGAAATGCCGGTAGAAATATCCAATACAATAACAATCGCAATCAATAAAAAGAGTCCAATTGCAACTCCCAAAACGATCTTCAATACGTTGTTACTTCTTTTGTTTCTGACTGTCAGCTGCTCATTTATCTCAGCCAGAGACTTTGCAATTGCAGTCATATCCATCTTGTCCTCGCGTTCTGGACTACCTAAAAGTTCCTCAGCGGACGCATCTAAGGCATCAGCAATTCTGCACAGCATATCTGCATCCGGTATCGACGTTCCCGTTTCCCATTTGGAAACAGTCTGCCTTACAACATTCAGTTTTATTGCTAAAGTCTCTTGGGTTAGACCTCGTTCTTTTCTTATCCTTGAAAGATTTTCATTTAACATAAGAACCGCCTCCTGAGTTTTATCTGATGCCTCCATATTATCAGCTATCTTGTGAAGCATCAAGCAACTGGCAGGCGCAATGCGCACTTGTGCGTTGCAATGCCATAATTGACAAAATTCAGCTAACTTTTTATGCGTCCCACCGACAAGTTGAGAGTCCATGCCTTTCCTTAACTTAGCGGCTCTTTTCTGGAGCATCTCTCCACAAAGTACCCAGCCCTCAAGAATCTATCTCCGGTATTTTTACAGCATTATCTAAGGCTTGTTAATATTTTGCGAGATACATTTGCTATCGCCTGCTGGTGAAAAACAGGTTGATTTCTATTGTATTTGCACTGCTTGTTGAGATTAGCCGTTTATGATTCTCTGTCACAGCGTTTTTCTTATCCAATTGCCGCTGTCTAAATGAACCGGCACAAATATGACACAGCCGTTAAGTGACAGAGAACTACGCTCTGTCACTTAACGGCTGTGTTTTGACTTTAACTTAATGACATTGGATAACAATCCCGGCTTTTTTAACATTCTTATTGTTTCGACAATTTACAGGGTGACAGGGCGCACTTTGATATGTTTCAGATATTTACCTCCCATATCCACCTGGCTGTAACCAATCTGCACCAGCCAGTCTACCGCTTTATGCAGAATCATGACGGTCATTCCAACACTTGCACCAAACTCCTGATAGATGGCATGCTTATGTTCTTCCGATAATGCTACAATTTCACCCATCTGCCCCAGCGGCAATTCCTGTAATGTCAATACATCCTGCATACTCCAACACCTCTACATTCTGTCTGTATGTTCTCTGCTGTGTCACAGCCCCGCTATTGTGCGGGCCATATACACAACACATACCGTTTTATTCCGCGTCTTTCTCTTCTGCTCCTGTAACAGATTCTTCCGCCTGTTCCATTTTTGCTGCTTCTTCTGCAATAAACGCTTCATCCTCTTCGGACAGCTCAGGTTCGGCAACAAACACTTCCACCTCGATTTCAGGCTCTTCTTCAACCACTTCCGCAGCTGGTTCCTCTTTCAGCAGAGAAACGGTTGCCAGATCCAGTAAATCCTGCAGCTTGCCACCGCGCAGTGCAGTTTTGATTTCTTCTTTCCCGATAATCTGACCTGGCCATACAATCACGTTGCCGTCCTCATCCAGCACCGGTTTTTCTACCGTCAGATTTTCCAGCTGTGCCACCAGGTCAGCCGCTAATACATCTTCCGGCTCTTCCCGACGGTTAATTTTGCTCTTAATGCTGTCGGTATCGATATTTTTTACCCACTCGCGCATATCATTAAACAGATTTTTTGCTTCTGCGCCAAAGCGGTCTACCATCTGGTCGGTCTGCTCTTTGAATTTATCGCTGGTTACTTCGTTTTTCAGTTTTTTCAGGGTTTCTTCCATGGTTTTAGTTAAACCTTCCAGCGTACTTTCCACTTTATTCTCAAAATCTTTTTCGTCATCGTCATCGATATCTTCGAACATAATCTGTTCGTTTTCTTTTTCGATATCTTCCAGCAGTTCATCCATTGCTTTCCAGTCACCGTATACTTCTTCTGCCGGAGCCTGGAAATCTTCCGCTGTGATGTTTTCTGCCGCGATAACAACATCTTTCCCGATGCTGACCAATTTTTCGCCCGGCAGAATACCTCTGCCGCCCATCATCGTATCCATCAGCTCGCCTTTGATTACGACTTCTGCGATATCCCCTGTCTCGGAGTCAAAGGCCAATTCTTCTACACGGCCCAGCATGTTGCCGTCAGCAGTGATTACATTTTTGCCCAGTGCATCACGAACATCTGCGCAGGCTGTACCATCCACATCATTTACTGTTACAGTTGCGCCGAATGCTTTTACATTCTCAAACGGAACGACATTGACAGTACCCATGATTTTTTTCGATTTTACTTTCAAGCCAGCTACTTTGTTGTCCGGCGTCAGAGCTACACCACAAACTTTACCAATCATTGTTCCTTCCGACAGGTTCAGAATTTCTTTGCCCATGATGCTGCCAACGTTCACTAATACGCCCATAAAAATACCTCCTTGAATTTCTGCAGCTCGCTCGCTGCTCTATCATACTGCCTGTATCCTGTTGCTTCTTTTCTCACGATATGCTGTCTGTTTTTCTGCTACACATTATTTTTCTTTGCTTCTCTGGCTTCCTGTTTCGCCTGTTTTTTCATTTTTCGTTTATACACAAATCTGGATATCTGAATCCCCACTTCGTATAAAAACAACATTGGCGCAGCCATGCAAAGCTGACTGACAATATCCGGCGGTGTCAGCATTGCTGCAATAATCAGCACCACCAGCAGCACATATTTCCGGTTTTTTGTCAGCATATCCGGTGTAATAACCCCCACGGTTGTCAGAAAATATACCACCATCGGAATCTCAAACACCAGACCAAACGGAATCAGGAATCCCAGCACAAACGACATATAGGAGTTTGCGGTAATCATCGGTGTTAAATCGGTACCGGCCAGTCGAATCAAGGTTTGCATAATCGGTTCCAGCACCAGAAAATATCCAAAACATACACCGCCTACAAACAGCACAATACCGAAAAAGGTCATCAGCAGAAAGACTCTTTTCTCATTGCTGTACAGTGCCGGCAGAATAAACCGCATAATCTGCCAGATGATAATCGGGCTGGCCACCACCACACCGCCAAGCAGTGCGATTTTCAACTGGAACAGGAATCCTTCCGCAAACTGGGTATAAATCATTTCCTGATCCAGTGCCATAAACGGCCCCATCACAATGTCTGTCAACTGCTGCTGAAACAGTGCAAAACATACACACATCCCAAGCAGCAACGCCAGCGCACATCGAATCAGCCGGGTACGCAGCTCATCCAGATGCTCCATCACCGGCGCATATTTTTCGTCTAACTCGCTCATTAATAATTTCACCAACTTCTGTTTGCAACCCTGCTTTTGAGTGCTGCCAAAATTTCAACTGCATTCCATATGTGTATCTTACCTGATAATACGCCATACTAATCCGGCATTATTTCTGTTCTGCTGCAGAATCAGCTGCCTGTTCAGGCGCTTCTTTCGCTGTCTCAGACACAGGTAAATCAATCCGCACAGCATCTTTCACATCTTTTTTCAGATCGTTAATGGTGGCGCGCACGTCAACAGCGTCTTTTACTTCCTGTACTTCGGTTTTGATATCACCAAGGTCTTTCTTAATATCTTCGTCGATATTGTTGATTGCCCCTTTAAATTCCCGAATTGTTTTTCCCAGTGTCTGTCCTAATTCCGGCAGTTTGCCCGGCCCAAAAATAACCAGCGCAACGCCAAGAATCAGAATCAGTTCTGTCGGCCCTAAATTCATGTTTACAACCTCCTGTTGTCATCAGATTTCACCTGGCTTTCATTATAACATAGGTGTACCTGTTTTTCTAGAATTGCGCCTATAAAATTACCTTTCGCCAGCTAAAATATTTTCGCGAAACTTTACATAAACTTCATAGTACCATTACAACAATGTATTATGATTAATACATGGATTGGAGGATCGCAATGCCATCCAACTTCGCCCACTATCTGTTCGGGCAGCAGTTGCTTTTGCAGCTGCCTGATTATCTGCAGAACATCATTCAGCCCAATCAGCAGCTATATCAGATTGGACAGCACGGACCGGATATCATTTTTTATCATCGTCCGTTTCTGCCCCATTCGGTAGCACGTATCGGTTTTCAGATGCATAAACTGCCGGCCCGTTATTTTTTTGAGCAGGCCCGGGATACCATCGGTCTCACCGGAGACCCGCGCCTGATGGCTTACACCATGGGGTTTCTCGGTCATTTTATTTTAGACAGCAACTGTCACGGTTACGTATATGAAAAAATCAAAGAAGGGAAAATTTCTCACGCCGAACTGGAAACTGAGTTTGACCGTATGCTGATGGTACAGCAGCGCATTGACCCGCTGAATACCAACGCCACGGACCATCTGCCGGTGAATCCGCAGCTATGCCGCCTGATTGCACAGATTTTTGTGCCTCTCACGCCGGAACAGATTTCCTACGGGCTGCACGCCATGAAATTTTATCACCGTTTGCTGGCAAGTCCCGCCCCGTCTGTCAGACGCACCATACATCATATTTTGCGTCTGACCCGCACCGAATATTTGCTGGGCGGGTTAATTGTCAATCCTGTGCCCAATCCCTTATGCCGGGAAAGCAATGCAAAACTGATGGAACTGTATCAGTTCTCGCTGCAGGAAGCCGCAACCGTTATGGTGGAATATTACAGCAGCCTGTTTACGGGAAAACCGTTAAATGAGCGGTTTGACCGCACCTTTCAGGCGTAGTTCAGCACCAAACAATTTATTTTATGTCAGTTCCATTTTTTTATATAGAATGTCCCCTGAAGAGAAAGCCGAAGGTACGCTGGTTGCAGCTGCGCACCTTCGGCTTTTCTCTCGAGTAAAAATGTGATATGATATAATAAATGATTTTCTGTCAGAAAGGATGACTTCCATGAGTGCAAAAACCGACGCAAAGAAATATTTTTCTGAAATTGATTTATCCCAGTTCTGGGACGACGATGAACTGGCATTAGAAGAATATGTAGACGATATACCAAATGATACGCTGATTGCTTCTATCGAAACCGAACTGGGCTATAAACTGCCTGCTTCCTACATTGCACTGATGAAGCTGCACAACGGCGGGGTTCCTTATGCCACCTGTTTCCCGCTGCCAGCCGATGATAATACAGAGGAACAGGATTATATCGAGATTACCGGATTCCTCAGCATCGGCCGTAAAAAAATGAATTCGCTGTGCGGCGCTGCCGGCAACAAGTTATTCAAAGACGCCTGGCATTATCCAGACTACGGTGTTTACATCTGTGACTGCCCATCTGCCGGGTTTGATTTAATTCTGCTGGATTACCGCTACTGCGGCCCTGAGGGAGAACCTTCGGTGGCCTATGTAAATATCGAGGATGATGAAATCATTACCCTGGCATCGGATTTCGCCGCCTTTGTACAGGGTTTGGTGGACGAATCTGAAATGATATCGCTGGAGGCGGACCGCGCCTATGAAATTAAGCTGGCAGAAGAAGGGGAATTTTCTCCGCTGTTAATCAAAATCTGCAGAAACTGCGGCATTCCGCAGGCAGAACAATGGATGCGTGCCGTGGCACGTCAGGTTGTAGAAGAGAAAAATTATTTTGCGCTGCACGAAGACCCCTTAAGCTGGCTGATGTACGATTTAGAATATCTGCTGTACAGCTTCGCATTCCCAAAAGCATCGGTAAAGCAGTATCTGCACGATTATCCGCTGATTTTAGCCGAGGACGGCGAATTTTCCACCAACGGATACGCCCCTGCCTTTGTGGCTGACTGGATGGAAGCCCGCATCAGAGAAGGCAAACTGATTCAGCCAGGTGTGATGATCGGCCAGAAAAACTGTCTGGTATTCACCACTGAAACCATGGAACAGATTGTACTGCGGTGCAAAGCCATCGCTGAAACATATGACTTATAAAAGAAAAGGGGCTGTTGCAAAATAGATTGAGAAATCATCTATGGAGCAGCGGCTCCATTTTTATGCCGGAAAACAGAAAACGGACTCCGAAGAGTCCGCAATCTGTGGTATTATTAAGTATGAACAAATACAAAACATATCACAAAGATTATACCGGATTTGGCGATGTTTATCAACTGGTTTTGCCATTAAATCTGGAAGGTCTAATTCCGAATGATGAGTCTGTCCGACTGCTCAGCCATGAATTGGAGGAACTCGATTACAGTCTGCTGTACCAGGCA
>JAFYPD010000081.1 GCA_017547685.1 Peptococcaceae bacterium
ATTGTCATAACAACAGTTACACCGTTCAGTTCAGCAGTCACAGCCTGAGTTGCTTCGTCGTATGCTACAGTAGCACCGAATGCTTCAGCCAGAGCGCGGAATGGTACGAATGTACGGTTGTTTTCTACGATTGGAGCAGCATCGATGGTAGCTTTTGCATCGTTGATAACGATTTCGTTAGAACCGATGGACATTACTACTACATCGCCTACACCCTGAGTACCAACAGCGATAATCTGGGTACCTGTGTAGTATTTAACCTGCTGTGCAGCGTTGGAAGTTGCAGGATAGGTAGCTTTCAGGATAACCTGAACAGTTACATTACCAACTTTGTTGGAGGTCAGAGCCATTTTACCAATGCCTTTGCCGATTAAATCTGTGTAAACAGTTTTGTCTGTTACAGAAACTTTAGCATCGGCTGGTTTGTCCAGAACTACATAGTTAACTTCAGCTTTAACGTTTGCGTCAATACCACCGATTAAAGCAACTCTTGTACCGCTAGCATCAACAACATGCCATTCCAGTTTATTGTTAACATTTACATCAGCTGTTTTGTCAACAAATGCGATATCGGAAGCACCTTCAGCTACTTTAAATTCTTTTGTAGCAACCAGGTCATATTTTTCGGATACTGCAGTAGCGGTGATGGTAGCACCTACATATTTTTCATCGGATTTTGCTGTGATAGAGAATTTACCCTCTGCATTAGCTTTGCCAGCTACACTAGCAACTGCATAACCAGTAGCAACTAATTCAGCATCTTTCGCAGCTTTTACAACGCCGTTAGCGTCAACGTATTTCAGTTCGCCAGAAACGGTAGCACCCAGTTCAACAACATTTGTAGAAGTGCCGATGATTAACTGAACAGGTGTCTGGAAACGTTTTACTTCCCATTTAGCGGTAGCGTAAGCACCGTTGTCCAGGATTACTTTAACAGCGTAGGTACCTTCAGCATCCAGGTTATCCAGACCTGTTAATACCCATACGCCAGTTTTGTTGCCCATTTTGTCTACTTCTGGTTCCAGACCCAGTTCTTTGGAAGTGATATCGGAATCAGCTGGTTTTTCAGTCAGAATTACATATTTGCCTTTGTTAGCTTCGTTAGCTTTGATGCCATCCATACCATCATCGAATGCAACTACAGTGTTGCCGTTGATATCGGTAATCTGGAATTCAACTTCGTCTTCTAAGCCTTCAAACTGAGCCAGAGGAGCTGTTGGTTCGGTTACAGTTTCAATGTAAGCAGCATCGGTGTCGCCAACACTTACTAACAGAGTCCATGTTACACCGTTAACGGAAAAGTCGATTTCATAGTTGCCTTCTACAGAACCAGCAACAGTGAATTTAATTTCACCCTGGTTGTTTGTGGTGATGGATTCTTTGTTTACTTCGATAGAAGCGCTGTTTGTTTCAACTCTGATTGCTTCTTTTTTCAGAGGTTTTTCATCTACACCGTAGAATGTTACAGTGATTTCATCGCTCATAACATTGTTAGGAATAACGCTTAATACAACATCTTCTGTTTCAGCAGGTGTTGTAACTTTGCCATCTTTATCCACTACAGCATCTTTAGTTGTTGTGTAGAATACGCCTGGATTTACAGCATCACTTGCGATTTCCTGTTTAGCGTATTCAACTTTAGCTGTGTAGTAATCAGGGTCAGCGGATTCATTTTTTACGGTGATTACGGAGAATGCATCGCCAGTTAATTTTGTTAATTCGCTAACTTTTTCAGCACCATTAACGTCTAAAGCAGCACATACAGTATATACACCAGTACGTACAAACTGAATGTTAACGATACCGTTTGTTAACTTAGCAGGATTTACAACATATACATTGTTAAAATCGGAAGCTGTACCATCAGTTGTAGTCATAGCAGAAGATACTTCGCCTTTTTCATTAACAGCCCAAACATAAACTGCATCTGTTGTGCCTGGTGCTTCTGTTTCATCATATAAGCTTAATTCGAATTCGATTTTAGCTGTTGCACCTGTTTTAGCATCTAATCTTACAGTTTGGTCACCATCTACTGCTTCAAATACGGATGTTTCTGGGTCAGCAATGCCAGAACCTGTAGCAGCGAAAGCAGCAACTGGCATTAAAGTGAACATAAAGCACAGTAATGTCAGAATCGCAAATAATTTTTTGTTTTTCAATTTATTTCCCTCCTAGGATATTTCTTGGTCGGTTTAACGCCGCGCCGGGCGCAGGGAATACCCCCCTGGTCTGCGCCTCGTCAGACTGTCCTTCCATTGTGGACGTATTCAAAACTCATGAGTTTTGAATACGCACCCCTGGTTGACATAACTTTTTTATTAACATTTTCTAGGAGGTTTTAGCTGATTCTCTATGTATGGTAGTGTAGTCGCCTACATCAGAAACAAATAAAAAAGAGAATTCCCGAAAAAGAATTCTCTCATCTGTTTATTCCTGTTTATCAGTTTTTCGCACGCCCAGTTCTTCCTCCAGCTGTTCCAGTTCGATTCTGGCGTGGGTATAATTGCGCAGATTACGGCAATTGGAATCTTTGTTGTATGCGGCTTCATATTCTGCCGCCCGTTTTCGCAGCCGTTCCAGCAATTGTTCCGAGCTCTCTTTTCGTTTGAAAAAAGCCATCATTCCCACCCCGTTTCTGCACCTTTTTTCTATTATATCGCAGCTATAAAAAATGTGCACCAGAAATGTTCTCCTGGTGCACATGCTGCTTATCGGATAAAGTTTGTTGCCACTTTCGGCTCTCTGGCTGGCGGTTCAATGCCGGCTTCTTTCCCGGCCTGAATGCATTTCAGCAGCCACGCCATATTTTTGCCCAGTGTACGCATGGTCTGCATGCCTTCCAAGTCCTGACGCACCTGATCCGGTGTATTGCCGTGCACCATGTTCCAGTACTGAGAGCTCACGATTGGCATATTGCTGATGGTAAAGTATTTGTTCAGCTGTTCAAATGCAGCGGTTGCGCCGCCGCGGCGACAGCTCACAATAGCCGCAGCCGGTTTATTGGCATAGATGCTGCCTTTGCCGTAGAACGCTCTGTCCATAAAGGAAGTAATCGCTCCGGATGCACCGGCATAATGTACCGGCGAACCAAATACAAAGCCATCGGCTTCTTTTGCTTTTTCTACAAATTCATTTACCACATCATCAATGACGCATTTGCCTGTTTTGATGCAGGCACCGCAGCCCAAACAGCCAGAAACTGGTTTTGTGCCAACCTGGAAAATTTCTGTTTCAATGCCCTCTGCCTCTAACGCTGCTGCCACTTCACACAATGCGGTGTAGGTACAGCCGTTTGCATGCGGGCTACCATTTACAACTAGAATCTTCATCAAGTAAGAACCCCTCTTCCGTAATTTCAGCAATCAAATGTTCATCTTCGCGCACATCATGTTCATACATAATCCAGTGTGCTGTGGCTTCATCATCATGCGCCAGCGCCTGTGCATATAACAGCGCTTCGTGTTTGTTCCCGCGGTTGATGGCATGTTCGCTACCATCGATAATGCCCAGCGCCATCATTTTGTGATACCCCGGCTCACCCAGCCCGGTGAAGATGGTGCGGATACCCTGCTGCGCCAGCGTATCTTTGATTTTACCCAGTGTCACAATCCCGGTAATATCAATTACCTGAGCATGACTCACGTTGATGATAACGATATCAGCGCCTTTACATCTTACTTCTAAGGAATTGATGATACTTTCCGCTACCAGGAAGAACATAGTCCCCTGAATACTGAAAGATTTAATGCGTTTCTGCAGTTTGCTGCAAGGTACCGGATATTCTTCCAGATAACCGTTTGCAACGCTGAACAGCATAGACAGTGCAGAAATCATAACACCGATTGCAACAGCAAAGGTTAAATCAACAACAGCTGTTAATACAGTGGTAACAGCAATCACTACAAATGCTTCTCTGGACGCACGGCTCAAACGATAACTTTCGTGATATTCCGGCATACGGATTGCGGTACCCATCAGAACACCGCCCAGAACCGCCAGCGGAATCTGCGCTGCCCAATCACCGAATACAGCAATCAGCAGAATCAGTACCAGCGCATGAATAATACCGGACATACGGCCGCGGCCGCCGGCATTTACGTTTACTACGGAACGGGCAATGGCACCGGTACCAATAATTAAACCGAAGCAGCCGGCTACTGTATTCGCAAGACCCTGACCGAATAATTCGCGGTCACTGTCGTGTTTGGTGTTGGTCATTTCATCCACCACCATTGCACTCAGCAGAGATTCAATTGCACCCAGCAGTGCTAATGTTAAACCGGCCTGACATACATCGCCGATGTTCAACGCCAGAAAGTTTGGAATCTGCAGTGCAGGAATCATCAGGGGGATTGTTCCTACCAGAGCTTCCTCCGGCAGTGGAACCCAGAGCATGGAGATCACTGTCCCTACAATAACTGTAATGATTGCATACGGAATTTTTTTGTTAATCATCGGCAGAATCAGCATCAGCGCAACCGAAATCCCGCATAATAACGGGCTCATATTAAAATACTTGAACTGGCTGGTGAAAATCAGGATGGCAATCCCGTTTGTAAAGCCGACCATAACCGGTTTCGGAATCAGGCGGATATATTTGCCCAGTTTCAGAAGACCCATAATCATTTCAAAAATGCCGGCCAGTACCATCGACCCGACCAGACCCTCCATACCGTATTTATCGACCATGGAAACCAGTACAACGGTCATTGCCCCGGTAGGACCGGAAATCTGCGCTTTTGTACCGCCGAACATAGAGGTGATAATCCCGGTACAGATTGCACCGTACACCCCGGCGGCAGCCCCTGCGCCTGATAATACCCCGAAGCTCAAGGCCAGCGGCAGTGCCACGAACGCAACCGAAATACCACCAATGATGTCACCCTTTAAGGTAGACAGAATTTCATTTTGTACATATGTTTTTACTTTCCCCAACAGTGTTCGCTTCCTTCTCTTGAATTTTTATCTCATAAAAGTATAAAAAATATAACGGTCAGGCTAGAAACCCACAATTTTATATTATACACTTGCCGGCAGGCAATTGCCAGTATATTTTTCGTTTTTTCTAATTTTCTTATATTAGTTTCTTTTATCAATATTGGATTATTTTTCTCTTGCCATAATTTCATTGCATCTTTGGCAAAAACGCGGTATGCTGTGTGTAGAATATTTTATCAACCAGAAATCATATTTTGGAAAAACAGTACCTGTGAAGGAGGAAAACGCTATGTATCCGTTTGCATTTACCAGCGTATTTTTAGCATTAACCCTGGGGCTTGCCCCCCATCCGGCATTACCGGCTGATATCATCAGCCGGCAGGTGATGATGCAGCAGCTGTATGAATCAGTGCTGGAACAGACACCCACAGCCGTTTCCGCAGTAACCGGCACTTACGATGAGGCTACACTGACGGCAATCGACAACACAAGCCGCGGCTGGGGACAGGGCACGAACTTCGATGAAAAGAACCGTCCGCGCGGTGCTGTGAATGCCCAGCAGACGTATAGCATATTGGATGCCATGTATATTGCCGAGGATAGCCCGATGATTTACCTCACAATCGATGAAGGGTATGAAAACGGTTATACCGCTAAAATTTTAGATGTGCTGAAAGAGAAAAAATGTCCGGCTGTTTTCTTTGTGACCATGGATTACGTGAAACAGAACCCTGATTTAGTGCGCCGCATGATCGACGAAGGCCATGTGGTGGGTAACCATAGTATGACCCATCCGGCGGCAGGGCTGCCGAGCCAGAGCATTGATGTGCAGGCCGAAGAACTGATGACACTCCATCGCTATGTAAAAGAGAATTTTGATTACGATATGTATCTGTTCCGCTATCCGGCAGGCATCCACAGCGACCAGTCGCTGGCACTGGTGCAGCAGCTGGGATATCGCAGCGTATTCTGGAGTTTTGCTTATCGTGACTGGGTAACCGATGACCAGCCCGACCCGGCAGCCTCTCTGCAGAAAGTGACAGAACGGCTCCACCCGGGCGCCATCTATCTGCTGCACGCCGTGTCCTCCACCAACACTGAAATTATGGGCGATTTTATTGACCAGGCACGAGCGCAGGGATATATATTCGGGAAAATGACGTGAGAATGAATATCTGAATAATACAAAAAGGAATGCACGCGTAAAAAATCGCCGCATTCCTTTTATTCCAGTATTTCAATATGTGTAACAATCAGGAATCCATCCTCTTCCATGGAGGTTTCAATTCGCACATAGTCTCCTTCTTTCACGTCGGATTCACAGTTGTCAGAAAAGTGGAATATTCCTGCATTTTTGACACCGATGTATTCTCTCGCTTCCCGCCCTTTTTCAGGCGTCAAATCATGAACCTGCTTCCAGGCCGTTGCATAACAACTCCATAAATTCTCCTGTAACATCAAATACAGAATTAGTTTACCATTCCCGCTCGTAAACAGTCCTGCCCAGCAGCCGGAACGTAATCTTTTTGATGTCATAAGTCTCATCGCCGCCGTAATCATAACGGATGGAATAGCTCATTCCGTTTATTGCAGAATAATCGTAAGCGTAATGGATACCGCCCAGCGGAATCAGTGGTGCTTTGTAGGAATCAGTATTCGTGAGCCGGAAGAAATCAACGGTCACCAGTGCAGCCCACAGAAAGAACAGGCAAAGAACGGCTGATACAATTTTTCTGGTTGTCATTGGCGATATCCCCCTTCTTCTTCTGCACAGTAATTGTTGATGGATAACAAGCGTTCCTACACAGCAAATTTTACCGTATCCAGCACAATATCACCCGACTGGCTGTTGATATATAACATATTCTCCCCGCGGCCTTCTAACAGCAGCAGGTTATGCTCTGTCAGCGCCTCCGGAATGGTTTTCTTCCATGGTTTCTTTTTGCTGGATGCGGTGATGGTGCCTTTATCGGTATGCAGGTTCAGCAGCAGATTGGTATGCTGCCACTTTCTTGTTCCCACATGGATATCGCCCCGCTGGCTTTCCAGCTCCCACACGCCGGTAATCTTGTTCGTCATCGCTTCTAAATCACCGGATTTGCTGTAATAGTTCCAGTACTGCATGGTATTATCCAGCAGGCTGGTGTCACCTGTGTGATTTTCAATATTCAGATAATGAATCCGGCTGCGTTCTATGCGGATGTCGGATGTGTCACTCATCAGGCTGGCCCGCTGCATATCAGCCTTATACACGTAAATGGAGCCGTAGGCCACGTCAGCCGTAAGCTGCTTGCCCTTGCACTGATAAAAAGCAACGTTCATGCGGTCACCGGAAACAGTGATTTCATCGTAGCTCCGTGTCGGCAGCAGCACACGCATGGTGAGCTCGTCCTCATACCGGCTGCCGTAGGCGTTGGCGGTGATTGGATAGCGGTCCAGCTTCAGGGTCAGGCGGCCATCGTCATCCAGCTGCCAGGCGGCGCGCTGGTGCATATAGCCCGGGCCGTACAGCTGCACCCTGATATCTTTCACATCGTAGCTGGAGGCCACCTCCACCGTGGCACCCTCCGCATAAATTTCTATTGCTTTTACATCGTCTATCTCGTCAATGGCAAGGGTCTGGCTGGCAGCCACGTCCACCTTCGGCAGCCCGCCGCGAAAATCGAACAGGTTGTATCCAAACAGGAACAGCATGAGCGCACTGAATACAGCCCAGCCAATCAGCAAAAAGCCTACTGGTTTAAATCGTTTCCACATTCGCAAGGTTCGCAGCCGCATGCCATCACCACCTGTCCGTTCGATGTTTTACAGTGCATATGAATCACATTGTACGTTATTTTTCATTGTATCACAAAACACAGGAACGGCAAAGAAAGGAATTGCCTGTTTGCTGATTATTTTGCAATTCCTTTCACCGGATTGTTATTCAATTTTGCTGCAGCACTTCTTCAATGCTGTACTGGTACATATCCCACCGTCCCAGTGTGAGCGGGTCATCCCCTGCATGTACATACGACGGATTTACCGTAAAGGCTAGCTCAATGCCGTTCTGTTCCAGCACACGCCGGACACTGTCGCTGTAATGTCCGTATGGATAGGAAAAATAACTGGTGCCCTGCAGTTTTTTCACAGAACGGCGCAAATCGGCGGCCAGTTCTTCGTTGGACACAGTAGTCAGTTTCCCCTGCCCGTTCCAGGAAAGGCTGTGCAGATTATCGGTATGGCTGGCAAACTGAAAGGTGCTGCCCATCTGTTTGATTTCCGGCCAGCTGAGATACTGCAGGCCATCGGCGTGAAACGTCTGCGGCTGCGCCTCTGTCCATCCGGTCAGCGTAAAAATAACAGCCGTATACCCCGCCTCCTGCAGGATTGGCATGGCATAAATCTTATTGCTGAGGTAGCCGTCATCAAACGTAATTAACACGCTCTTCCCGGGCAGTTCCGTACCGTTGCGCACAAAACCATTGAGCTGACGCAGACTGACAGTCTGGTAGCCTTTCGCTTTCAGCGTTTCGATATCATGCTGAAACTGTTCCGCGCTAACCACCACGTTGTTATTCACAAACAGGCCTTTGATATCCTCCTGCGGCAGAATATGATGATACATCAGCACTGGAACGCCTGATTCGGTCATATCACTGTCCGCCGGAAGAAAATGCCCCTGCAGCTGTACCGTTGTAAAAGTAAACCAGCCCAGCATCAGCAGTACACCGCAGGCCAGCACCACTGGCAGCATCTGTTCTTCTTTGAAACGATTCATAAAAAACACACCCTAACTGTTTTTTCGTTAGGATGCGTGAAGTTGAAACATTATATACTCTGAATGGTATCCGTAAAACATTGTATTTTATATTCGGGCAGAGCGTGTCTCACTCTGTTTCCGGCAGCAGGCGGTGCAGATTTCGCTCCAGCTGGACCCCGTCACGGATTGGTTCTCCGGCTTCTATGGCATCTGCCACGGCATGACAGATAAAATCTGCAGATAACTGGATACTGTCGGTCAACGTGCGCCCCTGCAGAATCCCGCCAGTCAGCACAGATGCAAAGATATCGCCGGTGCCCGGATAACTGACGGGCAGTTCCCGGTAATCAATCTCCTGATATTGCCGATTTCCACTCTGATAGCAGCACACACAGCGATCGCCGTTTTTCCTGTGTACACCGGTCACCACAATGGTTTTCGCCCCTTTTGCCGCCAGCAGCGGCAGCAGATCCGGCAGATGCTCTGCATAAAGGCGGGTATCCGTCGGCAAACCAAGCAGCAGTTTCAATTCAGTCGTATTCGGTGTAATAATATCAGCATGACGCACAAGCTGACGCATCCGTTTTACCATGTTCATATCCATGGTGTCGTACAGTTCACCGTCATCCCCCAGTACCGGGTCAATCACAATCAGTGCCCGTCCATCGGCATTAAAATCCAGCAGAATCTGCTCCATAATGGCAATCTGCTCTTCCGAGCCGAGAAATCCGCTATAGATGCAGTCAAAGTCCATCTGCAGCGCTTTCCAGTGCTGCAGGTAACCCGTCATATTTTTTGTTAAATCAACAAAAGTATAATTGTCAAAACCGCTGGTCTGGGTGGACAGCACCGCAGTAGGCACCGGACACACCTGAACACCCATCACCGACAGTACCGGAATCGCTGCCATCAGCGAGGAACGACCCAGACCGGATAAATCATGAACGGCCATAACGCGTTTAAAAGTTCGTTTCATTGTAAAGCCTCATCTCCTGTACACGATAGTTCTATTTTACACGAAAACAGGCAAAAAAAAAAGATGCTTCAGGGAAATTCCCACAAAGCATCTATTAGCAAAGCCAGTCGGTTTGTGTGTGTTTGATTGGTTAGTCGACTTATGCGAATCACTTCACAACTTTGCTATCAATATTGTACGATATTCTCAATTTTTTGACAACAAGTTTTCATAAAAGTTTTTTTTATTACAATGAATTTCTCTCAACAAAGCATCTTTACAGTTCATAGTCAAAGCAGGAACGATTCCCTGCCACCTGTCTCAGTCTCTGCGCCACGGACACATGTGCAGGATGCACCTGATACTGATTGAGTGCTTCTAAACTTTCAAACGTACTGTCTAATAAAATGTGATGTGTGCTGGTACCGATTGGAACTGTTTCAACCTTCAAATGATGTACACCGGGAATTACATCTTTCAGTGCCTCAATAGCTTCTTTCAGTTCCTTTCCTTTGGCCGGCCATTCCTCCTGCGGCACATGCTCTAAAAATGTCCACATAACAACGTGTCTTACCATAACTATCTGCCTCCTTTTCTGATGCCAGTATAGCACAGAACAGGGACAGAAGCATCAGAATTCTTTTTTCTCATAAATGCGGCAGCTGATTTTATAGGAAATAACGGTTGCCAGTGCAGAGCCCAGTAAAAACAGCGCCTGCAGCATCTCACCGGTGATAAACGATTCTTTCATCGCTTCGCCCGGCATTTGAGGCAGAACCTCCAGCTGCATCGGCAGCACAATACCCGCACTGAAAACGCCGATGAACACACCAAAGACGCCGCACAGCAGAATAATAATCACCCGGCCGCGATTGGAGCCCCACTTCAGCATACACGGTATGGACACAGCCGTCATGAAAAGCGACATGCATACCATCACCACAGTAGAAAACACCGCCTCCTCAATATCACCGCTCAGCAGAAATGTAAAAGCAAACCCTACCGCAAAGGTTACGCACAGCAGCATCAGCACCAGCAGATATTTGCTCTGCACCACCATTTTGCGGGATACCGGCATGGTTAATACATAACGGTTCCAGTGGTAATACTCATCGTACTGCAGCGAACTGGCCGGCATCATCATAACCAAGACGGCCAGCACCCCCATCAGCATTCCAGCATTGTCGCTAAAATAGCCCAGCACCGCATAAAGAGCCGCAAACAACGTCAGCCCGATAAAATTACTCCGTAAAAGCAGCAGGTCTTTTTTCAGTAAGCCTCTCATAATACGTCACTCCTCCTATCGCTGTGTACCTTTATTGAAAAACAGCATAATGGATTCCAGCGTCGGTCGTTCTGTGTGAAAGGCTCCGTTGACGCCTTCCCGGTGAATCAGCGCCTCCGCGCCATACGGATGCCGACGCACCCGCACAATCGCATCTTCCGGAATATCCAGCAGCTGTTCCTCACTGCCCTTAAAGATGCCGTATTCCTCCAGCAGACGGTCTTTTTCCATGCTGAGTTCGATTCGCCCTTTTGAGATATAGGTGATGTAGTCACACACTTTTTCTAAGTCACTGGTAATATGCGAAGCCATTAAAACAGCATGGTTCTCATTCTGGATAAACTCCAGAAACAGATCCAGAATTTCATCGCGCACCACCGGATCCAGCCCGCTGGTTGCCTCGTCCAGAATCAGCAGCTGGGCATGATGACTCAGCGCAGCTGCAATGGATAATTTCATCTTCATACCACGGGAATAGGTTTTTATCCGCACTTTGTCCGGCAGCCTGAATTGTTCTGCCAGTTGAAAAAAAGCGGCCTTATCCCAGTTTGGATAAATATCCTGCATGATGTCGTTTACCTGTTTCAGACTAAACTGATCCGGAATGCTGCATTCATCGGTCACAACACCGATGGCGGCATTTCGCTCTGCCGAGAATACCTCGGCTGGTGTGTCCAGTACATCAATTTCACCGCCGTCCCGCTGAATCAGATTCAGAATCAGTTTGATAACGGTACTCTTACCGGCGCCGTTTTCCCCAATCAGCCCCATAATACAGCCTCTCGGCAGCGCCAGATTAATATCCTCTAAATCAAATTTTGCATAATGCTTGCTTACGTTTCTCAGTTCCAATGCATACGTCATAATGATTCTCCTCCGTAAAGCAATGCCAGCAGTTCCTGTAATTCCTCCAGCGAAATATCACTCATGCGAGCTGTTTCCACCGCCTGTGCCAGATGCTGTTCAATGTTCTGCAGCTGCACTTCCCGCAGCAGTTCCATATTTTTGCCGGCAACAAAACTTCCTTTCCCGGTCTGCGAGATGATAAACCCTTCCCGTTCCAGCTCTTCATAGGCGCGTTTTGTCGTGATGACACTGATACGCAGTTCTTTGGCTAAAAGCCGCATAGACGGCAGCATTTCGCCTTCTTTCAGCCCACCGCTGATAATCAGTGCTTTTATCTGGCTGGCAATCTGGTCATAGATTGGCTGACCGCTGTTGTTGGTTATAATAATGTTCATGATGTGCACCTCATGTTATATTGTATATACCCATTATACACAATATGTACAATCTGTCAACAGGAATTTTCTGCAACGACAAAACATCCTATGTAAAAAAATACCGCACAGCTGGGTTGTCGGCGTTAACTGCTGTGCGGTATTCTTCGAAGGATGTTATTGTTGATGTTGTTATGAATTGTCCCTGCCAGTCCGTTATCTGACTGCGCAATATTGTTTGGTCAGGCGCCTTCGCCTGTTGTTGCAGGTGTTACGGCCACATCGTACCGGCCGTTGTCGTTCCGGCTGATGGTGACGGTGTAATCTTCTCCTTCCGGCAAAGCAGACAGATACCCTTCCGTCACCAGCTGAGAAGCAGTGATAGTAGTGCTTTCTGTGCCGCTGTTGTCCATCTCCCAATTGGTCAGATACAAATGGGCGGCCTGTTCCACCATATGCAGATTAGATTCTCTCACCTGCTCTCTGGCACTGGCCACATAGCCGGTTACCGTTGGCAGAATGGCTGCGGTTAGAATACCCATAATGACAATCACCACAATCAGTTCCACCAGGGTGAACCCGCCATTGCCTGTCTTTTTCAAAAACTTTCTTTTTTCCTGATGCATAGTTGTTTGCTTCTGCATTGTGCATCCCTCCTTTACGAAGACAGCATAACACATATTACAGAAAAAGGAAACTTAAAAAAATCGCGATAAATCGGCATTTATCATCATTTCGACACAAGCAGACATTCCTTGCAGTTCAGCATGTTCACGCCTTCGACAATGCCAGCCAGGAAGCGCATTTCCAACTCTCCAGTCAACAAAATGTACCACACTTCTACCTGTCTTCCCTGATACAACGCATAAAAAATACTGCAGATTGGGAGAACACGTTCACGCCCAATCTGCAGTATCTCTTTATGATTTGAAGAATTTCTTGTGCATACTGTGTATAAAAAATACAATACTTATACACAAAATCCATGAAAAACACGGTTGTTATCCGCTTTTCCCTGTGCATAACTATGTGGATAATGTGGATAACTCTGTGGAAATCCGTGATTTTTTGCTATCTGTTCATCATGCTGCGAACAATTTTCAGTTTTTTCTGATATGGCGGATACCGCAGCGGAATTTCAATTTCATTAGATTGTTTCAGAATCACTTTTACATGGGAGAAGGTATCAAACCCGGCCTTCCCGTGATAGCCGCCGCCGAAGCCGCTTTCCCCTACACCGCGCTGCGGAATGTTGGCATTGTTGTTGTGGAAGATAGTGTCATTGATACAGCCGCCGCCAAACAGAACATTTTCCATCACCAGTTCTTTTACACCCGGGTCTCTGGTAAACAGATACAGAGCCAGCGGTTTTGGACGGTTAATGATATACTTCATCGGCTCACTCATTTTGTCAAACGGAATAATCGGCAGAATCGGCCCGAAAATTTCTTCGTGCATCACCTTACTGTTTTCGATATCCATTTTCACCAGAATGGTCGGTTCCATTTTGCGTTTTTCCACATCATAATTTCCGCCGCGCACAACTGTGCCCTCTTCCAGATAACCTGCCAGGCGTTCCATCTGTTCTGCATTGATAATGCACGGGTAATCCGGATTATCCATCACGCCGTCCGGATAAAATTCATCCAGATAGTAGTGCATATAGTCAATCAGTTCATCCATTTTAGAACGAGCCACCATCACAAAGTCCGGTGCAACGGCTGTCTGGCCGCAATTCAGGCATTTCCCCCAGATGATACGTTTTGCAGCGATTCTGATATCAGCGCTTTCATCTACAATGCAAGGGTTTTTCCCGCTCAGCTGCAGAGTAACCGATGTGAGATGGTCGGCAGCAGCTTTCATCACCTGTTTGCCGTGTTCCGAAGTACCAGAGAAAAAAATATGGTCAAATTTTTCTTTTAACAGCTCCTGCGCCACTTCCGCACCGCCAGTGAACACACTCACATGACCTTCTTCAAAGGTTTCTTTGATAATAGTCTGTATCACGGCTTCTGTTTTTGGTGCCAGATTAGACGGTTTTACCACAACGCAGTTCCCGGCCGCAACAGCAGCAATCAGCGGGGAGAACACCATCTGTACCGGATAGTTCCATGGCAGAATCAGCAGTACCAGACCCAGCGGGTCTACATGAGTTTCCAGTTTGCCAGGATACTGTATCAGGCCGCCGCCTTCTGCGCTTCTGTTTTCCGCCCATTTCGGTGTGTTTTTAATGGCATTGTTCAATTCGGTAAGCACCATATTGATTTCGCTGACATATGCCTCGAACTCGGATTTTCCCAAATCATCCCGCAGTGCCCATACCAGATTGTCTTCGTATTTTTTAATTGTCTTTTTCAGTATTTTCAACTGATGAATTCTCCAGTCTAAATCCAGGGTTACACCTGTCTGGAAATACTCACGCTGTTTCTGTAACGTTTCTTTCATCTTCCATTCCTCCCTCACTTTATTTCCTGTATCGTGTCGTTATGTTCTTCGGCCAGCACTTCTGTGATCAGCTTCCGCAGCTGGCAGATAAATTGCGCATCCTGCTCTTTTGTACGCCTGGACGGGCCTTTTGTACGTCCGCCGCCTCGTCGGATTTTCTGGGCGGTGTGTCGACTTGCCAGAAGTCCGTCAATGTTTCCTTCGTGATATACCATGCCGTTCTGATGAATCGGCCTGCTCTTTCGAGCGAGACACATAGCCGCCAGTCCATAATCCTGGGTTACCACGATGTCACCGGCTTTTACCATATTCACCAGCGCAAAATCCACGCTGTCGGCTCCCTGCGATAACACAACGGTGCGTGCACCTTCTTTGTTAAAGCAGTGTGCCGTATCACACAAAATAATACATTCCAGCTGAAATTCCTGAGCCAGAGCAATGGCGGCATCCACCACCGGGCACCCATCGGCATCAATCAGAATCCGCATCGGCAGTCTTCCTTTCTGTCTTCTCTCTACGATTATATAAGAGATTATATAAGATTTCCTCGCGGGAATAAAGTCATTTTTTAAATTTCTGTTACAAAAAAAACAAAGCTACCGCTCCAGAACGATAGCTTTGATATAGTTTTCCTGTTGCAGGGGAATCTTAGTTCAGCGCATCTTTCAGTGCCTCTACAAAGCTCTGTGGCACATAGGTGCGGTCGCCATGGATTTCCGGCACCTGTTCGTCACGCACCAGCATTTTGTTAATGCCGTAATTTTCATCGCCAATGATAACCGTTGCGGTGAACGCACCTTTCTGCAGGGTAACAGTCTGACTTGCTGCATCCCACAGAATATCCAGACCCATACCGCTCACTGCTTCACGCAGATGCACCATTTCATTTGCAGCTGGTGTTTCAACGGTATCTTCCGCCGGAATTGCATCAGCCGGCTGCAGCAAAATCACTCTGTCCGTTGCTGCCTGGCCTGGATAGCTCATCGCTACAACATCATAGTATAATACAACCTGAGCACCTGGCTGTAAGTCCTGCACAGATACAATGTTTCTGGTTCGAAACGGGGAAACCTGTGCATTCTCTGCAACAGTCACCCACATACTGCCGTTTTCTGTGGTCAGGCGTACACCTTCTTCGGTTTCCGCAACAGCTTCAATCACTGCAAAGTTCGGCATCACATCGCCTTTGGTGATAACAGCGTAAGCGTAACTCTGAGCAGGCAGGCTCATGGTCATTGCCATGCTGTGGGATACCACTACTTCTTTGCCTTCCAGTTCTGCCAGTGCCATTGGAATACCGTTCTGGCCATCCATCAGCCAGGTATTTTCATCGATATTGAACTGAATTTCATCCTGTTCCGTCTGCACCAGGATGTACATGTCCTGTTCATTCACTTCCTGTACAGTACCAAATGCTTTTGCAAACTGCATAGCCTGTTCCTCCTGAGATACGATTGCTGTGTCCGCTGCCGGTGCTTCGCTGATGAGTACCGGATTGGCAAAAGCCGGTGTAAAAGCGGATACGGTAAATGCAGTTGCTAACGCCAGTGTTACTAATTTTTTGTTTTTCATGGTTGATTGTCTCCTTTTCGAGGCATATATTTTTATTTTATTTGTTCACGGTTTCGTTCACACATACACAGACGCACGGCTGCAGAAAAAGTTCCGAAATACTTTAAAATTTTTCGTATTATTTTTTGCCTGAGATACCGATCTGCTTTTGGTTTTTCTTTGACGGACAATTGTCCATATTTTTATGTTCTTTCTCTTGTGCCGTACCTGCCACTAGTGTTATAATAAAAAAATCTGGACGTAAAATCCGTATTGATAAATAGCATAGCAGAAAGGAAGAATGTGAAATGAATTTGGACACAACCAATCATCTGGAAAATGTCCGCAAAGCTGCTGCCAATCTGGACGGCGTGCTGCGGAGTACAGAATTAATTTACAGCGATTTTTTCAGTAAGGAGACCGGCAACCGGATTTATATCAAACCGGAAAATTTGCAGAGAACAGGTTCTTTTAAAATTCGCGGCGCTTTCAATAAAGTAGCCAACTTAACTGAAGAAGAGCGTGCCAAAGGGATTATCGCTTCTTCCGCCGGTAACCACGCACAGGGTGTTGCACTAGCTGCATCCAAAATGGGCATCAAGGCAACCATTGTTATGCCGCAGGTTACCCCGTTAATTAAAATCGATTCCACCAAATCCTACGGTGCGAACGTGGTACTGCACGGCAACGTTTACGATGAAGCCTACGGCAAAGCGGTGGAACTGGCTGAAGAAAACGGCTACACCTTCGTACATCCGTATAATGACTACGATGTGATGTGCGGCCAGGGTACCATCGCGTTAGAAATTTTAGAAGAGCTGGAAGACATTGATCAGATTCTGGTGCCGGTTGGCGGCGGCGGTTTAATCAGCGGGATTGCGCTGGCAGCCAAATCAATCAAACCAACCATTCAGGTTATCGGTGTGGAACCGGTTGGCGCAGCCAGTATGACTGCTGCTCTGGACGCAGGCCAGGTGGTGACGCTGCCAAAAGTACAGACTGCCGCCGAAGGGGTTGCGGTAAAAACAGTCGGCGATTTATGCCTGGAGGTTTGCAGCAAATATGTAGACGGTATCATCCAGGTAACCGAGGAAGAAATCATGGAAGCACTGCTGTTGTTACTGGAACGCCATAAAATTATCTGCGAAGCGGCCGGCGCTCTGCCACTGGCTGCCATCAAAAAACTGAACACCCGCAATAAAAATATCGCCTGCGTCGTCAGCGGCGGTAATATCGATATGGTTACCATCTCTTCCACTATCAACTCCGGTCTGGTAACACGCGGTCGTGTTCTGTGCTTCACCGTAGACCTGCCGGATACACCTGGCCAGCTGTTAAGTATTGCACAGATTCTGAGCAGCCACCGGGCCAACGTTATCAAACTGGAACACAACCAGTTCAAAGCGCTGGACCGTGTGCAGAATGTACAGCTGGAAGTAACCGCCGAAACAAACGGTCACGAACATATCAAAGCCGTTATCGATGCACTGGAAGCCGGCGGCTTTAAAGTAAACCGGATTTACTAATCAGCTGGTCCGTGACACGAATAGACCGCAAAAAATAAAGCGGCAACTACATTTGCCAACGTTCTGCATTAAAGCGGAACATTTTTGTTAGACATCCATACCGTCGCAGATGCAATCTGCGTAAGGCGGATGGATAGCAAAAATGTCCGGCTCGCCCCACGCCTTTCGGGCGGGGGTGGTCAGGACGGGCAAATTGCAGTTGCCGTTTTCTTCGCTTATTTTTACATTTTAAATCGCATATCACTTATTTCGTTTCCAGCTTCCCGTTTACATGGTCCGCAAACAATCGATACAGCGCGGCAGACATCGGCACACCAATCAGCATACCGCCAACGCCCATCACACCGCCGCCGATGGTGACAGCGGCCAGTACCCACAGGCCAGGCAGACCGATGGAATTCCCAACCACCCGCGGATAAATCAGATTGCCTTCCACCTGCTGCAGAATCAGCAGGAATACTAAAAATATCACTGCCTTTGCGGGATCTACCGTGAAAATCATAAATGCTCCCAGCGCACCGCCGATATAGGCACCGGCCACCGGAATCAGCGCCGATACCCCAATAATCGTCCCGGTCATTACCGCATAGGGCAGCTGCAGGATGGTCATGCCCAGGGCGCACAACCCGCCTAAAATAACAGCCTCTGTACACTGACCTACAATGAAATTACTGAACGATTCATGTACCGTACGCAGTACATATAATGTTTTTTCTTTCTGATCCGGTTTTAAATACGCTTTCAGAATTTTTAAACCCTGTGCCTGCAGCTTCTCTTTTCCGAACAGCAGATACAAGGCAAAAATCAGACCGATTACCAATTTCGCCAGAATGCCAAACGCTGATGTAGCAATGCCAACGGCCGAATTCACCACATCACCGGCACTGTTGGCAACGGCATCAAATGCTTTTTTCAGCGATGTGGCCCAATCAAATTCCGCCTGTTCCAGATACTGCTGAATCACAGGAATATAATCAGCATTGGCAATCAGCCACACGCGCACTTCCTCCCATACACGGGGAATTTCCTGCACAATCAGCGTGACACTGGACGCTACCTCCGGCAGTACCACATTGATAACCAGCATGGAAATCGTCAGTAAAATGACAAAAGACAGGAGGATACATACCAGCCGCCGGCTTTTCCTGACAATCGGCTTCGATGAATGCGGAAAATAAATTTTTTCCAGCCGTATCAGCAGGATATTCAGCACGTAAGCCATCACACAGCCGATAATCAGCGGAGAGGCCGCACTCCAGATTAGCCCGCCGAATGTCAGAATCTCCGGCAGATATGAAACACCCAGACACACCAGTGCGAGAACCAGTGCAAACTGGGTAAATTTTTTCAATGATAAATTACCCATTTATTTCTTCTGCTCCCTTATCCCATAACATTATTTCTCTTTAATTTATCCAAATCAGACCAACTCTCCTGCTTTTTTGCATAAAAATATCACAAAAAACAACCGGAATTGCTGTTTTGCACAACAACTCCGGCGCTCAAAGCATCTGTCATTCACATGTTATATTCTGTGTTACTCCGCATTACCTTCTGCAAGAGTCACATCAGCCACAATTTTTTCGCCATTGCGGTTTGCCAGAATGCGCAGCTGGTCACCTACCTGGCTGTCATCGATAATATCGCTTAAATCTTCAAAGCTCTGAATCAGCGTATCGTTTACTTTGTAAATGATGTCGCCAGCCTGTAAACCGGCACGGTCTGCAGGGGCGCCTTTGACAACTTCCGCAATCTGGATACCCATTGGAATTTCATAGCGTTCCGCCGTATCGGCATCTACCTGATACTGGCTGTTGATGGATACGCCCAGATATGGACGGCTCACATGGCCTTTATTGATAATCTCTTCCACAATCGGTTTTACCTCATTGATACTCAGTGCAAAGCCCATCCCCTCTGCGTTGGAGGCTACCAGTTTAGCACTGTTGATACCAACCACTTCCCCTTTGCTGTTTACCAGCGCACCGCCGCTGTTCCCGCTGTTAATGGTGGCGTTGGTCTGAATCAGGGTGGCACTGTCAATGTAGTCGGTCAGCTGGCGGTTCAGCCCGCTGACAATCCCGTCGGTTACCGTATTTTCATACCCAAGCGGGTTGCCGATTGCAACTACCAGTTCGCCAATCTGCAGCGCAGCGGAATCACCAAAGTCAGCCGCCGGCAGATTAGCCGCCTCCACTTTCAGCACCGCCAGGTCACTGGAGGAATCCGAGCCGATAATGCGGGCATCATATTCCGTGCCGTCACTCAATGTAATCATGACGGAAGTGGCATCTTCAATCACATGATAGTTGGTGATGATGTAACCATCTTCGCTGTAAATAATCCCGGAACCGCTGCCCAGTTCCTGATTCGGAATCCGCTGGCCCCAGTAGGTGTACGCAGTGCCGAAGGTTTTCACGCCTACTACCGACGGCGTTACTTTTTCCGCAATGGCAATCACCGGTGAAATCTCATCGTTTTTGCCAACCAGCTGAAGACGGCCGCTGCTTTCATCCTCACCCGGGCTTTCATTGCTCATCAGTGCCGCTTCCAGATTGTCGGCTGCAATGTTTGCACCAACAACACCTCCAATACCGCCGCCAATCAGCGAACAGATTAACCCGGTAGCCACAACAGCCTTGAAGCCATTATTTTTTCGTTTTTTATTTTGCTTCTGCTGTGCACCGCTTCTGGCATAGGCTGCCTGTTCCATACGCGACGCCGCATCCGTTACATGCTGCTCCTGTGTTTTTTCGCCCACATCATAAATATCGTACTCTTTTTCCTCCACCATAACTAACACTCCTTCATTCCGTTTTCTGATTTCACAATCAGACACATGCTATCGTTTTCTCTTTTCACAATTCATATTATAACCAGCTTTTGTGATGGAATGGTTATCAACTAATCAAGGAATTGTTAAGAAATTTTGATATCATTATATCACATTTTACGGCAGAATATTGATTGTAAGAAAGCTTTATACGCAAACGGTTGACGAATGATACAAAAAAAACTAAAATGAAAAGCATGAATATTGCCAAATCGTTGTTGTTAACGAAAACAACGGTTTTTGAAGGAGTTATTGTAATGGAAAATTTAGATTTCAGCCGGATTCACCGGTTTCGTTTTGAAGACTTAAACATCGTGCTGGATGTGAACAGCGGTTCTGTACATGTTGTAGACCAGGCTACCTGGGATTTCTTTGATTATTTAGTGGTAAATCCATTTGAAACTGCATTTGCCATGCTGATGGAGCAGTACGGCTATGAGGAAGCCACCGCTGTTATCGACGAAGTGAGTGAACTGATGATGGCCGGCCAGCTGTTTACCGATGACCGTGAACTGCAGGGCTTTACCCCGCATACCGAACCAATTGTAAAAGCAATCTGCCTGCATATGGCTCACGACTGCAACCTGCGCTGCGGTTATTGTTTTGCCGACAGCGGCGCCTATCACGGCCAGAGGTCTCTGATGAGCCTGGAAACCGGCAAGAAAGCGTTGGACTTTTTAATCAAAGCATCGAAGCATCGCAAACACATTGAAGTGGATTTCTTTGGCGGCGAACCGCTGCTGAATTTTGAAGTCTGTAAAGAGCTGGTGGCATACGGAAAAGAGCAGGCTGCACTGCACAATAAAGTATTCAAATTCACCATGACCACCAACGGCGTACTGCTGACCAAAGAAGTACAGGATTTCTTAAATGAAGAAGGCATCAGCGCCGTGCTCAGCCTGGACGGCAGAAAAGAAACCAATGACAACATGCGCAAATTCCCGAACGGTGCTGGCTCCTACGATGCCATCGTGAAAAACTTCCAGGACTTTGTGAAAACCCGCAACGGCCAGGAATACTATCTGCGCGGCACCTATACCCATCACAACACTGATTTTGCAGCCGATGTGGCACACATGGTGGATTTAGGCTTCCGCGAATTATCTATGGAGCCGGTTGTGGCACCAGCCGAGTTTGACTACGCCTTAACCGATGAAGACGTGTTCGCGGCCTGCAAAGAATACGACAAACTGGCGCGTCACTATCTGGCCTGCTATGAAAAAGGTGACCCATATAACTTTTTCCACTTTAATGTGGACTTAGCCGGCGGTCCATGCCTGCCGAAACGGCTGAGCGGCTGCGGCGCAGGGCACGATTATCTGGCAATCAGTCCGGAAGGTGACCTGTATCCCTGCCACCAGTTTGTAGGTGAAGAGGCTTACAAAGTAGGTACTGTAGATACCGGCATTGTAAATCTGGATTTATGCAAACAGTTCCAGCAGAGCAATGTACTCAGCAAAGAAACCTGCATGAAATGCTGGGCCCGATTCTACTGCAGCGGCGGCTGCCATGCCAACAACATCCGTTACGGCGGCAGCTTAACCACACCTTACGATAAGGGCTGCACCCTGCAGAAAAAACGGCTGGAGACAGCCATCGGTGCTCAGGTGAAAAAAGCACTGATGCAGAGTGAAAACGAATAAACAAATATCAGATACAGATAAACGCAGAAGTGAAAACAAAAAAAGTTTCACCTCTGCGTTTTTTGATACCTGCACAGCACCATTCCGCTTAACGCTGCCAGAACAGCCGCAGCAGGCCCGGAATCACCGGACAAAGGAATTCTTCCTCCGGCATATGCTGCACCTTTATAACGGAAAATTCCGGCTCACGGATGCGCTTCCAATTGCAATATGCAGGGATGAAAATTTACATAAATTTGAAATAAAAACGAGGACTCCCGAAGGAATCCTCGTTCAGATTCAGGCTAGTGCCTGAGCGAAATTATTTAGCGAACAGAATGTCAGCTGTAGCGCCATTGTCATCGTAGGTAGGAGTCACGGTGATACCGAACGCTTCAGCTACGAAACGTACAGGAACCATAGTTCTGGAACCGTTGATGAATGGAGCAACGTCAGCAGTTTTTTCTACGCCGTTTACAGTGTAGGTAGCGGAACCAATTGTCATAACAACAGTTGTACCGTTCAGTTCAGCAGTGACTGCCTGAGTAGCTTCATCGTATGCTACAGTAGCACCGAACGCTTCCGCCAGGGCGCGGAATGGTACGAATGTACGGTTGTTTTCTACGATTGGAGCAGCATCGATAGCTTTTGTAGCAGCGTTTACAACGATTTCGTTGGAACCGATGGACATAACTACGATATCTTCAAAACCAGTGTTGCCAACAGTGATTGTTTCGATACCGCTGTAGTATTTAACTACAGGTTTAGCATTAGTTTCTGTTGCTTCCTGTTCATATGTTACAACGGTCTGTACTTTATAGGTACCGATTTCACTAGCTGTGAAGGAAACTTTGAACTGACCTTTCTGAGCTAATTCTTGGCTCAGAGTGGAGATTGCAACTTTAGAGCCTTCTGGTTTATCCAGAACTACATAGGAAATGTCTAAATCAGACATTGTACCGTTCAGAGCAACTTTGTTACCATCAACATCGACAATGTTAGCAGTCAATGTATTGTTAACGGCTACATCGGCATTTGTGTTAGCATATTTTACGCCGGAAGCTTCATTAGCAACAACCAGTTCAACAGAAGCAGTTAAGTTGTATTTTGTAGAAATAGCGGTTACAGTGATTTTGGAACCAACATATTTTTCATCTGCTTTTACAGTAACTTTACCATTGTCAGCAGCAAATGTGGAAATAGCATAACCATTAGCAGCTAATTTGATATCGCCAGTTACTTCTTTAGAGCTATTTAACAGAGATTTTGTTACGCCATTAGCGTCAACATAGTACAGTTTGTTCAGAACAGCTTCACCGTTCAGTTCAACAGCGTTCTGTTTGTAAGTCATTTTCAGTTCAACTGGAGTCTGGAATTCTTTTACGGTAATGTTTGCATTTGCATAAGAACCGTTGTCCAGAATTACTTTGAAAGTGTATTCTCCTTCTTCATCCAGAGTTGGGCCGGTTAATAACCATGCAGCAGCAGTTTCACTGTATTTCAGGTTGTAGTTAGCAACGTCCACTGTGGAACCAGCAGGTTTTTTTACTACTTTTACATCGAAATCAAACGCAGCCATACCGTTTTCATCAGCATAACCGTCTTTTACAACGTTGCCGTTGATGTCAGTGATAGTGAACATGATTTCAGCAGCAGCCAGGCCCTGATCCAGAGCTACCAGCGGATAAGAAACATTGTACAGGGAAATTTTAGCAGGTTCTAAAACACCAGCGTTTACAGTCAGAGTAGCATCAGCTTTTGCGCCATATTCTACATATACCTTAAAGGTACCTGCTGTAGAAGCGGATACTTTAAATTTAGCAACACCAGCAGCGTTGGTTGTAGCGGATGTTTTGTTTACATCAATTGCAGAACTGTTTGTACTGATTGCTAAATCTGCACCGACAACAACAGTATCATCTTCTGTTGTTTCAGTACCCTGTGTATTGTACAGAGTTGCGATAACTTCAGTTTCGTTATAACCACTGCTTGCGGCAACAGATGTTTCAGTAATTACATCACCTTTAGCATTGGTCAGTTCAATTCTGTAATTGTTGGTTTTGTCTTTTACAGTTACTTCGTTTTCTAACATAGTAACCGCTTCATCTTTTAACAGAGTAACTTTCTGTGCTTTAGTCATTTTAGCATCGCCAACAACTTCAGCAGTAGCTTCTGTTACAGGTGCTACATATACAACATAAGCACCAGCTTCATCAATTGTGATTTTTACATTGTTAACTTTTTTTGCAGTGTCAACAGTAACTGTTGCAAAATCATCGAACAGCACACCATTTTTCAGTGCAAATGCATAGTAAGAAGCTGTAGTAGCATTGGTAATGTTTAACTGAACATTGTTAGTACCAACTTTAACTACTTCGTAGTCGCTGTCAACTTCTGCATAAGTTTTTTCAGCAGCGAAAGCAGCAACTGGCATTAAAGTGAACATAAAGCACAGTAATGTCAGAATCGCAAATAATTTTTTGTTTTTCAATTTATTTCCCTCCTAGGATATTTCTTGGTCGGATTAACGCCGCGCCGGGCGCAGGGGATACC
>JAFYPD010000010.1 GCA_017547685.1 Peptococcaceae bacterium
AGCTCATTCACTTACTTGCTTAGCGTCTTTCGTTATTCCGAAAAACTAGAATTGTTTTTAGTCCGCACTATCACGATTTTATGATAGTGTTTCTATCATCTGGTTTTGTTCGCTTTTTTCAACTGTTTAATTTTCAAAGAGCTTTGCTTTGTGCCGTTTCGAGGGAGTTCCTCGCGACAGCTTTTATATATTACCACGCCGCCAATCTCTTGTCAACACCTTTTTTAATTATTTTTCAAATTTTTAATTCAGTGTTGACGTCTTGCTGACGACCTTTGTTATATTATCACCTCTCCTCTACTTTGTCAACATCTTTTTTGCAATTTTTTTGTTTTTCTTTTTTAGCTTGCGCTGCGCTGTTTATTTATATAAGAAAAACAGCCCGGTTTTATACAGCAGAACGGACTGCAGAGATGATCTCCGCAGTCCGTTCTGTGTGTTTGATTAGAATGGTATCAAAATGTTTATAAACAAACTCTGACTTACAGCTGACTTCTTACGTCCTGGTCCAGTGCGATTTCACGAACCAGTTCGCCTTTGTTCAGTTCAACAACGCAGGCAGTTTTGTCTGCATTCACAGTTACATTATATTTTTTCGCCCAGCCTTTTTTGCGGGTGATATCAACTTCGATAAATTTATATTTATCGCCTGCTTCGCGGTTTGCAGCGTCAACCTGGTTCAGTTTAGCCAGACTGTCACCGAATTCCGGACTCCAGAAACCCATCAGCACAGGTTTTTCAGCTTCCACTACAGTTTCCTGGAAGTCGTTCTGTTCTTCGATATAACGTTCCGCAGCGGTAGCCGCCACAGCACCATCGCCGATTGCAGTGGATACCTGGCGCAGATATTTTGCACGTACGTCACCAACGGCAAATACGCCCGGTACATTGGTTTCCATCATTTCGTTGGTGTGAACCCAGCCGCGGCCGTCCAGTTCCATCTGGCCCTGTACGCATTTGGTCCCTGGTACCATCCCTACAAAGAAGAATACATAACCGCAGGCGAAATCGGTAATTTCCCCGGTTTTGGTGTTTTTAATTTTAACGCCTGTTACTTCGTCTTCCCCTTCGATGGATTCCAGTACAGAGTTCCATACAAAATTCATTTTTGGATGTGCGAATGCTTTTTCTGCAGCCTGTTTGTTGCAGTCCAGCTGACCTTCATCATGCAGTACGATAACTGTGATGCTTTTTGCAAATTTTGCAATGAACATCCCTTCTTCGATTGCCTGGTCGCCGCTGCCTACCACAACAACATCCTGGCCTTCTGTAAATTCAGCATCGCAGGTTGCACAGTAAGCAACGCCCATGCCGTTCAGTTCACGTTCCCCTGGAATCCCCAGTACTCTTGCTTCGGTACCGGTGGCAATGATAACTGCTTTTGCCTGATAATCATGTTTCTTTGTTTTCACAACTTTGATGTCGCCGCTGAAATCTACAGATTTTACTTCTTCTTTTTTCACTTCAACACCAAAGGACTGTGCATGTTCTGCCATATCTTTCATCAGATCCGGACCGGTGGTTTCTTTGTAACCAGGGTAGTTTACAATTTCTCTTGTTGTGAAAGCACGTCCACCCAGAGAACCTTTTTCGAGGATTAATGTTTTCATTCTTGCACGGCCGCCGTAAATACCAGCACTTAAACCTGCAGGACCGCCACCGATGATAATCAGATCATATAAATTTTCAGACATGTGATTAGCCTCCTAAAATAATGTATCTTATGCTGAATTGCATTATGATGATAATTCAAATCTCTCTGTCCTTATTATATATCAGATTTATGGTTTTTTCACATAGGTTCCATCAATACTGCCATACAAGTTATTTATGACCAGCGGCCACGCCATTGCCTGCCGTTAGCCATTGCCTGCCGTTATACGTTCAGCTTTGCCGCTAAATCAGGGAAAATCTCGACACTGCGTTTCAGAATCCCCTGCATATGGGCGATGGCAATACCATAGTTGGTAAACGGTTTATTCTGGTCCGCCGCGCATTTCTGCCGGTATTTCATCTCCCGCTCATTGAGCATACATCCGCCGCAGTGGATAATCAGCTGATACGGCGATAAATCATCGGGGAATTCCACACCGGAACTGAACACAAAGTTCAAGTCCTTGCCGGTATGCTTTTTCAGCCAGTTTGGAATCTTCACCGACCCGATATCGTCACACTGACGATGATGGGTACAGCCTTCCGAAATCAGCACGGTATCGCCGTCCTGCAGCTTATCGATGGCCGCAGCGCCCAGCACAGCCCCTTCCAGCTGGCCTTTGTAGCGGGCCATTAAAATAGAAAAGGAGGTCAGCGGAATATCCAGCGGTGTTACCGGCGCCACTTTGCCAAACACCTGACTGTCGGTAATGACCATGGCTGGTTTAGTGCCAAGACGCTCCAGTGTTTCTTTTAATTCATGGTCTCGTGTCACAACAGACACAGCGCCGGCCTCCAGAATATCGCGGATGGTCTGCTGCTGCGGCAGAATCAGGCGCCCCTTTGGTGCTGCTGAATCAATCGGCACCACCAGCACAACAAAATCGTTCGGCTGAATCAGATCCCGCACGATACAGGTTTCCGGTCCGCCGGCAGAAGCCAGCCGGCCAATGGCCTCTTTCAGTTCCTGAATCCCGGTTTTATTCACCGCACTGACCACACAGGCTCCGGCCTCCATCTGCAGTTCTGTGCCCGGCGGCAGTAAATCACATTTATTATATACAATCAGATACGGAATCTCTTTTGCTTTGAACAGTGCAATCAGTTCTTCCTCTGCTTCTGTACGGCCAGCGGTACTGTCGATGACCAGAATGGCAACATCGGTTTTATTCAGCACCTGTTTTGTTTTGCGTACGCGCAGTTCCCCCAGTGTGCCTTCATCGTCAATCCCCGGTGTATCAATAATCACCACCGGTCCGATTGGCAGCAGCTCCATCGCCTTGCTCACCGGGTCCGTGGTGGTACCTTTCACATCGGAAACCACAGCCAGTTCCTGTCCGGTTACCGCGTTCACCACGCTGGATTTCCCCGCATTTCTTCTCCCGAAAAAACCAATATGCACTCTCTCTGCAGATGGTGTTGCATTCAGACTCATTTGACTTCCTCCTACTACAATCGTTCTCTCTATTTTCTGTCTCTTCTATAAATACAGATGTCTTTTTTTCTCTGTCAGTCAGTATAACACAGGACAACATGCAAAACAACGTCCCTGTTTTTTATGCCTGATATAGAACGCTTACCCACAACAGATTTTTGTAAACAATCGGCTTTGCATACAGACCGCAGACAAAAAAAGCAGACAAACGGCTCTCCGTCTATCTGCTTTCTGCATGTTTCCATTAGTCTTCGTCGCTGCTTACAACGCCTTTGCGGTAGTTTTCGATTGCTTTACGCATTGCTTCTACACCGATTACGGAGCAGTGCATTTTTTTCTCAGGCAGACCGCCCAGTTCTTCTGCTACAGCTTCCTCGGTCATTTTATATGCTTCTTCCACAGTTTTCCCTTTGATCATTTCGGTCAGGATACTGCTGCTTGCCACAGCTGCTGCACAGCCGAAGGTTTCAAAAGTAACATCCGTGATGATGTCATTTTCCACTTTCAGATAAATGACAGTGGAATCGCCGCAGTCCGGGTTGCTTACTTCGCCGATTGCGGTCGGGTCAGCCATATCGCCCTGGTTGCGTGGATTTTTAGCATAATCTATTGTTTTCTCTGTAAACTTAACCTGTTCTACCATGTTTTACTCTACCTCCACAAGGATTTTTCTGTTCTAACTATATTGTTATAGCACATCATCTCATATTTTTCAATGTCTTTTCGCACATTTTATACAGGAATTTTACAATTCCATCATCATTCTGCAACGTCCAGTAGATTTCACAGCTATCATCGGGCGCTGTGATAATACCCGGCTGACTCCAGTTTTTCATGCGTATACAGCATGTTCGCTGCTTCCCCCCCCGTACATAACGCACTGTTACAAATGCCGGAAGCAGATACTGCTGACGTAAAAAACTCTGCCGGTTATTCACCGTTCTGCCGTCCAGCTGAACAATCCAGTCTTCTCTGTGCAGCCCCGCTCTCGCCGCCGGTGAACCGTGCTGCACATCCAGAATCAGCACCCCCCTGTCCGGTGCCCGGTAACGGCCTGCGCCAGACATTTCGCTGCGTTTGCCGCAATGGATGACCAGTTCATGGCCAAGCGGTGCAAACAATGCCGGAATCAGCTGCCGCAAACCCCAGTCATCGGTCCATATCACCAGAAACAGCAGACAGGCACTGTAGGCCAGCAGCAGCCCGGCAGACTGGGCTGTCTTCTGCCTGATGCTTCGGCTTACCGCTATATCACAATAGCTTAACGCTGCCAGTACCGGCAGCATCAGATACAAGATGCCAGTACTGTGCCCCGCATTCTGCCCAATCACCGGCCACCAGTCCGGAAACAGCAAAAAGCCGGCCTGCGGCTGCGGCGCCGTGCCAGCCATGGCAAACAGCATAATCATGGGCAGAGGCCATGTCATCTGCAGCAGAAAGCCTCCGGTGATTCTGCTGTTCTCATCCAGCAGATATACAGGCAGAGCATTGCCATGCCCTGTGAGCAGCACCAGAAACGCCTCGGTACAGTGCAGCACTGCAATCATGGCCAGCAGCTGGCTCACATCAATTTGCGGCCAGCCTGTCAGGCAGCTGCAGCAGGCCAGAATACCGCCAGCGTATGCAAAACAAAGAAAGCGCTGCCGAATCAACATCAAAAGCAGCGCAATCACCCACAGATATTCCAGGCCGACACAGTCTGCCGAAACACCAAGCACCAGCAGCAATCCACTGGCCAGCATACCGCCAGCCAGCCCTGCCAGTACCGTAATGACAGCCCTGCCGATAACTGGTTCCCGCCGAACCTGAAACATCTCCTCTTTTCTTTTTGCCTGATGCCGAATCTGCAGATACACAATTCCGGTCATCAGCCAGAATACCGGTGAACATACCAGTGCTCCCATCTGCCAGACTATCTGTTGCAGCACCTGCATCGCCAGCATTCCCTTCACCTCATTTTATCCTGCAGCACCTTGATTGCCCGCTCCAGCTGGATATCCGTAGCGGCATCCGCCGGCAGTTCCACCTTCACATCCGGGCTGATCCCCACACCATTGATATCATTCTGTTTCGGTGTCAGATATTTTGCCTCGGTGATTTTCATGGCCGTACCGTCGGCATACATATAAACACCCTGCACCAGCGCTTTGCCGAAAGTCTGGGTGCCTACCAGTGTAGCTGTACCGCTGTCTTTCAGCGCTGCCGCCAGAATTTCCGATGCACTGGCAGTGTTGCCGTTCACCAGTACCACCATCGGCACTTCCAGCTGCGCCTCTGTTGCACTCTTGGTATCCACGCGGCCGTCACCGCTCACCACATGCACAATCGGCCCCGATGGCACAAACACCCGTGCCACTTCAACGGCCGAGTTCACCTCACCGCCGCCATTGTCACGCAAATCTAGAATCATGCCGCTGAAACCTTCTTTGATTAAAGCGTTCACCTGTTCCGCAAACTCCGTGCCGGTCTGTACCGAAAACTCACTGATTCGCAGATAGGCGATATCCGGATGTTCTTCTAAAATGGTTCCGGCAACGGTTACCGTGTTCCCCAGCTTAAACCGGTTTACCACATAAGTATATTCTGTGCCGCTGCGCTCCACTGTAATCTCTGCAGAGGTATCCGGCCGGCCCCGCATCAGCGATACCGCCTCATCCAGTGTCATATCAGCGGTACTCTCCCCGTCAATGGCTCTGATGATATCACCGGCCTCAATCCCGGCTGCCTCTGCCGGACTTTCCGGAACCAGTGATAAAATGACAATATCGCCGTTTTCATCTTCTGCGGTGTAAACACCAATGCCGTACACATCACCGCTCACCTGCTCCATAAATCCAGTGATGGTATCCGCATCAATGTAGGTGGTATATTTGTCGCCCAGCCCATCCAGCATTCCTTTTACGGCACCGTCGGCCAGCGTCCCCGCATCGGACTCCCACAGATATTTCTGTTCAATCAATGCCACTGTTCGCACAATTTTCTGCACATGTTCAAAATTGGTCACCACCAGCACCCCGACACACAGCGTTGTCAAACAGCAGATAGTCAGCACCACATCACGCAGCAGTTTCCATGCTCTGTTCATTCCGGCATCCTCCCGTTTCCTGTCTTATTTATTATACGAATGATTTCTGCGTCTATGCCAAAATTAAAAAGAAAAAACGGAACGCACCCCATTTTTTCAAATAAAGTGCGTCCCTGCCGTTCTGCTTATACTTTCAGATATTTCTTGATGGCAATATTGCTGCCCAGCGCACCAAGCAGAGTACCGCCAGCCAGCAGCGCCAGCAGTACCAGCACCATCAGCTGCGGGTCATCCAGCATCGTAATAAAGCCGATATTCTGATTGACATAGTCTAAAATTGCACCATAACCGAAATACAGAATCACATCAGCCAGCAAAGCCCCGATAATCCCAATCATCAGCCCTTCCAGGAAGAACGGAATGCGCACATACAAATTGGTAGCACCCACATATTTCATAATGTTGATTTCCTCGCCGCGTGTTGCCACTGTCAGGCGGATGGTACTGTTCACCAGGAACAGCGCAATCAGCAGCATCCCGATCACCAGCGCAATACATGCGATTTCCAGCGTATCAGTCAGGGCAATCATGTTTTCCACCACATCCTGCCCGTAGCGAATCAGCTCAATCTGCGGGAACGTTTCTGTATTTTCCAGATATGCTACCGCCGGCGCAATCTGTTCCGGCTGTTCCAGTTTAATTCTATAGGCATCCGGCAGCGGATTGGTGCCGCCCAGGGCTTCCGCCAGACTGGTCTCACCGAAACGAGTGCTCATATCAGCCAGCGCATCTTCCTTCGGCACAAAAACAGCCGATTCAAACCCGGTAATTTCGTGAAAAGCAGGCTCCAGTGCCAGCGCATCGTCTCTGGTTACATTGCTGTTCAGATACACAATCACTTCCAGCTCATCTTCCATATTGCCTGCCATGTATTCACTGTTGGCTGCCAGCAGCGTTGCCGCGCCCAGCACCGTCAGCATGGTGGCTACTGTCAGCACCGATACCAGCACCATGCCTTTGTGCCGCCACAGGGAGCGCAGAGTATCGCGGAATCCGTATTGCAGATATCTAAATAAAATCAATGTTATACCCTCCCTGCTTATCGTCACGAACCAGTTCCCCGCGGGATAATTCCATCACACGATGGCTGGCGCGGTTTACAATCCCGGCATCATGGGTTGCCATCACAATGGTGGTTCCTTTGATATTGATATCGTTAAGAATCGTCATAATCCCTTTGGCGGTTTCCGGGTCCAGATTGCCGGTCGGCTCATCGGCAATGATAATCTGCGGATTATTTACAATGGCACGGGCAATGGCCACACGCTGCTGCTCCCCGCCGGACAGCTCGTCCGGAAAATGGGTTTTGCGGTCTTCCAGCCCAACCAGACGCAGCGCATAATCCACTTTGCGTTCCACTTCCCGCTTGGCGGCACCCAGCGCCTCCACCGCAAACGCTACATTTTCAAACGCCGTGCGGTCACCCAGCAGACGGTAGTTCTGAAAAATAAACCCGATATTGCGGCGGAAATGCGGAACCTGCCGCTGTTTCAGGCGGTTGATGCTTTTTCCGTTCACCAGAATATTACCCTCTGTGGGCAGCATTTCACGAATCAGCAGTTTGGTGAAGGTTGATTTCCCCGCACCGCTGGCCCCCACTAAAAAAACAAACTCGCCTTCCTCTATTTTTACATCAATATTCTTTAACCCGACCGTTCCGTTCGGGAACTCCTTGGATACATTGATAAACTGAATCATGATATCTCGTTCACTCCAATCTCTGCTCTCCTGTTATCTCTATCTGCAGAGCAGCAAAGTCCACAGTCTTTCACTATTTTATAGTATAGCAGATAATTGTGTGTTTTGGGTGAAAATTGCAAAAAAATTTATGACAAATTTTTCTTTATTAAAATCTGTCATTACAATTGACAAATAAATCCATTTTCGCATATTGCAAAGCATTTCTGTATATGCTATACTATGCCTAGGCAATAAACATTTCGAGTGCGTTCATGTCTGAGCAAAACCCCCGGCAGCGGCTACTACCGGGGGTTTTAATTTACCCTTTTCAGTCGGGTCGACCGGCTGGTTACCGTTTCAGCTTACTGTCCAGCCATTTGCAGATGAGGCGGCTAATCACACCTGCCGCGGCAGTAAGAAATACTACTTCGAATGCATTCCTGTTAAGCCCCTTTCTGTTACCAGTATCGGGGCGGTAACAGGATAAAGCATACCGCACTTCCAGAAAATTGTAAATACTTTTTCTGGAATAATTTTCATAAAATAAAAGTCCCCTGCAACAATTACAGAGGACACATTTCATAACATTCTATCAAGGCGCAGGAAAATTTTATCGTGGCAAGGCGCATTTTGGAAAAGTGCGACGACGCGTACACGAGCGTACGCGAGGAGTGCTTTTTCAAAAGCAACACAGCCACGGTGAAATTTAACCAGCCTCCTGCTTTTTCTGCGGTTTAATCAATAATGTACACCCTAACGAAATCACCAGCGCCACGGCCAGATACAGATAGTCCGTGTTCACAGCCTCGATGGCGGCCAGCCGATAGGCCATGGTGCCTTCCTGCGGGATTCCGGTATTGCCTGCAGCCAGATAATACCGATTCAGGTTCAGACTCAGCAGCACGGTCAGGATGTTGGTAGATACCACCTGCACCACCTGTTTGCTCCAGTTGTACATGGACGACGCATGCCCCGACAGTTCCGGCGGCACAGAGCCGATGCCATAGTTGGTCAGCGGCATACTCAGCACTGCAATACCGCTGTAGCGCATAGCAAAACATATCATTACAAATACAAGATTGCTCTCCATAGAGAGATTACACAACCCCAGATTGCCGACCAGAATCACAAGCATACCGCCAGTAATCAGACTGCGCATAAACCCCCGGTTATGCAGAAAAATGGCAATGCGATTCCCGAACAGCTGGGTGATTGCCGGCCCCAGTAAAAACAGCCCGGTGGCCGCCGGAGTCCAGCCAAGCCCCGTCTGAAAATAAAACTGCGATAAAATGGCGTTGATGCCCAGCGTCATGGCCAGCGTGCACTGCACCAGCATCGCCAGCACAAACGGCTTATATCTGAGTACAGCAAAGTTCAGCAGCGGATGGGAGGTATGGAACTGCCGGATGATAAACAGCACCGCCAGCCCGCTCCCGATAAGCAGACAGCCCCAGAACAGGGCCGATGTCCATCCCCAGGCATCGCCTTCGGTAAACGCAATCATAATCATCCCGGTCCCGATGGAAATCTGCAGAATGCCTGCAATATCCACTTTTTCCGTGCTGCTTCCCGCCTCGGACGGGATACTCTGCCAGCCGGCCCACAAAGCCAGAGCCACCAGAGGCACATTGAACAGAAACAGCACATGCCAGCTGGACACTTCCAGCAAAAGCCCGGCCAGTGTCGGCCCGATGGTAACCCCGATGGCCTGAAACAGCATGGCCGTGCCCAGATAGGCTGCCTGTTTGCCTTTTGCAATATATCGGTATAACATGGCGATGGTGCTCGGCACAATAATCCCGCCGGCCACCCCTTTTAAAAACCGGAAGGCCACCAGCGCATAAAAATTCCACGCACAGGCACAGCCCAGCGAACACAGCCCCATGGCGGCCAGCCCGCCCAGAAAAATTTTACGGTAACTGTAGCGCTCACACAGATACCCCGCCAGCGGCATCATCATGCCCAGCGGCAGCATATAACCGACCACAACCCATTGCACCGTATTAATGTCTACCTGAAAAATCTTCATGTAGGTCGGCAAAGAAATGGTAACTGTCGATGTATTCAGCATGGTAATCAGATTGGTAAACAGAATCACCATCAGGAATAACTGTGTTTTATGCTCTGCGACTTTATGCTGTACAGCGTCCCCCATAACGTCATCTTCTTTCTGAATAGTTTCATAGATTTTATTATAGCACAAAAATCAGCTCCGGCAGAGTATCTTTCATACAAAAATCACAGGCTGATGCAAAATTGCCGCCGGATAACATCCTAATTATAAAATAGAGAAAGCGCGAAGAGACAAGGGATCTCTTCACGCTTTCCTATGGCTGAACAAACTATACTTTAATAATCGAAAACATTATAACGCTCTCTCTGTTTCTACTGCCGGATTCTGCTTTTTTAATCTACATCACAGTTTCCCGGCGGATCACATTTGTTTTTCAGAGTATACGTTCTCTTACCGAATACACCGGTGACTTTCATGACTGCAATCATTGCAATCATAAATACAAAGTACAGGCTGAAACCAATAGTCCACGGCATTGTCAGGGTTACAATGCCAAGCCCTACCGGCAGCAGAATGGTTGTCAGGTTCATAAATGCCTGCGCTACACCCAGCTCTACCGATGCTGTAGTTTTCAGTTCCGGGTCAACGATACGAACTAATGCGATACCGCTGGCCGCAGTCCCCGTTGCCATCCCGTAACTTGCCAGTGTACGTTCAAAGTCAATATTGCCACCATAACGGCAGCCAAAGAAGATACACGCAGCAAAGGTAAGCACTGCCGCAATAAAGGTAACGATTGCAATCGCCAGCAGCCATTCGCCAACAACCTGCATAGAAATTGCCATAAATGCCGCTACTACCATGAAGTCTGTAGTGAAACCGGTAATACGTTTCTGGGTATTATTATCTACCATATGCATGAGACCCAGTTTTTTCAGCACGAACCGGATTGCATAACCCATAAACATACCCCACATAAACAGTAGACCGATTACGATTTTAGAACCGGTTTCCGGCAGGAAGCCGGCAACAAAATAAGTCAGATGATAGGTAATCATATAGGTTGCACATACTAATGCACAATGGAAGGAGAAAGAGTCAATATTACCGCTGTGCGTTGTTAATTTCCCTGCATTTGGCAGGTCAACACCTCTAGAGAAGAAACCTTTTAATACATCGTCCGGAATTTCACCGCCGCCATAACGGCTCAGTTTATGTTTTAAGCCGTATTTCGCCAGCGGAACACCAAACAGATATGCATAAATGAAACCAAATACAGCGAAAGTAATCCCTACCATAGCTGCGTTTTCCCAGCCGAAGCTTTCATAAATCGCACCGTTTGCAACTGCCTGCCCGGGCCCCTGTGCAAAACCGCGAGGCAACATCATACCATGAACCGGTGTGAGGCTGGAGCCTGTAATACTGCTCCAGAGTTTAAAAAACCCGGCACCCAGTAACAGCTGACCTACAAACAGAACACACCAGGTAAAACCGATACCCATACCGCCCTGTGCCATCTGTTTTGCCTGTTCCCCTGCACTCTTGCCCTGTTCTTTATCGGCTTCTGTTAAACCGATGGAGATAAAGCCCAGAGTAAAGAGCTGACCTGCGATGGTGCTGAACATTGCCACATCCAGACCCAGGACACCTGTGTTAATCAGAATAAACCCAATCAGACCGCCGATAATTGCACTCGGTACCAGCCAGTTTTTTAAAACCGGAACTTTTGCACGAAGAATCATGCCAATTAATAACATAACACCAATCCAGCCTAAATATGCTACTAATTTGTGCGCACCATATTCCAACATTACCATCATAATAAACCCTCCTGTCAAAAAAGCAGTTACATGTTCATTGCCTGTTTTATTTCAAATTTACTTTGTGCTTTTTTATGATTTTTTTACCGTCACTTATGTTTTTCTATCTTCTGTGTCCACTTTTCATTTAGCAATATATGAATCACTTATTTTTATAGGTAGTTCTCCCTGCAAGAATCGTTTCTTCCACCTCGATATCCCGGATATGTTCCGGCTCGCAGGACAGAATATCTTCCGACAGAATCACCAGGTCAGCGTATTTGCCTGCCTCCAGCGAACCCCGTTCTGTTTCCTCAAAGTTCTGATACGCCGCGTTGATGGTGTAGGCCCGTAAAGCATCCATCACCGGGATGCGCTGCTCTGCACCAATCACATTGCCGTTGGACGAAATCCGGTTAACCGAAGCCCAGATGGATAACAGCGGTCTCTGCGGTGTAATCGGCGAATCGCAATGCGTACTGAAAATGATACCTCGTTTTAATGCCGACTGCAGAGGGTCTAACCTTGCTGCCCGTTCAGGCCCCAGGAAAATATCCCGATGCCGGTCGCCCCAGTAGTAGGTGTGCAGTACAAAGAACGAAACGGTCGCACCCAGTTCTTTGATGCGGTCCAGCTGGTCTTCGCGGGCTGTCTGGCAGTGAATCACAACAGGGCGCAGTTCTTGGCCCGGATAAGCCTTCTGTGCTTCTTCCAGTGCGTCCAGATAATCATCTAATGCCGCGTCACCATTGCAGTGAACCACAGGCTGAATATCCTTCCGGTAAGCTTCCACAATTCGTGCAGTCAGTTCTGCCTTCTCGTTGGTCGGATAGCCTCGATAGTCAGGCTGCCCCGGAAGATTGATATGATACGGTTTTGTTAAATACCCCGTATAGCCCTGCAGAGAACCGTCGGCAAGCTCTTTCCCGCCGGAGAGAACAATTTTATTTGAAGTGGTGAAGCCTTCTGTGATTTTTTCATAATCGATCATAAACGGATTGATAAACATACGGGTTTTCAGCTGGTCTTCCACCTGCTTGTATAACGCCAGCTGCGCATTGGTGTACAGCAGACCGCAGGAAGCGGTTGTCACACCCTGTTTTGCATATTCCCCCGTGATATATACCAGACTGGCCTGCTTCTGCTCGTCGGTGAACAGTTCCAGTGCGCGGATATTCGGATGAAACGCTGCGTTTTCTTCCAGCACACCATTTGGAATTCTAGTGCCGACTTCACGCTGTATCACGCCGCCCGCCGGATCTTCCGTTTCTTCTGTGTAACCGATCATTTCCAGCGCCTTTGTGTTCAGATAAGCAAGATGACCGGAAATGTGTTTAGCAACCACTGGGCGGTCAATAGAAACCTTATCCAGATCGTGTCTGGTCAGATGCCGTTTTTCTGCAATCAGCGTATCATCGTACCCTGCACCTAAAACAGCACCTTCCGGTTTTCGTGCTGCCAGTTCCCGCATAGCATTCAGACAGTCCTCAATGGTGAGGCATGTCCCGATTGGCGGGCAGTTCAGGTCAGCCTTGTACATGTACGTATCCCCGGCTGAATTGATATGCCCGTGGGAATCGTAGAACCCCGGCAGCAATGCTTTCCCGGCTAAATCGATAACCTCTGTGTCTTCCGCCTGGTAAGCCGCCACCTCATCCCGGCTGCCGACTGCTATAATACGATCTTCGCAAACCGCCAAAGAATCCGCAACCAGATTATCCTTATTCAAAGTGATGACAACACCGTTCCTGTAAAGTTTTGTCGCTTTCTTCATAACCCCAGCTCCTTTCTTCTTCAGCGTATGATCTGGCCAGATTATGTTTTGCTTCCCGTTATTTCAGATAACTTATCTTTATCTATACTATAGCGGAAGATGCATTCATTGAGAAGAATCAAAAATTTATGTTTCTGTCATTGTGATAAGAAAAATTTATCAGCAGATGGTTTTTCTTGATTTCTGTTTTGATTCTGTTAAACTTTAGGTATGAGCACTTTGGCGGATGTTCACAGCAGCCGTAAAACGTTCCGCCTGCAGACAGCCGATGGCTGCGCCTGTTGAATTCAAATAAAGTGAGATGAAATTTATGATTAAAACAGAACAGCTGCGGTATCTGATTGAGCTTGACAGAACCAATTCGTTTCACAAATGCGCGGAAAACCTGTATCTGTCACAGCCGGCCATCAGCCTGTCCATTCGCAACTTAGAGAAAGAACTGGGGGTTACTCTGTTTGAGCGCACCCCTGCCGGTGTATTCCCGACAGAGATTGGCAAAAAGGTGATTCTGCAGGCCAAATCAATACTGCAGGAGTTGAACGATATCTACTTGATTTGCGATGATTTTCAAGTGGATTCAGGTACAGTCACCCTGGAAAATCTGAATATTCACACCATGAGCTCGTTTTCTGTCAATATTCTGCCAACCGTTCTGCCCAGTCTGCAGAAACGCTTTCCAGATACCCGATTCACTTTTCAGGACGATAACTTTGAAACCATGCTGGAAGCGGTATCCTGCCGCCCATATAATATTGGTTTCTATTACATCCAGAATGACGAATGGGATACACTTCTGCAGCAGTTTCCAACACTCCGGATTGACTTGCTGCATGATATCCAGTTTAATCTTATCGTTTCAAAAACATCTGATTTCCTGCCGAAAGAACCGATCCAGCTTGGAAAACCGTTTCACCATTCACCTGTCCCTCTGGTGAAATATAAAAGTTCTCTGACGGTTATCAACGCACTGATACAGCAGATGATTGACGAAAATATCGTAGAGATTGTCTTTGAGTCACCAAATCTGCCTCTGAGTTATGCTTATATTTATCAGGGACTGGGGGCACTTCTCGGGCCGGCACTGAACTACGACAAGCCTATTACCACCATCGACCGAAGCCGTGTCAGATTCCACCCTATTGAAGTGGAGCACAAAGTATCGCTTGTGCTGTTTTATAATCAGGACCTGCCGGAAAATGTACATCAGATTCTGCTGCACCACATGTTTTCTATCCTGAATCTGATGTAAGCCATAAACAATATAAAAACACAAACACAACATAAAAGGACCGCAGAAGCCGGAGAATACGCCCCGCTTCTGCGGTCCTTATTTTAAGGAGTTTTATTGAAAAAATATTCTGTATCGAAAGATTGTGTCAAACTGTTATTGCATTACAGAGCCGAACCATTCGTCCCGATACCGCTTGTTCAGATAACTCTGCAGATACAGTGTCACAATGGCCGATGCCAGGAATAATGCAAAGTAAATCGCAAAAATCGGCTGATAACTTCCGGTAATGTCAAATACTTTCCCGGAAATATACGGGCCAACCGCCGCCCCGATAACATAGGCAACATTCGTCATACTCAGAATATCGGCATAGTTGCGCTGCCCGAAAAATCCGCTTGCCAGATTCGGAATTCCAACGGTTGTAAAGATAGAACCACCGCCGTAAAAAACTGCAAACGCAATGGCCAGAACCGGCTGTTCTGCCAGAAGCAGACAAATCATTGCAATGGCAAAAGAAACTATCAGGAACAACGCCCCTGCACGGGTACCTTTTTTGTCAAACACAGGC
>JAFYPD010000082.1 GCA_017547685.1 Peptococcaceae bacterium
TACGTTATTCCTGGTAACGACGATGCAATCAGAGCCGTAAAATTACTGGCATCTGTAATCTCTGACGCTGTTCTGGAAGCTAAACAGGGCGAAAGCAATGCAGAAGCAACAGAAGAAGCTGCAGTAGAAGAAGCAGCAGAAGTACAAGAATAATTTATATACGGACATTTTCATAGGGTAACCGCAGCAGGTTACCCTATCATTTTATAAAACTATTTTTGGAGGTTTCTCAAAATGGCAATTACAGTTGCATTAGTAAAAGAATTAAGAGAAATGACTGGCGCTGGCATGATGGACTGCAAAAAAGCATTAACAGAATGCGATGGCGACATGGATAAAGCAGTAGACTTTTTACGTGAAAAAGGTTTAGCACAGGCTGCGAAAAAAGCTGGCCGTATCGCTGCTGAAGGTCTGGTTGGCGCCTGTGTTTCCGAAGACGCAAAAACAGGCGTTATCGTAGAAATCAACTGCGAAACAGACTTCGTTGCAAAAACAGACGAATTCAAAGAATTAGTAAACGGCATTGCTGCTCACATTGCTGCCACCAAACCGGCTGACAACGATGCATTACTGGCTTCCGAACTGGAAGGTCAGACTGTTGCTGAATTAATCACCGCTAAAATCGCTAAAATCGGTGAAAATATTTCTCTGCGTCGTTTCGCTCTGTATGAAACAGATGGTATCATCGCTTCCTACAGCCATGCCGGCGGTAAAATCGTTACACTGGTAGAAATGAAAGGCGGCGACGCTGCACTGGCAAAAGACATTGCTATGCAGGTTGCAGCTGCTAACCCTGCATATCTGGATCGCACCCAGGTACCTGCTGCTGAACTGGAACATGAAAAACAGGTTCTGACCGAACAGGCTCGTAACGAAGGCAAACCAGAACAGATTATTGAAAAAATGGTTGTTGGCCGTATCGAAAAATACTACAAAGAAGTTTGTCTGGTTGACCAGGCATTCATCAAAGGCGACGATGAAACAGTAAAAGGTCTGCTGAAAGCTGCAAATGCTGAAGTAGTACGTTTTGTACGTTTCGAAATGGGCGAAGGTCTGGAAAAGAAAAATGAAGACTTCGCTGCAGAAGTTGCTGCACAGATCAAAGGCTAAGTTTGCCAATCATATTGAAAATTTTAAAGAGAACACCCTTGTGTTCTCTTTATTTATGATATAATATATAATTATCGATGTTTTTATCATAAAACAGTCTCGCGAAGGGACAGGCACAATAGGAGGCAACAGAATGGATCAACCAAAATACAAACGCGTCATTTTAAAATTAAGCGGCGAAGCATTAAGCGGTGATGTTGGCTACGGTCTGGAAGCAAATGTACTGAGTTCTATGGCACAGCAGATTTCAGAGCTGACAAAGGCCGGGGTGGAAGTTGCCATTGTAGTAGGCGGCGGTAATATCTGGCGCGGTGTAACCGGGGCAAAACGCGGTATTGACCGTGCAACTGCGGACTACATGGGTATGCTGGCTACTGTTATCAACTCTCTGGCTCTGCAGGATGCCCTGGAGGCTGCCGGTCTGGAAACACGTGTTATGACCGCGATTGAAATGCGCGAAGTTGCGGAACCATATATCAAACGGAGAGCAATCCGCCATCTGGAAAAAGGCAGAGTTGTTATTTTTGGTGCCGGTACCGGGAACCCGTATTTCTCCACAGATACCACAGCGGCCCTGCGTGCGGCTGAAATGGGCGTTGATGTGATTCTGATGGCCAAAAAAGTGGATGGTGTATACAGCGACGATCCGAAGAAAAATCCAGATGCCAAGAAATTTGATACCCTGAAATACATTGATGTGTTAAACCAGGGCTTAAAAGTAATGGACTCTACAGCAATCAGTCTGTGCATGGATAACAATATTCCGCTGATCGTATTTGATATGATGACACCAGGCAATATGAAACGCGCCGCTATGGGCGAAACAATCGGAACCTATGTTGGGAGGTAGTTTGTATGATTAACGCAATTAAAATGGACGTAGAAGAAAGAATGACCAAAACCATCGGTGTGCTGAGAAGTGATATGGCAACCATTCGTACAGGGATTGCATCTCCAGCATTACTGGACAGAATCGCTGTAGATTATTATGGTGCTCAGACACCAATCAACCAGCTGGCAAATATTTCTGTACCAGAACCAAGAATGCTGGCAATTCAGCCATGGGACAAATCTGCCATTGCTGCAATCGAAAAAGCAATCATGAAATCTGATTTGGGTATTACACCTACCAGTGACGGTACTGTGATTCGCCTGGTTATGCCTCAGCTGACCCAGGATAACAGAAAAGAGCTGGTAAAACGTGTAAAGAAAAAAGGCGAAGATGCAAAAGTAAGCGTTCGCAATATCCGTCGTGACGGTAATGATGATCTGAAAGGTCTGGAAAAATCCAAAGACATCACAGAAGACGAAAGCAAAGGTGCACAGGATGATATCCAGAAAATGACCGATAAATTTATCGCTGAAGTTGATAAAATCATCGAAACAAAAGAAAAAGAAATCATGACAGTTTAATCATTTTTTATTTTTAACCGGTGCTGAAAGGCACCGGTTTTTGTATTTAAACAGAGTAATGTCCATCGTTGCCCGACGCCGTTCTGGTCGGGTAAGCAGAATTCACTCCGCACAGATTATCCTGTCCTTCAGAGATTTTATATCCAAATCAGTTTCTTAAAATCACTTAATCTAATAATAAAAACCAGAAAAATTTCGAAAATAGTTTGACAAACTAAGTAAATAGAAATATAATTACTTTGGCAAACTAAGTAATTACTTAACTATAAAGTTTGTAGCAATGGAGGGAGCAGTTATGGATGCGTTTTCTAAGGAATTAAATGATTTGCTGACAGATGCGTTCTGGTCTGTGTTAAAAATCGAAGAACGGGCCGCCAATACAGTAGCAAATGGTGATTTATCCATCAGCGAAATGCACATGCTGGAGGCCGTGTCCAAAGATGAGGAATATGGCAGAACCATCAGTGAACTTGCTGCGGATCAGCAGATTACCTTGTCATCGGTAACGATTGCCGTAAACAAACTGGTGAAAAAAGGCTATGTGGAAAAGGTGCGGCATGAACAGGACGGCCGTCAGGTCTTTGTGAAGCTGACAAAGATGGGACGAAAAGTCAATGCCGGGCATTTGTATTTTCACGAAAACATGGTGCGCAATGTCAGCGAAGGTATGACAGAAGAAGAAAAAGAGGTTCTTGTAAAAGCGATGAAAAATTTAAACAGATTTTTCAAACGCAAACTGGAACAAAGGGAGGAAGCATGAGTTTCTGTATTTTAGGCACAGGCAGTGCACTACCGTCTCGTATTATCACCAATGATGATTTATCACAGATGGTGGACACCAGCGATGAATGGATTCGCACCCGTACAGGAATTACAGAACGCAGAGTCTGCACCACAGAAACCATCACAGATCTGGCTTTTCAGGCGGCACAGAAAGCATTAGCGGATAGCGGATCTTCAGCTGACGAGCTGGATTTGATCATCTGTGCGACAATCAGTGCCGATTATGCTACACCGTCTATGGCATGTACCCTGCAGATGCAGTTAGGCGCCACATGCCCTGCATTTGATCTCAATGCGGCATGTACTGGATTCATCTATGCACTGGATGTGGCAGCTGGTTATTTTTCCCGCAGACCAGACCAGAAAATTCTGGTTGTGGCTGCAGAAGCCATGTCCCGTCTGGTGGACTGGCAGGATCGCGGCACTTGTGTCCTGTTTGGCGACGGTGCCGGGGCAGCAGTCCTTGGAAAAGGTGAGGATCTGCTGGCAATTCAGATTGGGGCCAAAGGAAATATAACGTCGTTGTATGCGCCGAATGGCTGGGGTAACAGTCCGTTTCGCAGTGAAACAATGGCAAAATCCTATCTGCATATGGATGGTCAGGAAGTGTTCCGTTTTGCGGTTACATCGATGGTGCAGACTGTAGAGCAGGTGCTGGCCGAGGCAAATCTGACCAAAGAGGATATTGCTTACCTGATTCCCCATCAGGCTAATATCCGGATTCTGGATTCTGCCGTAAACCGGCTGAATCTGCCGCAGGAAAAATGTTTAACAAACATTGCAAAACGAGGGAATACTTCGGCAGCCTGCGTGGCAATCCTGTTAGATGAAGCCAATCAAACAGGCAAATTCAAAAAAGGTGATTTACTGGCCATGACCGCCTTTGGCGGCGGCCTGACAACCGGCGCATGTATTTTGCGCTGGAGTAAATAAAAATCAAAACAAATCAAATTTGAAAAAGAAAATTCAGGAGGATGTTTATTATGAGTACATTTGAAAAAGTTGTTGAAATTCTGGTAGAAGCAAAAGATTTAGAAGCAGGTAACATTACAGAAACCAGCACATGGGATGATCTGGGCTTAGACTCTCTGGACACTGTTGAACTGGTTATGAGCGTAGAAGATGCATTTGGCGTTTCCCTGGAAATGGACGAAACCATGCAGACCGTTGGCGATGTTGTAAAAGCAATTGAAGCTTTAAAATAATCATTTCATAATCTTTTTAACACGAAATCTTGAGAAATCAGGTGACAACGATGATTCATACACCGATTTGCGATTTGCTGGGCATTCGCTATCCGGTATTACAGGGCGGTATGGCCTGGATTGCCGATGCAGAACTGGCAGCCGCAGTATCCAATGCCGGCGGGCTTGGGATTATCTCCGCCATGAATGCCGGTGGTGACTGGGTGCGCGAACAGATTCGCAAGGCAAAATCGTTGACCAGTCAGCCGTTTGGCGTCAATATTATGCTGGCCAGTCCTCATGTGGAGGAAGTGGCCCAGATTGTTGTAGAAGAACAGGTTGCTGTGGTAACCACAGGTGCCGGAAATCCTTCCAAATATATGAAAGCATGGCTGGGAGCAGGCATCAAAGTGATTCCTGTTGTGGCCTCTACCGGTATGGCAAAGCTGGTTGTGCGCAATGGCGCCAGTGCAGTCATTGCAGAAGGCGGAGAATCCGGCGGTCATGTTGGAGAACTCTCCACAATCGTACTGGTGCCGCAGGTTTGTGATGCGGTAGATGTACCTGTTATTGCTGCCGGCGGAATTGCTGACGGCAGAGGCATTGCAGCGGCTTTTGCGCTGGGTGCATCCGGGGTTCAGATGGGTACTGCATTTCTGGTGGCCAGAGAATGTAATGTACACCAGAACTATAAAGATAAAGTTCTGAAAGCAAAAGATATCGATACCATGCGCACCGGCATTCGATCCGGCCATCCGGTGCGTGTGCTGAAAAATCAGTTTGCACGCGATTATGCCAAAATGGAATTTGACAGTAACGTTACAGATGAGGCGCTGGAACAGTATGGCGCTGGTTCTCTGCGCAAAGCTGCCGTGGAAGGGGATAACCAGCAGGGTTCCTTTATGTGCGGGCAGATTGCCGGTATGATTCAGGAAGAACGCACAGCCTCTGAAATTATCAAATCCATCATGGCACAGACAGAGCAGATTGTAACTGGAGGATGCCCATGGGTAAAATAGCATTATTATTCGCCGGTCAGGGCAGCCAGTATCCGGGCATGGGCAAAGATTTTTATGAAAACAGCCCGCAGGTAAAAGCTGTTTTTGAACAGCTGGAAGCCCTGCGTCCCGGTACAATGGAACAGTGTTTTAACGGAACAAAAGAAGCATTATCCATTACGATGAACACACAGCCATGCATGTTCGCAGTGGATTATGCCATTGCAAAAGCGGTACAGGAACGCGGCATTTCCGTAGATGCAGCAGCTGGTTTTTCACTGGGCGAAATCCCGGCACTGGCATTTGCAGAAGTGATAAGCCTTTCTCAGGCTTTTGAGCTGGTATGCCACCGTGCAGCAGTTATGAACGATGCTGCTGAAAAATATCCAGGCGGTATGCAGGCCATCTTAAAACTTCCTGCAGATAAAATTACTGCATTAGCAGAAACATTCAGCGATGTATTTCCTGTCAATTATAACAGTCCGGAGCAGACCGCTGTGGCAGGCGCTCCAGAACAGTTAAAATCCTTCGCAGAAGCTGTAAAAGCGGAGGGGGGCAGGGCAGTCCCTCTGGCAGTCAGCGGGGCCTTTCACAGCCCATATATGAACGCTGCGGCAGAAAGCCTGGCCGACTATGTACAGAATATTGACATGCAGCAGGGTGTATGCCCGGTATATGCCAACCGTACCGCACAGCCATACACTGTGGATACAGCAAAAGAGCTTGTGTCCAGTCAGGTAAACCATCCGGTACAGTGGGTAAAAACCATTGAACAGATGATGGCCGACGGTGCAGACTGCTTTATCGAAGTAGGACCTGGTAAAACCTTATCCGGTCTGGTGAAAAAAATTGCAGCGGAGGCACAGGTTTATAAAGTGGAAAACACAGCTGACCTGGATGCGCTGCTGCAAAGCTTAAACAAAGCATAACGCAATAGAGTATAAAATAAAGGCAGGTATGCCACATGTTATTAAACGATAAAGTTGCATTTGTAACAGGTGCTTCCCGCGGCATCGGCAAAGCCATCGCGCTGGAAATGGCGCGCAATGGTGCCGATGTGGCTGTATGTTACAGTTCCAATGAGGCAGCAGCCGAGGAAGTATGTCAGCAGATTCGTGCACTGGGCCGCAACGCACAGAGCTATCGCTGTGATGTCAGTGATATGGAACAGTGCAGCGAAACGGTGAAAGCGGCCATTGCCCACTTCGGGCATCTGGATATTCTGGTGAACAACGCCGGAATTACCCGCGACAACCTGATGCTGATGATGAAAGAAGAAGATTTTGACAAGGTCATTGCAACCAATCTGAAAGGTGCCTTCCATATGATGAAACATGCCGGTGCTCACTTCCTGAAACGGAAACAGGGTGCCATCATTAATATCTCGTCGGTGTCTGGTATGATGGGCAATGCCGGTCAGGTAAACTATGCGGCAGCAAAAGCCGGTATTATCGGTATGACCAAATCGGCAGCCAAAGAACTGGCTGGACGAGGGATTACCTGTAATGCCATTGCGCCGGGATTTATCACCACTGACATGACAGACCAGCTCAGTGATAAACAGAAAGAAGCTGTGGTGAGTGCCATTCCGTTAAAACGGATGGGGCAGCCGGAGGATATTGCACACCTGGCTGTGTTCTTGGCCAGCCCGCTGGCAAGCTATATTACTGGGGAGGTCATCAAAGTCGATGGGGGAATTTATATTTAAATGGCCAGGCAAAGGCTTTGCCATTGGAGATTTACAAATTCCGGTTCCAATCGTACAGGGCGGTATGGGAATCGGTGTGTCGGCCCGCAATCTGGCCGTTGCGGTAGCCAACCAGGGCGGTATCGGCGTGATATCCGCTGTAGGCATGGGATATTTGAATATTCCGTGTGAAATTGAACCGCATGAAGGGGATAATCGCAATATCACCATTATGCGTCAGGAAATCAGAAAAGCCCGTCAGCAGACTAATGGCGTGCTGGGCGTTAACATTATGGCAGCCATCCGGGAATTTACCGAAACTGCCACCGCAGCTATCGAGGAAGGCATTGATGTTATCTTTGCCGGGGCAGGGCTGCCGCTGAATCTGCCTTCCTGCTTAAAAGAAGGCAGTAAAACAAAACTGGTGCCGATTATTTCGTCGGCCAAAGCGGCAAAACTGATTGCGAAACGCTGGATGACAAAATACAATTATGTGCCGGATGCCTTCGTGCTGGAAGGACCGAAAGCAGGCGGTCATCTGGGCTTCTCTGTAGAACAGATTGAAAATCCAGACTATCAGCTGGAAGTATTGATTCCGCAGGTGGTGGAAGCTGTTCATGAAATTGAGCAGGAAACCGGAAAACAGATTCCGATTATCGCCGGCGGCGGTATTTACACCGGGGAAGATATCTATCAGGCACAGCAGCTTGGCGCGGATGCAGTACAGATGGCGACCCGTTTTGTTGCAACGGAGGAATGCGATGCTGACGATGCATTCAAACAGGCCTATGTGAACTGCACAAAAGAAGATATCGGCATCATCCAAAGTCCGGTTGGACTGCCGGGCCGTGCCATTCAGAATGAATTTCTTACAAAAGCAAAAGCCGGCTTGAAACATCCAAAGGTTTGCGCGCGCCACTGCATTACAACCTGTAAAGCGGAAGCCAGCCCATATTGCATCTCTTCTGCATTGTTACATGCAGTACATGGACGTCTGGAAGAGGGCTTTGCCTTTATCGGTGCAAACGGATACCGCGTAGATCGCATTCTGACCGTTCCAGCGCTGTTACAGGAACTGGCAGACGGATATGCACAGCAGATTGCTGTAAAATAGGGGGTTTACAATGAAACGAGTTGTTGTAACTGGTTTAGGTGTTATTTCTCCAGTCGGAAATAATATTCCATCTTTCTGGCAGAGTTTAATGGAAGGCAAGTGCGGCATCGGTCCGATCACTGCTTTCGATACAACCGATTTTAAAGTAAAAATTGCAGCAGAGGTCAAAGACTTCGACCCGCTGCTTTATATGGAAAAAGGGGAAGCCCGCAAACAGGATGCATTTTCTCAGTATGCCATTGCAGCATCTTCTCAGGCAATGAAAGACAGCGGTCTGGTGAGCGGGGAAAATATTGATTCCTTCCGTCTGGGCGTGTACATCGGCACCGGTACCGGCGGGATGCAGACCTTTATGACAGAAGCCAATAAACTGCATGAAAAAGGTCCTGGCCGCGTATCTCCATTCTTTATTCCAATGATGATTGGCAATATGGCAGCCGGTAATGCGGCATTAAAATTCCATGCACAGGGGCCTTCTCTGCCGATTATGACAGCCTGTGCCACATCCACCAATGCCATCGGGGAAGCATACCGTACCATCAAACACGGCTATGCAGATGCCATTATTGCAGGCGGCAGCGAAGCCACCGTAATCGAGATGGCCGTTGCCGGCTTTACCAACTGCATGGCATTAACCCAGAGTACAGACCCAGCCTGCGCGTCCATTCCATTTGATAAACGGCGCAATGGTTTTGTTATGGGGGAAGGTTCCGGTATTCTCGTACTGGAAGAATATGAACACGCTGTTGCCCGCGGTGCTCATATCTATGCAGAAGTGTGCGGCTATGGCAATACCAACGATGCCCACCACATGACTGCACCGGATCCAGATGCGGCAGGCAGCTCCCGTGCCATCCAGATGGCCGTACAGGAGGCAGGCATCAATGCACAGGATAAAATCTATATCAATGCACATGGCACCAGTACACCGCTGAACGATAAAACAGAAACCAAAGCCATCAAACTGGCGTTAGGGGAAGAAACCGCACGCAAAGCACATATCAGCTCCACCAAGTCCATGACTGGCCATATGCTGGGGGCAGCCGGCGGTGTGGAAGCCATCGCAACCGTGCTGGCACTGAAAAACGGCATAATTCCGCCAACCATCGGATATGCCGAACCTGATCCGGACTGCGATCTGGATTACACACCAAACCATGCTGTACAGGCTGATGTAACGCTGGGGATTTCCACCTCTCTGGGCTTCGGCGGCCACAATGGATGCCTGGCATTCCGTAAATTTGAACAGTAGGAGTCATTCTTATGAAAATTGAAGAAATCAAAGAATTGATTCAGGCTCTGGAACAATCTTCTCTGACATCGTTAGAGATTAACCAGGGCGATACCAGTGTGAAACTGGAAAAAAACTATGTGACTGCACCGGTGCTCCAGGCTGCACCGGCTGTTGAGGCTGCACACCCTGCACCGCAGACAGTACAGACGGTTTCTCCTGCCAAGGAAGAATCCGCTCCGGCACAGCCAAAAGGAACTGCAGTCAGCTGCCCGCTTGTGGGCGTATTCTACGCAGCACCAGCTCCAAACGATGCCCCGTTTGTAACGGTAGGGGACACGGTAAAAAAAGGTGATGTGCTGTGCATTGTGGAAGCAATGAAACTGATGAATGAAATCACTGCAGAACAGGATGGCGTTATCACTGAAATCTGCGTGGAAAACGGCCAGGTTGTCGAATATGGTCAGCCGCTGTTTTATCTGGCATAAGGAGGAAGTTCCATGAATCGAGATGAAATCAAGAACATTCTGCCTCATCGGGAACCGATGCTGCTGGTGGATGAAGCCAATCTGCTGAACGAAACAACAGCGGAAGGGTTTTACACCGTAAAAGGCGATGAATTTTTCCTGCAGGGTCATTTCCCTGGAAATCCTGTGGTGCCGGGCGTTATTCTGTGTGAAATCATGGCACAGACCTGCTGTGTTCTGATGTCCGAACAGGGAAACAGTGCCGATATGACACCGTATTATACCGGATTAAATAATGTGAAATTTAAACATACCGTAGTACCTGGCGACACCATCCGTATGGAGTGTACACTGGAACGTGTGAAAAAACCGTTCTATTTTGCCAAAGGCACCGGCACCGTCAACGGTAACGTGTGCCTGGCTGGTGAATTCTCTTTTGCTTTGCTGCCGAACGAGGCAAAAAAAGCATAACCGGGAGGGAACAGGCGATGTTTTCTAAAATTTTAATTGCCAACCGCGGCGAAATTGCAGTGCGGATTATCCGCGCCTGCAAAGAGATGGGCATCTCCACTGTAGCCGTATATTCAGAAGCCGACCGGCATGCCCTGCATGTCAGTCTGGCCGATGAGAGCATCTGTATCGGTCCGGTGCTGGCAAAAGACAGTTACCTGAATATGCAGGCAGTCCTGTCTGCGGCCATTGTAAGCGGTGCCGAGGCCATTCACCCAGGCTATGGCTTACTGTCTGAAAATGCCCGGTTTGCGGCGCTGTGTGCCGAATGCAACATTGTGTTCATCGGCCCGAACGCCTCTGTCATTACACTGATGGGGGACAAAGATCAGGCCCGTAAAACCATGCGCAATGCCGGAGTGCCAGTGATTCCCGGCGGCGATGTGATGGAAACGCTGGAAGAGGCCATGGAGGCAGCCGATGCCATCGGTTATCCGCTGCTGATCAAAGCCCGTTCCGGCGGTGGCGGCAGAGGGATTCGCAAAGTAACCAGCCGTGATGAATTTGCGTCTGCCTATAAAACAGCCAGCTCCGAGGCAGAAAGTGCTTTTGGCGACGGTGCCGTTTATCTGGAAAAATTCCTGTATCCGGCCAAACATGTAGAAGTACAGATTCTGGCCGACCAGGAGGGCAATGTTATCTGCTTAGGTGAGCGGGAATGCTCCATTCAGCGCAAAAATCAGAAGCTGCTGGAGGAAAGCCCGTCCCCGGCATTATCGGAAGAAACCAGAAAACAGATGCACGAAACAGCCATCCGCGCTGCCAAAGCGGTCAAATATCAGAATGCCGGGACGCTGGAATTTCTGGTAACCTCCGAAGGGGACTTCTATTTTATGGAGATGAATACCCGTTTACAGGTAGAGCATACCGTAACCGAGATGGTTACCGGCATCGATTTAGTAAAATGGCAGATTCGTGTTGCTGCCGGGATCCCGCTTTCCATCACACAGGAAGAGGCCTGTGCAGAAGGCTGTGCCATCGAGTGCCGCATCAATGCGGAAGACAGTACAAACGGATTTCGTCCGAGTGCCGGCCGCATTACCACACTGCACATTCCGGGCGGCCCGCGGGTGCGGTTTGACACTGCCATCTATCAGGACTATGCCATCCCGCCATTCTACGATTCAATGATTGGCAAACTGATTGTGCATGCCAAAACCAGAGAAGAAGCCATTCGCAAAATGCGAGCTGCATTATGCGAGCTGATTATTGAAGGCGTGGCCTTCAACAGTGATTTACAATTAAGCATTCTGGAAGATTCTCGCTTCATTCAGGGCGATTATTATACCAACTTCATGGAAGAGTTTCAGCTTACATTTTGAGTTTGCAGTTAAATAGAAAGTGAGTCTTGCTTATGCTGGAAAAACGTTTATTCCGAAAACCGAAAAATGAACTGGAACATCAGGAGAACGGCAGACAGAACCAGCCGTCAGTGCCAGATGACCTGTATCTGTCCTGCCCGGAATGCAAACAGACCATGCTGAAATCCGATATGGAGGACAACGGCTTTGTCTGTCCAAAATGTGATTACCATTTTAAAATTGTTGCAAGACAACGGATTGCCCTGCTGACAGACCCGAACAGTTTTCACGAAATTGATGCAGAACTCAGCCCAAGCAATCTGCTGAATTTCCCCGGCTATGACGAAAAGCTGGTGAAAGCACAGCAGGAGAGCGGGGAGCTGGAAGGGGTTATCTGTGGTACAGCCGCAATCGGCGGTTATCCGGTTGCCTTGTTTGTGATGGACCCCGGCTTTATTTTAGGCAGTATGGGTACCATTGTGGGTGAAAAAATCACCCGTTTATTTGAATATGCCGCTGCGCATCAATTGCCGGTTATCGGCTATACGGTCAGCGGCGGTGCCCGGATGCAGGAAGGGATTTTATCCTTAATGCAGATGGCAAAAACCAGCGGCGCTGTAAAACTGCACAGCGATGCCGGTTTATTGTATGTAACCGTATTAACCAATCCAACCACAGGCGGCGTTACTGCCAGCTTCGGTATGGAAGGTGATATCATTCTGGCAGAACCGAAAGCACTGGTTGCTTTTGCGGGGCCGCGTGTTATCGAGCAGACCATTCGCCAGAAACTGCCGAGCGGATTCCAGCGTGCCGAATTTCTGCTGGAAAAAGGCTTTGTAGATGCGATTGTACATCGCAATGAGCAAAAACAGTATTTAACCACACTGTTAAAGCTGCACCAGAAAGGAGCGATGTAATATGGCGGCAAATCTCTCGTTTAACGCCTCTCTGAACACCGTGAGAGAAAGCTATGAAAGCATGAAAGAAAAAGTACAGCCATATGCACGGGTTCTGGCTGCCAGAGCAAAAAACCGGCCAACCAGCCAGAGTTTTATTGCCAATTTAACAGATGACTTTCTGGAATTTCATGGCGACCGTCGGTTTGGTGACGACGGAGCTATCATTGCCGGGATAGCCCGCATCAACGATTTGCCGGTAACGGTTATCGGCATTGAGAAAGGGATTACCCTGCAGGAAAGTATCAAACGCAATTTTGGTGCAGCCCATCCGGAAGGATACCGCAAGGCGCTGCGTCTGATGAAGCAGGCGGAAAAATTCAACCGTCCGGTTCTTTGTATTGTGGATACCTCCGGTGCCTACTGCGGCATTGGAGCGGAAGAAAGAGGGCAGGGGCAGGCCATTGCCGAAAACCTGATGGAGATGATGACCTTAAAAACACCTGTTATCTCGCTGTTAATCGGGGAAGGCGGCAGCGGCGGCGCACTGGCACTGGCCGTGGCTGATCAGGTGTGGATGATGGAAAACTCCGTTTATTCGGTTATCTCGCCGGAAGGCTGTGCCAGTATCCTGTGGAAAGATTCGCAGAAAATGCAGGAAGCGGCCGAACACCTGAAACTGACTGCCCAGGATTTATTTGAAATGGGTGTGGTAGAACGGGTGATTCCGGAAAGCTCCGCAAAAGAATTTGACAAAGTATATGCATTGCTGAAAACCATGCTGTATGATTCTTTCCAGAGTGCTATGCAGAAACCGACGGACGAACTGGTGGCAAAACGCTATCAGCGATTCCGTCAGATGGGAATTAATTAAGCGATAACGCAATACAGCAAAAGCTCTTATCCATACACGGTAAGAGCTTTTTTGTTTCTTATTCTACTTTTTTGTTTCTTATTCTATACTTACGTGGTAAGATATAGACATAATGACAGAGGTGGTGACTGTAATGACAGAAAACAATAACAAACAGTACAATGATTCCAATGACAATGATTCCAATGATTTTGACATTGAAGCCAAACGGGAACAGTGGGCACGAGAACGGGAAGAACTGCGTGCCGAGGAGAAGGCACAATTTCTGCTCAAAACCGAAACACTTCTGCCGTTTTACACCATTGCAGTTCTAGCAATTTTTATAGGGCTTGTGTTTGTCAGCTATGACACAGTTATGGATATTGCGGTGAATCATATCTATCATCGCACTGCATTGCGGTCGGTCTATCTGGTGTTATGGTTCGGCATACTGGGCGATATGACACGACTGGCTGTTCAACAGGAAAAGCCGTTGCTGAAATACTGTATTGCAATCATCGTATGTACGGTGCTGTGTTTGTGTACAATCCTTCTGACCTTTGCACAGCTGACCGAATCACAGCTTACAACGGTATTTCTGATGAACAAGGTATTTGCACTGGCAGGCGTTATCGCTGCGCTGTATCCAGTAAAATACGCATGGAGCCGGAAAAGGCGGGAGGACTGAAGCTGATATGGACGAACGATAGTATCGCAAGTTCAATCATCAGAAAGAACATGTAAAATAGCTTTCGCAAATACCATATGCTGCGTAATGATGATTTTAGCATTTATTAATGTATGGCTAAGTTACTATAGCGGCTCACTGTGATTTTGCTTTACTTTATATGAGTATTTTTGTGGGCCTGTTATTATCACTTTACAATTTGTCAGTTGTTGGCTTATAGGCGCTCAAGATAGGGCGCCTTTCTTTTTATCGTTATAACTTCGTATAATCATTGTTATGTAAACTTGAAAAGATTATTTTGTATATGATATGTATAAAATCGTTTTTTTGTTTTATGTATGTAAATTTATAATTCTTTTATAAAAAATCGGTTCATCATATCCAAAGGTTTTCTTTCCGTTAACTTCCATACTCTCACTA
>JAFYPD010000083.1 GCA_017547685.1 Peptococcaceae bacterium
GGTAAGGCACGGGACTTTGACTCCCGCATTCGTAGGTTCGAGCCCTGCCACCCCAGTCATATGCGCTATTAGCTCAGTCGGCAGAGCACCTGACTTTTAATCAGGGTGTCCCGCGTTCGAGTCGCGGATAGCGCATCTCTCTTTTCTTTGCGGGTGTGGCGGAATTGGCAGACGCACCAGACTTAGGATCTGGCGGTTTCACCGTATGGGTTCAAGTCCCTTCACCCGCACCAGTTTTTAACTTCATATGCGGAAGTGGCTCAGTGGTAGAGCATCGCCTTGCCAAGGCGAGGGTCGCGAGTTCGAATCTCGTCTTCCGCTCCAGTAAAAGCAGATTTTTTGGAGTCTGCTTTTTTGTTTTGTATAGCGAGTACAGTGTTTTTCTTTCAAGGTTAATAGTTAAGATAAAAGTAACCTTGTAAGAAGTATCAGGCAGCTAGTACTTCTTTAATTTTAGAAAGAAACTGCCTGAAACTACTGGTTTATTGTGTTAGTGTGTTTATAAAATACTTTCAGATTCGCTTTCACTATATGCTGCTGAAACAGCTTAACCGCTCTCTTGCCTGTTGTTCGTTTTCAGATGCCCTCACCTCGTAAAACAGCTTTTAAAATCAAATACTTATTGCGGAAGCCAGGTTTAGCCAGAAGCCGATGTGATTTATTCATCAGAGAAGCTTTTGTGCCGTCAAACTGTTTATTCCAGCGCATCAGAGAAGCTTCGAAAATATGGTAACGTCTGCACACAAACTTTATGCCTGCGCCGGTACGATAAAGTTTTACCGCATAATATTTCGTATTAATTTCATGTGGCGAAGAGCACTGGGTATATTGTTGCGTTACAGTTTTTTATCAGCAGACCTATAATCTATGTTGGTTTTTCATCTACACCATTGTAATCGGTGTAACTTACTGGAATTTCATCGGCCTGTTCTAAACAATTAAAAAAACTATTGCACAATGGTACATCTGTGTATATAATAACAGCATACAATTTAACAGCGGGGAGCTTGCAGTGTTCATAGAACCGGACAGGTTGAGAGGAAGGTATGCCCTTCGACCCATAAACCTGATTTGGATAATGCCAACGTAGGAAAGCCTGAGTGTACTCGTAATGTATCATCGAGAAAGAATGAACGGGAAGTTACCGAAACTGGTGACTTCCCGTTTTGTTTTTCAGAGAACAGGGATTGCATTCAGAGGGTTTCGCTGGTAAATTGCCACTATTCTTGTAAAGGGGAAGATACTATGTTGGGAAACACTCTGGAAGCTGTAAGAAACTGTGTGCCGCTGGTACATAACATTACTAATTATGTCACCGTGAATGATGTGGCCAATGTGCTGCTGGCCTGCGGCGGCAGCCCGATTATGTCAGCGGAACCGGATGATGTGGTGGATATCACCAGCATCTGCGGTGGCTTGAACATTAATATCGGTACATTGACCAGACGCAGCATTGAGGGAATGTTTGTTGCTGGCACAAAAGCCGGTGAACTGGGGCATCCGATTGTACTGGACCCGGTTGGCGCCGGTGCCAGTGCATTGCGTACCAGTACAGCACTGGAGCTGATGGAAAAACTGCCGCTCACCGCCATCCGCGGCAATGTATCAGAGATTAAGACGCTGGCGCTGGGAAGCGGTACTACAAAAGGTGTGGATGCCGATGTGGCTGACGCCGTCACGGAGGATAATCTGGATACTATGGTTGCGTTTGCAAAAGACTTTGCGAAAAAGACAGATGCTATTATTGCCATCACCGGCGCCATTGACCTGGTTGCCGATGGGGAACATTGTTATGTGATTCGCAATGGCCGACCGGAGATGAGTAAAATTACCGGTACCGGCTGCCAGTTGTCCGGGATGATGACAGCTTATCTGGTTGCCAATCCGGACAACAGACTGGAGGCGGCCGCTGCGGCTGTCTGTGTGATGGGTCTTGCTGGCGAAATTGCCTGGGCCTCCATGCAGCCGGGCGAGGGGAATGCCTCTTATCGCATTCGCATCATCGATGCTATTTACAATATGGATGCAGAAACATTAAACAAAGGAGCGAACTATGAACTGCGATAAAAAAGATTTGCTTCTGTATGCTGTCACCGACCGAGCGTGGCTTGGCGAACAGACATTACAGGAACAGGTGGAGCAGGCCCTCAGAGGCGGCGTCACCTTTGTACAGCTCCGGGAAAAAACGCTGGAGGAAGAAGCATTTTATCAGGAAGCGGTTGCGCTGAAAGAATTGTGCGGCCGTTACGGCGTCCCCTTTGTTATCAACGACAATGTGGCGCTGGCCTGCCGGGTGGATGCCGATGGCGTTCATGTGGGGCAGGACGATATGGAGGCAGGCAATGTGCGGGCGATGATCGGGCCGGATAAAATTCTCGGCGTGTCGGCGCAGACAGTGGAACAGGCCGTTGCCGCACAGGACGCTGGTGCCGATTATCTGGGCGTTGGGGCTGTGTTCTCTACGTCCACCAAGCTGGATGCCTGTGAAGTAACCTGGCAGACCTTGAAAGATATTTGTGCTGCTGTGGATATACCGGTGGTGGCAATCGGCGGGATTAAGAAACACAATGTCATGGAACTGGCTGGCTCCGGCATTGACGGGATTGCTCTGGTTTCTGCCATTTTTGCAGCAGAGGATATCGAACAGGAATGTGTTGTGCTGCGGGCACTGACCAGTGAAATGATAGCAAGATAACAGCAGCATAGAAAGGAAGACAGCACAATGAAAACAGCATTATCAATTGCTGGAAGTGATTCCAGCGGAGGCGCTGGCATTCAGGCAGATTTAAAAACAATGCAGATGCACGGTGTTTATGCCATGACTGCAATTACCGCACTGACAGCGCAGAATACCACCGGTGTGCGGGGGATTGCGGAGGTTTCTCCGGAATTTTTACAGCAGCAGATTGATGCTGTATTTGAGGATATTTATCCCGATGCAGTGAAAATCGGGATGGTGCCCTCGGCTGAACTGATTGAGGTGATTGCGGATCGGCTCCGGTATTATGGTGCCGGAAATGTGGTGGTGGATCCTGTTATGGTTTCCACTAGCGGTTCCCGGCTGATGAAAACCGATGCGATCGCCACCTTGCAGCGTGTATTGCTGCCGCTTGCATCGCTGGTGACACCCAATATTCCAGAGGCAGAGGTGCTGGCAGAACGGCCGATTCGCAGCAAAGAAGATATGATGGAAGCCGCCAAACAGATTGGCGATGCCTGCGGATGTGCGGTGCTGTTAAAGGGCGGGCACAGTATCCATGATGCCAGTGACCTGCTGTATGAAGGCGGCACATACCGCTGGTTTGAAGGAAAACGGATTGATAATCCCAACACACACGGCACGGGCTGTACATTATCCAGCGCTATCGCCTCCAATCTAGCCAAAGGCTTTCCTATGGAAACCGCTGTTCAGCGCGCCAAAGCTTATATTTCCGGCGCGCTGGCCGCGATGCTGGATTTAGGCAGCGGAAGCGGGCCGATGAACCATGCGTTTGCTTTAAACAGTCCGTTTAAAGATATGGCGTAATATATTTTTTGAGAAAGGTTGATGAACAATGAGAACCTATACAACACAGATGGATGCAGCAAAACAGGGTATCATTACCCCGGAAATGAAGGCTGTTGCAGAGAAGGAATGTCGGACAGCGGAGGAAATCAGAGACCTCGTAGCAAAAGGGCAGGTTGCCATCTGCGCCAATAAACTGCACACCTGCCTTTCTCCAAATGGTGTGGGCTCTATGCTGCGCACCAAAATTAATGTGAATCTGGGTGTTTCGCGGGACTGCAAGGATTACAACGTTGAGATGCAGAAAGTGATGGCCGCTGTTGAACTGGGAGCCGATGCCATTATGGATTTATCATCTCACGGGGATACGCAGCCCTTCCGCCGGAAACTGACCAGCGAATGCCCGGCCATGATTGGTACTGTGCCGGTGTACGACAGCGTGATTCACTATCAGCGGGATTTGGCAACACTGACAGCCAAAGATTTCATTGATGTTATCCGGTTACACGCGCAGGACGGTGTCGATTTTGTGACAGTGCACTGCGGCATCACGCGAAAAACCATCGAGCAGATAAAGCAGCACAAAAGAAAAATGAATATTGTATCCCGCGGCGGCTCTCTGGTGTTTGCCTGGATGAGTATGACCGGCGAGGAAAATCCGTTTTACGAATACTACGATGAAATTCTGGACATCTGCCGGGAATATGATGTTACCATCTCGCTGGGCGATGCGTGCCGTCCGGGCTGTCTGGCCGATGCCAGCGATGTATGCCAGATTGAAGAGCTGGTTCGGCTGGGTGAGTTGACGAAACGGGCCTGGGAAAAAGATGTGCAGGTAATGGTAGAAGGCCCGGGCCATATGCCGATTGACCAGATTGCAGCTAATATGAAGCTGCAGCAGACTGTCTGCATGGGAGCGCCGTTCTATGTACTTGGCCCGCTTGTGACCGATATCGCGCCGGGATATGACCATATCACATCGGCCATTGGCGGTGCCATTGCCGCATCGGCTGGTGCAGGGTTCCTGTGTTACGTGACGCCGGCGGAACATTTGGCCCTGCCGAATGTAGAAGATGTAAAGCAGGGGATTATCGCTTCCAGAATTGCCGCTCATGCCGCGGACATTGCCAAAGGGATTCCTCACGCAAGAGATATCGATGACCAGATGGCGGATGCGCGGCGCACCTTTGACTGGGAGAAACAGTGGGAATGTGCGATTGACCCCGAAACAGCAAAACAGATTCGCGATGACCGGAAACCGGAACACGATGACAGCTGCTCCATGTGCGGTAAGTTCTGTGCAGTGAGAAGTATGAACAAAGCGCTGAACGGCGAGTATATCGATATTCTGTAGCAGAAATTATGAAAGGATTCTGCAAAAGAACGGTTATTCTATTTTATTCAGACAATGGGCGCAGCAGATTCTGTCGAGTATATGCGGAATCATAGAAGTGCAATTAGAATGTATTATGAATGTAGAATATGTATTGTCCAGGATATCACCATCTGATATAATAAAGACAACAGAAAACGTGTTTTTAGTTTTTTCATGGAGGTGCTGCCTATGGACACACAAATAATGTTTAATACTATGATGTCTGAACTGAAGGGCATCAATGGAAGGCTGGATAAAATTGATGAACGTTTGGACGGAATAGATGAACGTCTGGATAAAATGGACGAGCGTTTGGACGGAATAGATGAACGTCTGGACAAAATGGACGAGCGTTTTGGTAGAATGGATGAACGATTTGACAAAATGGAACAGCGGCAGAACCAGGCTGACCAGAATCTTGCAACTATTCTGAATGCGCAGACAGCAATGCATCAGGATCTGGCGCAAAGAATTTCTGCACTAGCGGAAAAAAATCGTGAACTGGAAACCATAACAAAACGTAACACCTATGACATTACATTATTGCAGGAAAAACAGGCAATATAAACAAAGTATTTCTTCATGATACGAACTACGGAACGCACTACTGAGACGGACAACTGATATGAAGCAATCATGATGAAACCTTGCAGACAGAAAAAGGTTTGTAAAGAAACAGCGTTTTCTATAAAACACCCCCGAATATGACATGTACCTCATTTACTGGAGAAAAGCCAGAAAACCAGGTACATATCATATATCGGGGGGTGTTTTTATATACAGGACACTATTATATATTTTGTTTTAGAGTGATTTTTCCGAGAAGTGATGCAGTAATGCATCTCGAAATAGACATTCACAGGATGTGAGCGAATCTGTTGTAATAGCAACAACAGGAACGCGAGAGTCAATTTCGGGAATGGGTATCGTAAAAGATTTCACCAATCGTTGTTTTACATAAAAATCGTTTTTCATAAGATTGAAAATAGGCATAAAAGCAGCAGTATTATTGATTACTAATTCCATAATATTTTCTCTGGTTGCGACTTTATAGGAATGTGAAAAATATGGTTCATAAATTGTAGAAGTGAGATCTTGTTCTGTTGAATAATATGCCAGCGGTAGAGATTTTAAATCAAGAAGCGTAAGTGATTCTTTGTTTGCTAAAGGATGAGAGGTACCGACTAGTATACGTCTTTCATCTGTAAAAAGGTGATAAATCATCCATCCCAATGCTTCTGCCTGCAGTAAGAGTTTATTGTTTGGCTCTGTCGGCAAGGATGTAATTGCAATATTAGCTGGTGTATTTTTCAAAGAATGGATCACAGTCTGAACACGCAAATCGTGTAGAACGATATCTACTTTTGGATACTGCTGACGGAATGGAGTGATGATTTCGTTTAGGACATAATTACTGGCACAGGCAATACAGCAAACATGAACCTGACCTTCTGGTTCAGGCATTTGTGGCTGTATGTACCAGCCTTGCATTGTTTGCTGAATTTGTTGAAATTCGTTATAAACTTTTTGCCCTAAAGAAGTAGGATAGATGCCATGATTTGTTCGTTTAAGTAAAGGTTGTCCCAGCTCGTTTTCTAATTTTTTTATTGTTTTAGAAAGGGCTGGCTGTGAAATGTGCAAATTTTGTGCAGCAGCGCTGATAGTGCCAGCATGAATGATTTCAATAAAATAATTTAGCCAGTCTAATTGCATTATATAATACGCTCCTCTCCTTTTATTAAAAAAACTTGGTATAACTATTTTATCATATCGGGAGATGTCACAATATATATTTTACTTTATACTATCTATTATGATATCTTTTAGATATGGATGTAAATAATATTGTTCAGGCCTAAAACGATATTTTCAAAAAGTGCTAAAAATAAGGAGTGGTGTACGGTGAAACCTTTGTATAAAGAAAAATATCCTCATGTTTTTGAACCGTTAGTTGTTGGGAAGAACAAAAATATTATTTTTAAGAATAGAATTTTTCAGGCTCCGGTTGGTGTAGGGGCCACTGGTGGCGGTGCTGATGACGGCAGAATGAATTTAATCGGTGTGGATTTTTGGACAGGGATTGCAAGGAGCGGTTTTGCTGCGTTTACTTTACCGATGGAAGTGCCTCATGACGGAAGCCATGAAGGGGTATACAATGTTGATGAGAGTAAACACAACTATATGAATATGCATCTGATGCAGCGGTCGATCCATGCGTATGGCACAAAAAGTTTTGCAGAGCTGATTCATGGTGGCCCATGTATGATTCGGAAAGATATCCCTCTGGTTGGTGCGGATAATCGTATTTATAATGGTCGTCAGGTAAAAGGCATGGATCTGAAAGATATGGAAGAAGCTGTTGAATTATATGCGAAAGAAGCAAAACTTTGTGTCAGAGGCGGTTTTGATGGCATTATGCTTCACTTTGCGCATGGCTGGTTGCCGCATGATTTTCTATCTCCATTATCGAACCATCGTACCGATGAATTCGGTGGCTCTGTAGAAAATCGTTGCCGTTTTCCATTGATGATTTTAAAAGCTGTTCGAGAAGCTGTTGGTGATGATATCGTGATAGAATTGCGCCTGAACGGCAGCGATGATATGGACGGCGGTATTACACCGGAGGATGCAGCACAGCAGGTATTAATTTTCCAGGACTATGCTGACCTGATTCATATTTCCTGTGGTACAAGAATTGATGTTACCAGCAGAACCACCCAGATGCCAACGAGCTTTTTCCAGGGGCCTCATAACGCGTATGCCAGTGAAATTGTGAAAAATACGCCAGGTGTAAAAATTCCGATTGGTACAGTAGGCGGAATTTATAGCGCAGGGATTGCAGAAGAAGTATTGGCAAAAGGACAGGCCGATTATGTGTTGACAGCACGAAGTGCAATTGCTGACCCGGATTTCCTGATAAAAGTGCGAGAAGGGCGCGAGGAAGATATTCGTCCTTGTCTGAAATGTGACTTATGTTTAGACCATGGCCGTAGAAAATCTAAATTTGTGGGCAAAGAGTTGGTTATGGCTACAGATGTAAGTTTCGACCGTCGTTGTGCAGTTAACCCGTTAGGCATGCAGGGAGCAACGAAGAAAAGATTTCCTGCTGCAACCCGCAGCAAACAGATTGCCGTTGTTGGCGGCGGCGTTGCAGGGATGAATGCCGCGCTGAGTGCAGCCGACAGAGGGCATAAAGTAATGCTGTATGAAAAAACCGGAAAATTAGGCGGCCAGGCTCTGTTATCGGATGGGATGTGGTTTAAACAGGAAATGAAACTTTATCATGAATGGCTGGAACGCCAGGTGAAGAAACATCCGAATATTTATATCATGATGAATACATCTGTAACTAGAGAAATGATGGAAGAATCTGATCCGGATGCTGTTATTGTGGCCGTAGGTGCTGAACAGTTTGTACCGCCGATTCCAGGTGTTGAAAAAGCAGTTATGTCTTTCGATGTTTTTGGAAACGAAGATAAATTAGGTAAAAAAGTTGCAATTGTTGGCGGTGGTTCTATTGGATGTGAATTGTCGATTCATTTATCAGGTATGGGTCATGAATGCACTGTTGTAGAAATGACACATTTTACCTGTGGTAATACTGAATTGACACTGCGGTTGTCAATCATGCAGTTTATGGAAAAGAATAATGTGACAACATATCTGGATACAAAGGTTGTTAGTATCGAAGACAATGGTATTTACGTTGAAGATGAAGAGGGAAAAACACGTTTCATCGAAGCGGATTCCGTAATCATCAGTGCCGGGACTCGAGCTAATACAAAAGAGAGAGAGCAGTTCATTGATGTAGCTTTTGACGTAATTAATGTCGGCGACTGCAAGCATGCATCAGATATTGCCCATGCCGTTGAAAGCGGTTATGACGCAGGTGCGATTCTGTAATATCATATAAAAGTCAAAAAGCTGTGCAAATTGAACGAAATCAATTTGGCACAGCTTTTTGCTGATTAACTGGAAAGAGGTGAAAGATGTGAATCTGGAAAGTATGAAATATTTTGTCACCACAGTTAATAACGGCTCTATTAATAAGGCTGCGAGAGAGTTGAATTTAACGCAGCCTGCCTTAAGTACAGCGATAAGTAAGATGGAAGATGAACTGGGTATCGTTTTGTTAAAACGATTTTACAACGGCGTTGTTCCAACGGAAGTAGGAGAAATTGTTTACAGAGAAGCGGAGCAGATTTTAGAAACCGTTCAGGACTGGTACCAGTTGAAAAATACAGCAAATGACATAATTGATTTCTGCAACGTTCATATACTGGCAGTGCCAACCGCGTGTGCCTATCTGGCAAACACACTGGTGGAAAATATTCGCTCCCACAATCCGAACATCTGTGTACTGCTGCATGAATGTCAGCACAAATTAATGATGCGGCAACTTGCAGAAAGTAAAATGAACATCGGAATATTGTCCCTTTCTTCTTTTGATTTAACATTTTATAAAGACCATGTCATTCATCAGGGCTGGAGAATGGAAGTCTTGTATGAAGAAGAGCGGGAATTGTTTCTCAGTATAACAAACCCATTGGTTAAAAAAGATTATTTAACAATTGCCGATTTACAGAAACTGACATATGCGTGTTGTTCCAGAAACAGTGATGCGATAACAGAGCAGTACAAAATTTATTTTAATAGAGAGTATTGTTATATGCTCAACAATTATTACAGTATTTTAGAAATGGTTGCCAAGGACAAGGCCGTAACGATTTTTCCGCCTAAGATTTTACAGGAAAATATATTTATTAAAAAAGGTATGTTAACATCAAAACCAATACAGGGAATCGCAACACGCGTTGTGTATGTGCTGGTTTGTCCGTCTGATGAGATGATTTTAACGAAATGTGAGAAAAAAGTAATTAAATTAGTTAAAGATGAATTTTATAAGATGCAAAATAACTGAAATATAATTACAGATGATAACCGTTAAATCTGGCGACAGTTTATTGTGCTGCCGGGGAAGGAGCAGGATATGTTTTCGGATATTGAGTTGAATATAATTGCCGTATCTGCCTTTGCAGCAGTTCTGGCTGGTTTTGTGCAGCGTGTCAGTGGTTTTGCATTCGGAATCGTTTTTTTAAGTATATTACCCTATATTTTGCCTTATGGTGAGGCTGTTGTTATTTCCAAAATGTTATTACTGATAGTGAGTGTAAGTACAGCCTTTATCTATCGGAAAGATGTAAACTGGTCTATGGCGAAAATCATTATTCTCAGCCTCTGTGTTTTTGATTTTATTGGGATATTCGTATTAACACAGATTGACCTCAGTAATTTTAAATGCTATCTGGGGCTATTTCTGGCCTTGCTTGGCTGTTATGCGCTGTTTTTTAAGAAGAATTTTTCTTTTCAGCCAAGCCATAAGCTGTCAGTAGCCTTTGGTTCTATTACGGGTTTTTGCAGCGGGCTGTTCGGTGTTGGCGGTCCGTTTCTGGCCATGTACCTGAGCAATTCAAATCTCGGGAAAAACGTGTATTATGCAACAATGCAGTGTTCTGTTTTTGTTGTAATGTTTTTTGATGTTGTTATGCGTATTTCTCATGGGTTTGCAACAGAACAGGCGCTTAAAATAACTGTGTTAGCGCTGCCTTGCGCTTTTATCGGTACAATGCTGGGCACTGTTCTGTTTCGCAGACTGGATAGTGTATTTATCGGCAGGCTCGTCAATGTGATTATGATAATAAATGGTCTCAATATGTTTTTCAAAACCTGAAAAGACATATATTATATAAATTTATATCTCCCAATAAAATAGTACGGATTAGGCAATGCACCCGTGAACTGATAAAATAAAAACAGAACAACGCGAAAGATATAAAACCCGGGACGTATATTGATTCGCTGGCAAACAAATAGTGAGCTGAATAAGGAGGAGTTTTTATGAAGCCTGTCTACAAACAAAAATATCCGCATTTATTTGAACCTATGTACGTTGGGAAAAACAAGGTCCGGTTTAATAACCGTGCATTGGTAGCGCCGATTGGTTCCGGTGCTACAGGCGGTGGGGAAGACAGTGACGGACGCATTAATACATTCGGTATTGAGTACTGGATGCGGTACATTCAAGGCGGATTTTCGGCAGTATGTTTACCAATGGAAGTGCCGATTGATGGCGGCCATGAACATATGTTTAATGTTAATCCGAAAACCTGTAATCAGATGAATTTCCATCGGCTGCAGCGTGCTGTTCATGCGTTTAACGGCCTCACATTTGCTGAATTCCTGCACTGTGGTCCGTATACTTATCTTCCTGGATATCCAAAACTCGCAGCTGACGATGAGCCAAAACTGGGAGCAAGAGCATGTACCAGAGAAGACATTGACGAAATCTGCAAATTGTTTGCCCAGTATGCAACCTGGTTAAAAGCAGCTAAATTTGACGGTGTGTGCCTGCATTTTGCACATGGCTGGTTATTTAACTATTTCCTTTCTCCTGCTACGAACCATCGTACAGATGAATTTGGCGGCAGTATTGAAAATCGCTGTCGTTTTCCATTAATGGTAATCAAAGCGGTAAGAGAAGCAGTAGGGGATGATCTGTTAATCGAGCTGCGTTTAAATGGCAATGATGAAGTGGAAGGCGGCATTACACCGGAAGAATGTGCAGAACAGGTTAAAATTTTTGAACCATATATTGATATGGTACACATAAGCTGTGCACATCGTCTGGATGCTTCCACCCGTCCAAAACAGTTCCCGACCGGATTCCAGATTATGGCGCATAATGCCTATGCCAGTGAGATTGTAAAAAAATCCGGCGTTAAAATTCCGGTAGGTGTTGTAGGCGGTATCTATGACCCGGAAGTAGCAGAAGAAGTTCTGGCAAAAGGGCAGGCTGACTATGTACTGATGGCTCGTTCGGCGATGGCTGACCCTGAAATTATTAAAAAGGCAAAAGAAGGCCGTGAAGATGATATCCGTCCATGCTTGCGTTGCAACTACTGTATGGACCATGGCCGTCGTGTAGCGATTTCAAAAGACCTGCATCTTCTGGAATCTCCTAGCTATGATCGCCATTGTATGACAAACCCGATGCAGTTCCAGAGTGCATCAAAATCCTGCATTAAACCGGCTGAAAGAGTGAAAAAAGTGGCTATTATTGGCGGCGGGGTTGCTGGTATGCAGGCTGCCATGAGCTGTGCGGATCGCGGTCATCTTGTAGTACTGTATGAAAAAACAGATAAATTAGGCGGCCAGGCACTTCTTTCTGATGGAATGTGGTTCAAACAGGAAATGAAAAAGTTCCATGAATATCTGGAACGTCAGGTAAAAAAACGCCAGAACATTACAATTGTTATGAACACAACGGCTACTCCTGAAATCATTGATGAGTTAGACCCAGATGCTGTTATTGTAGCGGTAGGGGCTGAACAGATTGTTCCGCCGATTCCTGGTATTGAAAAAGCAACAATGGCATTTGACGTGTTTGGTAATGAAGATAAAGTGGGTAAAAAAGTTGTTATTGTTGGCGGCGGTTCCATCGGGATTGAAGTAGGGATTCATCTGAATGGTCTGGGCCATGAGTGCACAATCGTTGAAATGGGTGAATATATTGGCGCAAGATGCCAGTTAACCGAACGAACAGCATACTTAAATGCAATGAAAGAATATCATGTGGCTTCTATGGTGAACACATCCTGTATCGAAATTACGGATGAAGGTGCATGGGTGGAAAATCCAGAAGGCAAACAGTTATTAGAAGCAGATACGGTAATTATCTGTGCAGGTACAAAACCACTGGCTGAAGAAAGAGATAAATTTATTGATATTGCATTTGATGTAATTAATGTAGGCGACTGTAAAAAAGCATCCAGTATCGTTCACGCAGTACATTCCGGACATGATGCCGGCTTAACATTATAATGACACAAAATAATTTTACGTGTAAAACAATGGAATAAACGATAAAGTGTCCCCGGTATGAGGCTGCATACTGGGGACACTTGCTGTTTTACGCTGTGATTTTGGATTGACTAGAGCTGTTCCCGCAATTCTCGAGTCAGTCTTCCAATCCCGAAACACGAGATACCAAACATTTTTTGTTATTCTGAAGCAAAAGAATGGCGGGCTTTTGTGTCATTCTGAGGCTGCAGGCCGAAGAATCTCTTGCGCAAATGGTCGCGTGCCTTTGGGGGGATCCTTCGCTGCGCTCAGGATGACATTTTAACGTTCAGAGTGATATTTTAACGTTCGGAGTGACATTTTTGCGCTCAGGAGAATAGATTCTTTCTGAATTTATTTACATGGTTTGTACAGTTTCCTATTAAGCCAAATGATGTGTCACCGAACTGTCACAATGTGTTACAGTGTTTATGGAGTGGCCAGGTGCGAACAATGCGCTACCATTTGGACTGAAACCCGAAGAAAAGAAATACCTCCCGGTTGCTATACCGAGAGGTATTTGTCAAGTGTCTGATTTTTAGAGCAGTAAAGAAGACAGTGGGTATACAAAACCGAAGCATACGATAACGGTAATGATGGAGAATACTAAACCCCATTTATAAGGTTCTTTTCCAGGTACCCATTCGGTCTGAGCAAATAACAGGGAAGCTGTAGCACTTGCTGGAGGTGTACAATAACCCGCATTACAGCACAGTAATAAGCATGTCAGTAATACAAGCATGTTGGCACCGCTGGCCATACCGATAGATAACAGTATCGGTGTGATAATAGCCGCAACCGATTGATTGTTACCAATGTTAGTTAAGAACAATGCAAAACTACATAAAATAACAGTCAACATAAATGGGCTCTTACCAGCTACCACCGGTTCAATAATAACACCTAACCATGCCTGGATACCGGTTGCAGGGTCAGAAACCGCTGCTGCTACAGTCATAGCACAGGCCAGAATGAAGATAACGCCCCAGTTAACGCCTTTGGAGAATAACTGCATCATATCCTGTCCATCTACAAAGCGCAATGCATACCAGCCTAAAACGGCCATTGCCACGATACCTGGAGTCCCCATCCCTTTCAGGAAACCGGAAATCGGTACGGAAGTAGGTACAAAGTTCGGAATCATAACGATAGCGATTACAGCACAGAAATATGCAAAAACAGCTTTCTGATATCTGGTCAGCGGTGGCATCTGACTCATATCGATTATCTGAGATTCAATGGCAGATACATCCGGTTTGACAATAAATTTCATAATCAGGAATGTCAATGCAACAAAAATAATTGTAGTCAGGATAACGATTAACATATACATTGCATAGTTAACCGGTTCGCCGCCTAATGCTTCATAACTGGAGAATACAACCAGAGGCAGTGATTTGTAAGGCAGCAGGATGTAAGATGTACCACCGATTACAAATGCACCAATCATGGTAAAACAAGTCCACATATTTCCTGGTTTTAAATTGTAGATTCTAGAGATTTCGATGATTAACGGAATCATAATCATGAAACCGGCAGTAGCAGTTACCATAAAGTAAATTACACAAGTGGCAATCCAGATTAAAATACTTAATACATAGGGTTTCCCCTGTGCAATTTTTCTGGAGGTAATCCAGCGCGCAACATATTCTGTAATCCCTGCACCACTGATGATGTTTGTGAACAGGAAGAAGAATAACATTAACATAACGTTGTTGTGACCAAAACCTGTTTTGAATACGCCAGAAACAGTAGACCAGTCGCTTAAGCCCATAAATACAAGACCAAACAGAGATGGCCAGAAAATATCGCCTACAACAAGCCAGCCATAAACAACACCGAGGAATATACCTAAAATTTCTACGCCGACTGGTGTTAATGGCTCTACCGGGGTCACGACATACTTAAACCCGATCATAATTGCAATCGTGATAATGGAGTTGATAACATATGCTGGTGTCAGCTTCGTTAATCGTTTATTTGCAGTTTCCATATCGTTCATCTCCTTAAAAGATAAATATCATAGTGTCATAAATATCATAGTGTCTTTTGTTTTGAATTGTTTTGCATATTTTAAAATACCGGTATTTTAAATAGTGTTTATTGACAAAGATTAAAGCAGAACAAAGCCGGTTGATAAAAAATCATAGCTGTTTGACTTACACATAGCATAAACACTATTTATACTTTATTTATAACACGGGTTTAGATATTGGGGTAGCCCATGGGTTTTTATAACAAATTATAAATATTGAAAATAACATTCTCTTTCTGTGTTTATTACTGTGTTTATAATGGTATAGCGCGCTATAAATGCAGGCGGCTATCTGTAAACGATTTCTAAAACAGGGCAGGACCTGGCTGGCATATAAGTGAGAATTATAATGCCTTATAGAGAACAAAAAATTATGTAAAGGTAGAAATTATATTATACTTATACTATGCCTTCAGTCGGCTGATTACGAAGTATGAATATGGTATGGAAGAATTATTGCTATGGAGATGAGCCAATGTATTGTGAAACACAGAAAACAGAAAATACAAAATTATGGAATTTTAATTATGTATATTTATTATGCTTGAATGCAATCGTCACAGGTGCCTCTCATATGATTCTGCCGCTTGTGTCAAAATATGCAATCACAATGGGGACTACCCTGAGTTTTGCCGGAATAATTGCGGGTACCTATTCTGTAGCGGCAATGTTTATGCGCCCTTTTGCCGGCACGGCTGCCGATAGGGTTAATAAAAAATATCTAATGGTTGGCGCAACGTTTGGGATGGTGTTTTCTGTGCTCGGGCATTTTCTGGTTCAGTCGCCGTTTTTGTTATTATTGTTTCGATTTTTACATGGTGTGTTTTTTGGTATCAGCGGGACCATAAACATAACACTTGCAAGTCAGTTTGTGCCGCAGAAGCGATTAGGAGAAGGGATAGGGTATCTGGGTATGGCCACGGTTCTGGGAACGGCTGTTGGGCCTAATATCGGTTTGGCGGTTATGGATGATTGGGGGATTCGCAGTAGTTTTCTTGTGGCCTTTTGTGTATTATTAACAGCATCCTGCTGTATGACTTTTATACGTTATACGCCGGAAGCACCGAAAAATAAAACAGAAAAAAATAAAAAATTCCGGCTACGTGAAATGATAGCGCTGGAACTTTTGCCGTTCAGTTTTTTTGGCGGCCTTTTAATGGTTACAAATGGAATTGTGTCCTCCTATCTGGTTCTGGTAGGGGAAGAGCGCGGAATTGGCAATATCGGTCTGTACTTTACCGTGAATGCCATTGTTATGCTGTTAAGTCGGCCGATGGCAGGAAAAATATCAGACCGGTACGAGATATCCTATGTATTGATTCCTGCTTTTACATGCGGAATGCTGGCAATGTTTCTGCTCAGCAGAGCGGAATCCTTGCCGGTGATATTACTGGTCGCAGTTTTACAGGCTTTTGGTGCAGGCATGGGGCATCCGGCTCTGCAGGCAGAATGTATACGCCGCTTGGGAAGGGAACACAGCGGTGTGGCTACCGGAACATATTATCTGGGAGCCGACTTGGGAATTGGTTTTGGCCCGATGTTAGGCGGAGTAATTGCAACACAGTACGGTTACAGCACAATGTACAGTGCGGCAGCGGTTTTAATGGTGTTCGGGCTGGTGAGCTTTTTGCTGTATCGTTATCACGTTTTAAAATGATATATTCAATATGCAGTATAAAAACAGGCGTTGGTGAGTTATCGTTCATCAACGCCTGTTTTTATATCTCAAGTATTGATCTAGAGAGAGTTCTTTTTTAAGTTCTTTTCAAGCAAAAAGAGTAAGGTAATTCCAATAAATGCCAGAAAAGCAGAGGCCAAAAATGCAGGCTGATATCTGGATGTGATTGTAAAAATCTGATTCATAATCATAGGCCCGGCTAAACCGGCCGCAGCGAAACCGATAAACATAATACCATAATTTACGCTGTTATTTTTACTACCGAATTGTGCTGCAGTAAAGCCAGGATAAATTCCCATAATGCTGCCAAAACAGAAACCGATAACAGCCAGCCCGGCAAAAAAGAAAAGTGTGGTCGATTCCGTGCAAAAGTAAAGCAGAATACTTGCAAGGAAGGATAACACGAAGGTGCATTTCAGGGTTGCAACGGCACCGATTTTGTCAGAAATACTTCCGGAAATCAGACGGCCAAGCATATTAAAGAATGCCAGAAGAGAAACAACGGCTGCGGCAGCTGCACTTGAGAATCCCATCATAGTCTGTGCAATTGGTGATGCCTGTGAAATAATCATTAAACCGGCAAATGATCCGCAGGTTAAAGTGAGAATCATGTAATAAAAAGCAGGTTTCTGCAGCATCTCCTTATAGGTGCAGTCCGTTGGGCGGCTGGAATTATCAGGAGTGGCTGATTTTTCAGAACATTCTCTGACTGGGTTAAAATCTGCCGGGCAGGGAATGATGACAAACGCAGAAGCGCAGATAATAAGCATCATTACAATGCCGAGAATCTGGAAAGCTGTTGTAATGTGATAGGCAGATACTAATATGGTGGCAATCGGCGGAATCAAAATGGAGCTGCCTCCGTAGCAGGCCGTAATTAGTCCGCCGGCCAGTCCTCTTTTATCAGGAAAAAATTTTACAACGTTCGATACGGTAGTGCCATATATCATCCCGACTCCCAGGCCAACCCCCAGACCGTATGTTACCATTAACATTGGAACAGAGGTTGCAAAACCGGATCTAGCCATACCGAGACCAAACAGAAGTCCTCCCGCAAGCAGGATACGTTTCGGGCCTAACCGGTCATTAATGAACCCGCCTGAAATCATTGTAATCGGGCCAACTGCATTGGCGATTGTGAATATGATGGCGAGGCTTGTAATGTTTGTTCCGGTTATTTCACTAAGATGTGCTGCCATCGGTGTGGCAAAAACACTCCACGCATATAGCGAGCCGATGCATAACGTTACAAAACAGCTCGCAATCAGAATGAGCCATCTTTTTTGTTTTAAAACCATAATTTTCCTCCATACATATGTATTTCTAAATATAGATATACATTCTCTTATAGCACAGGATTTAGTGCTTGGGTACCCTGCAATTATTTATAACCGCTTATTAACAGTGTAAATAAAAGAGATGGTTATATGGAGGATTTATAATCAGATATAAAATCACTGAAATTGTTGAAGGCGATATATATAACCTATAATGAGTTTGTAAAACCGTCTGATAATGAAATTAAATGCTGGATGCTGATATATATGCAACATGAAAAGAGAGGTGTGGAACTATGCGTACGGGTTTAGCAAAGGATGACTTAAAGTCAAGATGTACACCGGCTTACGCGGGGCACAGTATTATCACACTGGCGATTATGGGCGGCTTTAAATTTATCGTGCCGGCAGCGGATCCATTAACTCCTTTAGGCGTAGAGATACTGGGAATTTTTATGGGTATGGTATATGGCTGGCTTGTGGTAGGTGATTTAATCTGGCCGAGTATTGCCGGGATGATTTTTCTGGGCCTTAGCGATTATTCGACAGTGGTGGATGAATTTGCCAGCGGGTTTGGCAATAATACCGTTTTACTGATATTATTCTTTTTTCTTTTCACCAATATTATCAATTCGGCAGGCATTATTGAGTATGTCGCACAATGGATTTTAAGCCGGAAATTTGCATATGGCAGACCCTGGGTACTGGCTTTATTATTGATGTTAGCCACGGTTGTAGCGTTCTTTATGGTATCTGCCACAGCGGCTTGTCTGGTGATGATTCCGCTGATTAAAACCATTTCTTTTTTATATGGATTTAAGCCGGGGGACAAGTGGCCGATGTTAATGCTAGGCGGGTTAATTTATGTTGGATCTACCAGCTATATGTTGCTGCCGTACAAAACACTGCCTCTGGTTGTTTTTGCCGGATACGAAGCGGTTACCGGAGAAACCATTGCCTATCTGCCGTATTTGCTGATTGCTTTAGCTGCTACCGGTGTTGCAATTATCCTATTTCTTTTGATGTGTAAATTTGTTTTTCGGCCGGATGTGTCCAGCATCGTGAACTGTAAGGTTTCTTTTGAAAAAAATGCAGAATTGTCAGAATATCAGAAATTTGTGTTTCTGTTTTTTGCAGTGACGTTAGGCCTGTTAATGATATCCAACATAATACCAGGTTCTGTTTTTCCGTTTTCCATTTTGAAAGAAATTGGCAGTACAGGAATTTTAGCAGCCGCAGTAATGTTTTATTTAGCCTGTCAGCTGAAAGAAGGGCAGACGATTAATGAACTGTTCAGCAAAAACATTTCATGGAATATTATTTTTCTGATGGCTGCAGCGATGTCAATTTCTGATGCCTTTATGTCAGACCAGACAGGTATTACGGAATGGATGACAAGTGTGATTGTTCCGCTTGTACAGGGAACCAATTCGGTTGTATTTATTATTATTGTTTGTGTGATTTGCTGTATTTTCACCAACCTGGCCCATAACCTGACAGCGGGTGCTATTCTGACACCGATAATTCTTCCGATTGCAGATGTGTTCGGCTTAAATCTGCCGGCCCTGGTACTTTGCATGATGGTGGTTTTTGATGTGGGAATCATTTTACCGCCCGCCAGCACAGTAGGGGCAATGTTTCATAGTGATTCCGAGTGGGTGCCTGGAAAATCAGCTTATTTTTACGGAATCGTCTATAGTGTTCTTAATCTGTTTAATGCTGTTTTTATCGTTTATCCATTGGGCTGTATGCTGATGTGAAAACAATAGAGCAGTACAATATAAAAATTATAAAAGGAGATGCAAGAAATGACAAAACCGATGTATAAAGAAAAATATCCTCATATGTTTGAGCCGCTGGTGATTAAGAGAGGGCGGAATGAGGTTGTATTTAATAATCGCATTATGATGTCGCCGGTAGGCATTGTTGCTACTGGCGGTGGCGCTGATAACGGGAGAATCAATGCTTTTGGTGTTGATTACTGGACCGGTATTATTCGCGGTGGATTTTCTTCTGTGGCATTGCCAATGGAAATTCCAGCAGAAGGGTCTCATGCAGGGGTTTTTAACATGGATCCAGAACAGGTAAACTATATGAACATGCATTTATTGCAGCGTTCTGTTCACGCTTATAATGGGAAAACTTTTGCAGAGTTAATTCACGGTGGACGGTGCATGGTAGCGAAAGGATTAGAGTTAAAAGCTGCTGCTGATTCTGAATATCAGGGACGTCCTGTAAAAGGGATGGACAAAACTGATATGGAAGAAGTTTTACAGTTATGTCGTGAATTTGCCAGTCAGGCAAGACGCTCTGGCTTTGATGGTATTATGGTGCATATGGCACACGGTTGGCTGTTCCACGATTTCTTATCGCCAATTACGAATACTCGTACTGATGAATTTGGTGGAAGTGTAGAAAACCGTTGTCGTTTTCCAATTATGGCATTAAAGGCAATTCGTGAAGTAATTGGTGATGATTTAATTATCGAATTACGTTTGAATGGTAATGATGAAATGGAAGGCGGCATTCTGCCGGAAGATGCGGCCCAGCAGGTACTGTTATTACAGGAGTATGTGGACATGATTCATATCACCTGCGGTACTCGTGTGGATGTAACCAGCCGTCCTAAAATGCATCCGACAAACTACTGTCCAACCGAACATAATGCGTATGCCAGTGAAATTATCAAAAATACACCTGGCGTAAAAATTCCGATTGGTGTAGTTGGCGCAATCAGCGACCCGGAACGGACAGAAAAATTACTGGCGGAAGGAAAAGCCGATTATGTATTGATGGCCAGAGCTGCTATTGCAGATAACAACTGGGTTAACAAGGTAAAAGCCGGTCGTGAGGAAGATATTCGTCCTTGTCTGCGTTGCCTGTACTGCTTAGACCATGGCCGCAGAAAAGCGAAAGTAAGCGGCAAAGAACTGGCTATGGCGGCTGAAGTAAGTTTTGACCGTCGTTGTGTAGTAAATCCACTTTCTATGCAGGGAATTAGTAAAAAAATGTTCCCTGCACCGCAATGTAGCAAAAAAGTTGCAATTGTAGGCGGTGGTGTTGCAGGGATGAATGCAGCACTGAGTGCGGCAGAACGGGGTCATGATGTTACAATTTTTGAAAAAACAGATCGTTTGGGTGGTCAGGCCTTGCTTTCTGATGTTATGTGGTTTAAAAAAGAGATGAAATTGTATCATGAATGGCTGGAACGTCAAGTAAGAAAGAATACAAATATTAAAATCATGATGAATACCGAAGCAACTCCAGAATTGATTTCTGATTTAAATCCGGACGTAGCTATCATTGCAGTTGGTGCAGAACAGGTGGTTCCACCAATTCCAGGTATTGAAAAAGCGATGATGTCCTTTGACGTATTTGGTCATGAAGAAAAAGTAGGCAAAAAGGTTGCGATTATTGGCGGCGGGGATATTGGCTGCGAATTGTCTATTCATCTGTCCGGCTTAGGCCATGCGTGTTCTGTAATTGAAATGAGTCATTATCAGGCCGGTAATGCAGAACTGACAGAACGTATGTCAATTTTGCAGTGGATGGAAAAAGAAAATGTAAATACACTGTTAGACACACAAGCTGTAGAAATAACAGATGCTGGTGTAAAAATCAGAAATGCAGATGGCGAATCGTTTTTGGAAGCTGATACAGTAATCATTAGTGTAGGTACTAGAGCGTTGACCGAGGTAAGGGATGCATTCCGTGATGTTGCTTTTGACGTTATTAATATTGGTGACTGTAAAAAAGCCTCAAATATGCAGAATGCCATTGAAACTGGTTTTGATGCAGGTTATATTATTTAAAACAACGATATTGAGATGAAATGGAGGGGGGAACCAAAGCTTATACTGGGTTCTCCCTTCACATTTTTCAATAAAAATGGTGACTCTGTAAAAATATAGTTTAATGAATTGGGAGGCGTTAGATATGCGATTAGAGCAGTTGAAATATCTGATAGAAGTTGCAAACAGCAAGTCAATTAATAAAGCAGCACAAAGTTTGTATATCACTCAGCCGGCATTAAGTATTGCAATTAATGCCTTGGAAGATGAACTCCAATATCCATTATTAAAACGTACAAAAAAAGGTGTCGTGTTAACAGAAGATGGTGCCCGAGTAATGAAAGAAGCACAGATGATTTTAGACACGATACAAGATTGGTATTTAGTGAAAGATGAACAGGAGTATGAGATGGAAGGTACTGTTCATTTACAAGCGATTCCATCTATTTGTGTAGCGTTGGCGGATACATTAATTATGACCTTACAGAAACGCTATCCATTGTTGTCAGTTTTTTTACATGAAAAACCACCGCAACACATGATTTCTTCCTTGAACAACAGTGCTATTAATATTGGAATTACGTCTTGTCCTCAGCACAAAGAAACAAAATTTTTGCGTAAAGCGGAGGAAACAGGTTTACACGCTGAAAAACTGTCAGATGACGAGCGGTGCATTATTTTAAGTACCAAGAATTCTTTAGCAACAAAAGAACTATTATCAAGGGCTGATTTAAAAAAATTAACATTGGCCTATTATTCAGATTTAACGGATGATGTTTCGGAAAGTTATCGTAAATATTTCAACCCGGAACGATGCTTTCGGTTAAATAACAGAGAAAGTATTCTGCAGTTAGTGGCCGTAGATGGTGCAGTAGGTGTGTTCCCGGTCAAAACAATGACGAATAGCTATTTTATGAAAAGTGGTTTGGTAAAAGCTGTGCCGGCAGAGGATTTAGATACAAAAATTGCATATTATATGCTCTATCCTGAACCTAAAAGTATGTCAGTTAACGAAATTAGAATGATAGACATTATAAGAGAACAATTTGAGAATGTTATCACGCTTTCGAAGTAAGGGTTATAAAAATAGCTAAATAATATGCTATAAAATGTGAAACTTATGCAGATAACAGATATTATGCTACGATATATAGGTAATCAAAAGCTTCATTGTGAAAATGTTAAGTTAATATGTTTTCGGTTGAACTTTGACAAAGGAGAGAACGATATGAAACCTGTTTACAAAGAAAAGTATCCTCATTTATTTGAACCTATGTATGTTGGCAAGAAGAAAGTACGTTTTAACAATCGTGCTTGCATGGCACCAATTGGCTCTATTGCTACTGGTGGCGGTGAGAGCAGTGAAGGTCGTATTACCCAGAATGGTATTGATCAGGCAATGAATTACATTCGTGGTGGTTTTTCTACAGTCGCACTGCCCATGGAAGTGCCTATCGATGGCGGCCACGAACATATGTTTAACTTGAACCCAAAAACCTGCAACCAGATGAATTTCCACCTGTTACAACGGTCGGTACATGCCTATAGAGGACTGACTTTTGCAGAACTTCTGCATTGCGGGCCATTTGTAAATTTACCTGATTATCCTCGACTGGGTGCGGATACCTATGTAACGAATGGTTATCCGGTAAAAGCAGCAACTAAAGAAGATATGGAAGATATCTGTAAATTATTTGCTCAGTATGCGGTGTGGGCTAAAATTGCCAAATTTGATGGCTTGATGATTCATATGGCGCATGGCTGGCTGTTTAACCAGTTCTTATCTCCATTAACCAACCATCGTACCGATGAATTCGGCGGCTCTGTAGAAAATCGCTGTCGTTTCCCGATGATGGTATTGAAAGCAATTCGTGATGCAGTAGGTGATGATTTATTAATCGAATTGCGTTTAAACGGGAATGACGAAGTAAAAGGCGGTATTTTACCAGAAGATGCTGCACAGCAGGTATTAATTTTACAGGAATACGCTGACATGATTCATATTACTTGTGGTCATCGTGTGGATGCGCTGTCGCGTCCAAAACAGCACCCAAGTAATTTCTTCCCAATGGCGCATAATGCTTATGCAAGTGAAATCGTAAAAAATACACCAGGGGTAAGAATTCCTATTGGTGTAGTTGGCGCTATTTATACACCAGAAGTTGCAGAAGAAGTATTAGCAAAAGGTCAGGCAGATTATATTCTGATGGCACGTTCTGCTATGGCTGACCCTGAAATTATCAAGAAAGCAAAAGAAGGTCGTGAAGATGATATTCGTCCATGCTTACGCTGCAATTACTGTATGGACCATGGTCGCCGTGAAGCATTAACAACAGATTTACATTTATTAAGTCATCCAAGTTATGATCGGCATTGTGCAACCAACCCATTAGCATTCCAGAGTTTATCGAAACGTAGTTTCCCACCAGCAGAAAGAGAAAAACGGGTTGCAGTAATCGGCGGTGGTGTAGCAGGTATGGAAGCTGCTATTAGTGCTGCTGACCGCGGGCATAGTGTAGTATTATATGAAAAAACTGACCGGTTGGGCGGTCAGGCATTATTATCTGATGTAATGCCGTTTAAACAGGAAATGAAACTGTTCCATGAATATCTGGAACGTCAGGTACAGAAACGCCGCAATATTGTCGTCATGATGAATACTCTGGCTACTCGTGAAATGATCGAAGAATTAGATCCAGATGCAGTAATTGTAGCAGTGGGGGCGGAACAGATTGTTCCTCCGATTCCTGGTGTAGAAAAAGCGGTAATGTCCTTTGATGTATTCGGGAATGAAGATAAAATCGGTCATAAAGTGTTAATCGTTGGTGGTGGCGATATCGGGGTTGAACTTGGTATCCATCTCAATCAGCTGGGACATGAAAGTACTATCGTAGAAATGGGTCATTACATTGCACCGAGAGCACAGTTAACAGAACGTATTTCCTATCTGGAAGTGATGAAACAGGAAAATGTTGTAACCATGGTAGATACGTCCTGTATAGAAATCACAGATAACGGTGCTTATGTAGAAACATCGGAAGGAAAACAGTTTATTGAAGCAGATTCTGTAATTATCTGTGTAGGGACAAAAGCGCTGGTGGAAGAACGGGAAAAATTCAAAGATGTTGCGTTTGACGTAATCAGTGTTGGCGACTGTGTGAAAGCATCTAGTATTGTACATGCGGTACACACAGGGTATGATGCAGGTTTGACAATTTAATACAATTTGTTGCATTGTCATGGGCAGTTAATATACCGGCAGCCTTGTGATAAAACATCCTGAATTGAAAGGAGCTCCGAGATGATAGAATTCTGGAGCTCCTTTCTTTGCTTTATTCTTTCATCATCTGTTTCTCCCCAGCTGCCAGAAGGCTACAGCGCTGGCGGCGGCTACGTTGAGAGAGTCCACACCGTGGGCCATCGGGATTTTCACGGTGTAATCGCAGGCGGCAATGGTGCTGGCGGCGAGGCCGTCTCCCTCTGTGCCCAGAATAATCGCCAGTTTTTTTTCAGTCATCAGCTGCGGGTCGTCGATAGAAACAGAATTATCGCTTAGTGCCATGGCAGCGGTTTTAAAGCCGAGGCTTTGCAATTGCTGCATGGCAGGCTGGGGCCAGTCTGATGCTTTTTTACCCAGGTAAGTCCACGGAATCTGAAACACGGTACCCATGCTGACTCTGCTGGCGCGGCGATACAGCGGATTGCTGCAGGCCGGGGTGAGCAGTACCGCATCGATATTCAACGCGGCAGCGGAGCGGAAAATAGCGCCGATGTTGGTAGGGTTCATCACGTTTTCCAGTATGGCGATGCGGCGGGCATCGGCACAGACCGTTTCAATGGATGGCAATGCTCTGCGGCGCATCATACACAGCGCGCCGCGGGTCAGCTGAAAGCCGGTCAGCTGCGTCAGGATGTTGAATTCGGCGGTATAGACAGGCATATTGCAGCAGCGAGCGACGATATCTTTGGCCTCACCGCTGATGTGTTTTCGCTCCACCAGAAGGGATACCGGTTCGTAGCCTGCGTTGAGCGCCCGCTCGATGACCTTTGGGCTTTCGGCGATAAACAAACCGGATCCCGGCTCGTAATAATGGAGCAGCTGAGCTTCAGTGAGACGTGCATAGTGGTCAAGCTCCGGTGCTGCAAAATCTGTTATTTCAATGATATGCGGGATTACTGGCATAGAAATCTCCTTTACAAAGTACAGGGTTGTAGCTACTGTGCGTCAGAATTATTATAGTGTTTCAACAGAATGGTGTCAAACCAGAGAAAGGGCGAGGAACGATTTATATATTTACAAAAAATTTACCGATGCTAAGAGATTGCCCTGTTCCATTTCTGCATACTTCGTGATAGAATAAATAAGGTTGCTGTATGATTTTTTCGGCTGAGAGACGGGAGGGAATTGCTCCATGACGACAGAAAAACGAAAAACGTTTCTAATTAATTTTACATATTTTTCCGTGATTCTAGTGACGGCATTCTTATTGCTTTATTTTGTAATGCCCCTGGCATCGCCGTTTGTGATTGGTTTTTTGATAGCCTGGCTGTTGCAGAGACCGATTCGTTTTCTGCGGAAGAAACTGCCGCTTCCAGATAAGCTGATTGCTGTTCTGTCTGTGATTCTGTTTTACGGTACAGCTGGATTGCTTCTGGCTCTGCTGGGCATCAAAGCTTTTTCAGAAATTGCAGCACTGATTGCCAGAATTCCAACGCTCTATACCACACAGGTACAGCCGTTTTTATGGGATGTGTTGCTGAGCCTTGAGAATGCTTTTGTTGAGATGGATCCATCGCTGGTTTCGGCATTAAACGAAATGGGCAACCAGTTTGTGAAATCACTGGGAGAGCGGGTAACCAACTGGTCGGTAGCCGCTATGGGGTTAATCTCCGGTGCGGCTTCTTCTCTGCCTGCGCTGTTTATCAAGCTGGTGCTGATGATTATCTCCACCTTCTTTATTGCCATCGATTATGACAGGCTGACCGGCTTCTGTCTCCGTCAGTTCAGTGACAGAGGAAAAAATATTTTTGTACAGGTGAAAGAATATGTGGTTGGCACGCTGTGGGTATGTATCTGTTCTTACGCGCTGATTATGTCTATCACCTTTGTGGAGTTGTCTATTCTGCTCACGCTGATTGGCATCGAGCATTCGGTGCTGGTGGCATTCTGTACTGCTATCTTTGATATTCTGCCGGTGCTGGGTACCGGTGGTATTATGATTCCGTGGGCGGTCTTAACGGCTGTCAGTGGCAATTATATCCTGGGGCTGAAACTGGCCGGGGTGTATGTGGTTGTCACTGTGGTTCGCAATATTATAGAACCAAAGATTGTGGGCGGTCAGCTTGGCCTTCATCCGATTGTAACCCTTACCAGTATGTTTGTAGGGGTTCAGCTGCTGGGTGTGGTGGGGCTGTTTGGCTTCCCGATTGGCTTATCGCTGCTGCGCTACCTGAATGATCATGGTGTCATCAGAATTTTAAAATAACGTAAAAATAGAGATTACCGGTTTTAGAATATGAAATGATGTAATCGCAAAAGCTCAGGTTGACTCAGGATAGAAAGAAACACTTTCTGTTTTGAGTTTTTCTTTTTGTGACAGCAACATCAGGATATGGTATAATACAATCAGAAAAATATGGATGAGAAGGGCAATTTAACAAAGGCAGGTTATGCAAAACGGCTGCTGCCGGTGTATGACCGCACAAAAGTGAAGGGCGGCAAAACACGGTTAAAAGAATGGGATTATTATTACGTGGGAAATCACCAAAGGGCCGATTCGTCTGTTCCCGATGGGAAAAACAAATCTGCCGGGCACCTCGGAAAAAGGGGTAACCTCTATTTTCGGCAAAGGCTATGAGATGGTATTCCGCGTGGAGAACGGTAAGCGTACGCTGACTGCTCACATGGATGACTTCAAAGATGGAAAACCGATTAATATTCACATCACACTGACCAATGAATCGGAAGAATCCATGGTCATCTGCATCCCGTTCGAGAAAGAGGCACATTTTTATTATAATCAGAAAATCAATTGTATGCGGGCGAAAGGCAGTGTAAAACTGGGGTCTGAGCTGTATACCATGGAACCGGAAACCTCGTTTGGTGTGCTGGACTGGGGCCGCGGTGTATGGACCTAAAACCATGGAAATTTACCAGTGATGACGGCCGCTTTGAAATGGACTTTGTGCCGATGATCAACCGGGCCTCCTATACAAATCTGAAACTGCTGAAAAGCTTGCAGAATCAGGTGCTTGGCCGATTCACCGGCAAAGTGGTTCTGGATGATGGCACTGTAGTACAGATTAAAGATTTCATTGGTTTCGCAGAAAAAGTAGAAAATGCGTGGTAATGGATAATTTTTTGTTGCAAAAGGAAAAAAATTGCTTTAATATAATAAACATGAAAATAAATTGTTTCATACAGGATTCCATTTATTTAATTTGAATCAAAGGAGATTATATTTATGAAACAGGACATGATTGTTGTACTGGATCTGGGCAGCACAGAAAATACCGTGGTTGCTCGCCAGATTCGTGCTTTGGGGGTATACAGTGAAATTCACCCGCATGACATCACCGTAGAAGAATTAAACAAACTGGAAAACGTGAAAGGTATCATCTTAAACGGCGGTGCAAACCGTGTGGTTGACGGCGTTGCTGTTGACGTGGCACCAGAACTCTATACATGCGGTTACCCGGTAATTTCCATCAACCATCCAACTGCCAAATGTGAAAAACAGTATGCCGCTATTCCGGATGAAGCTGAAATGAAAGCATTCATCTTCGATGTGTGCAAAGCAGAAGCAAACTGGAATATGAAAAACTTTATTGAAGATCAGGTGGAACTGGTACGCCGTCAGGTTGGCGATCGCAAAGTTCTGCTGGCTTTATCCGGCGGGGTAGACTCCTCCGTAGTAGCTGCTCTGTTGTTAAAAGCTATTGGTCAGCAGCTGTATTGCGTGCATGTAAACCATGGTTTAATGCGTAAAAATGAATCGGAAAGCGTAGTGGACGTATTCCGTAACCAGCTGAATGCAAACCTGATTTATGTGGATGCAACTGAACGTTTTCTGGGCAAACTGAAAAATGTAGCTGATCCAGAAGAAAAACGTAAAATCATCGGCAGCGAATTTATTCGCGTATTCGAAGAAGAAGCTAGAAAACTGGAAGGTATTGATTTCCTGGGTCAGGGTACTATTTACCCAGATATCATCGAAAGCGGTACCAAAACAGCAAAAGTGGTTAAATCTCACCACAACGTAGGCGGTCTGCCGGAAGACCTGCAGTTTGAACTGGTTGAACCATTAAAACAGCTGTTTAAAGACGAAGTTCGTGCAGCCGGTGTAGAACTGGGTCTGCCAGCACACATGGTATATCGTCAGCCATTCCCTGGGCCGGGTTTAGGTGTTCGTTGCCTGGGCGCAATCACCCGTGACCGTCTGGAAGCTGTTCGCGAATCCGACGCAATCCTGCGTGAAGAATTTGCAAGAGTGGGATTAGACAAAAAAGTATGGCAGTACTTCACGGTAGTGCCTGACTTCAAATCTGTTGGTATGAAAAATCATCAGAGATGCTTCGACTACACCGTTATCATCCGCGCCATCAACACCATCGATGCTATGACAGCATCCATTGAACGCATTGACTGGGATGTATTAGAAGTAATCACCAACAGAATTCTGGCCGAAGTACCAAACGTAAACCGCGTTTGCTACGATATGTCGCCAAAACCGCCAGCAACCATTGAGTTTGAATAAGATTACCAGGCCTTGCAGAAGCGTAATTTTCTGCGGGGTCTTTTTCTGGTTCAAAATCAATAGTTAGGATGAAAATAGTTCTACAAGAGAAGTATCAGACAGCAGTAAGCAGCCTGGTACTTCTTTTGATTTTAGAACAGAAACACTGGATTCTTGTGTTACTGTGTTTGTGACAAAGGTGTCCGGGGGTGGGAAGCGTCGGTTAAGGCCGCTGTATATGGCATACAGGACTATGTTTAGATGCCGGTGCAGGGCGGCCACAGCGGTTTTTACCACGGACAGAAAAGATCAGGATTCCCTCGCATAATGGGACAGCGCTTTCTCATAAGGTGGTAGTAGCACTGGAACAGGAGGGAGTATGTTGTTTGTGGAACTAATGAAACAGCTGGTGTTTTTTACCGGCTATATGTCGCAGAATGCCTTTCCGCAGCCGCTGAGTGAGGAAGAGGAGCTACGGTGTTTGGAGCGGTTACAGCAGGGTGACCAGGAAGCGAAAGATTTACTGATTCGTCATAATCTGCGGCTGGTCGCCCACATTGCCAAAAAGTTCGAGAGTACAGCAGAGGAACAGGATGATTTAATTTCAATTGGTACCATCGGGCTGATTAAAGGTATTAACACGTTTAAGCCAGATAAGCGGGTGAAGCTGGCCACCTATGCGGCGAGATGTGTGGAAAACGAAATCCTGATGCATCTGCGGGCGCAGAAGAAACGAAAGTGTGAGGTGTCATTGAATGAGCCGATTGGCACAGACCGCGACGGTAATCAGATTAGCCTGCGGGATATTCTGGGCACCGACGGCGATCTGGTTGCGGAAACGGTGGAGCTGAGCTGCGAGTATCAGCATCTGCTGCAGAAGCTGAATTGTTTAACGGAGCGGGAGCAGAAGGTTCTGATTCTGCGTTACGGGCTGAATGGAGAAGAACCCGTCACACAGAAAGAAGTGGGAGATTTGCTGCAGGTATCTCGTTCCTATGTGAGCAGAATTGAGAAAAAAGCGCTGGAAAAGCTGACGGAGGCGGCGAACCTGCGGGAAGAAATGTGAATTTTTGCTTGCTATCTGCCTGCGATTGTGATATGATAAGTATAACCAAAGAGAAATTTGCCAAAAGAGTGGGACTATCCCGCTCTTTCTTGTTTATATCGAGGAATTTTTATTACAATATAACAAAAATGGAAATGTGAGGTGGAGAAGATGGGCAAAATTGAAGATGCAATCTGGAAAATGGCAGAGCCGCTGATTGCGGAAAACGGCATGGAACTCATTGATGTAGAATACGTGAAAGAAGGGGCTGAGTGGTATCTGCGCCTGTTTCTGGACAAAGAAGGCGAGGAAGGCATTGACCTGGATGATTGCGAGTTAATCAGCCGCAAGTTCAGCGATGTACTGGAAGAGAAAGACCCGATCAGCCAGGCATACCGGCTGGAAGTATCGTCGCCTGGGATTGAACGTCCACTGAAACGCACAAAAGATTTTCAGCGGTTCCAGGGGGAAAAGGTACAGGTGAAAACGTTCTCCGAAGTGGAAGGAAAAAAACAGTTTATTGGTATTTTGCAGGAGACAACAGAAGAGACTGTAACAGTAGATGTGGATGGAACAAGTATTGTAATCCCACGGAAGCAAATCGGCAAAGCAAATCTGGTGTGGGAGTTTTAATAAGGAGGAGTTACCAAAGTGAGTACAGAATTAATGCAGGCATTACATGACCTGGGCAAAGAAAAAGGCATTGAACCGGAAGTGATTCTGGAAGCAGTGGAAGCAGCACTGATTTCGGCGTACAAGAAGAATTTTGGTTCTGCACAGAATGTTCAGGTGAACATCGATGAGGTGACCGGGGAATTCCACGTATACACCTGCTACGATGTGGTAGAAGAAGTTGTAAATGAAAAAACAGAAATTGCTCTGGCTGATGCACAGAAACGCAATCCAAACTACCAGATTGGCGAAGTGGTAATGGAAGAAGTAACCCCTCGCAATTTCGGCCGCATCGCTGCACAGACTGCAAAACAGGTTGTGGTGCAGCGTATTCGTGAGGCAGAGCGCGGCATGATTTACAGTGAATTCTCTGAACGGGAAAGTGATATTGTAACCGGTACCATTCAGCGTATTGAAAACCGCAACTATTATATTGATTTAGGCAAAATTGAAGCTGTGCTGGGACCGAATGAACAGATTCCTGGCGAAAGCTATGACATGTTTGACCGTATCAAAACTTACATTGTGGAAGTAAGAAAAGCGGCAAAAGGCCCTCAGATTATGGTGTCCCGCACCCATCCAGGTTTGCTGAAGCGGTTATTTGAATTAGAAGTGCCTGAAATTCAGGACGGCGTGGTGGAAATCAAATCGGTTGCCCGCGAAGCAGGTTCCCGCTCCAAGCTGTCGGTATACTCCCACGATGAAAATGTGGATTGTATCGGTGCATGTATCGGAGCAAAAGGGACTCGTGTACAGGCAATTGTAGATGAACTGCGCGGCGAGAAAATTGATATCGTAAAATGGAACGAAGATCCATGCATTTATATTGCAAGTGCATTAAGTCCTGCAAAAGTGCTGGATGTACAGATTAACGAAGAAGAGAAAAAAGCACGTGTGATTGTGCCGGATTATCAGCTGTCGCTGGCAATCGGCAAGGAAGGCCAGAACGCTCGTTTAGCAGCAAAACTGACTGGCTGGAAAATCGATATCAAAAGTGAAAGCCAGGCGCAGGAAGCTGGCATCGATTACGAAGATCAGGACTACGAAGAAATTGTAGAAGAGTATCTGGAGGACTAAGTCATGCCGAAAAAAGTACCGCAGAGAACCTGTATGGGCTGTCAGGCAAAAAAGGATAAACGGGAACTGGTACGCATTGTTCGCTCGCCGGAGGGTGAAATTTCGGTAGATATGACCGGCAAAAAACCGGGACGGGGCGCGTATATCTGTCCTGATCTGGAATGCCTGAATAAAGTTGTAAAAAGCAAACGCCTGGAACGCAGCCTGGAAACTGCGATTTCTCAGGACATATATGAAATGTTGAAGGAACAGCTGTCATGAATGTAAAAGGAATTTTAACGCTGATGGGGTTTGCACAGAAGGCCGGAAAACTGGCTGGTGGAGATGCCGCCGTAGAAAATTTTTTAGAAAAAGAACGCCTTGCGCTTTTAATCCTGTCCGATGAATTATCGGAACAGCGTAAGGAATACTGGCAGCAGCAGGCTCAGCTACATGGAATCGAATCGATTACACTGAACGCAACAAAACTGGAAATGGGGCTGGCAGTCGGAATGTCACCCCGCGGCATTATTGGAATTATGGATCGGAACATGGCGGAGGCTATTATGAAGAAAATGCAGGATTGACATATTTTTTGGGGGTGGTTTAATGAGTAAATCTCGTGTTTATGAAATTGCCAAAGAATTGAATGTTGATAGTAAGTTGATTATAGAAAAATGTAAAGCGATGAACGTAGATGTGAAAAACCATATGAGTTCTATCACAGAAGCGGAAGCTGCGAAAGTGAAACAGGCATTCCTGAAACCAGCTGCACCAAAACAGCCGGAAAAACCAAAAGCGGAAAAGAAGGAGCAGCCAAGAGAACAGAGAGATGTAAAAGAACAGCGTCAGAACAGGCCAAACGATGACCGGTCAAGAAACGATGCTGGTGCGCAGAACAGAACTAACAGCAACAGGGAGAATGGAAAAAGAGATATGACACAGAAATCCGGTCAGAAACCGCAGAACAATCAGTCCAGACCTGCTGGCGGCGATAACAGAGAATTTCGTCAGAACCGGGAGCAGAGAGACAACAGAGAACATAAAGAAAACCGCGATAACAGAGACAATCGTTTCAATAAAGATGGCAGCAGAGATAACCGTGAAAACAGAGGTGATCGCGACAACCGTTTTAACAAAGACGGAAAAGGCGATTTCAAAGGACAGAACAGAGGCGGTCAGGATAATCGCGGCGGCTTCAATAAAGACGGTAAAAAACCAAACCGTGAAGGCGGTTATAATAAAGATGGCAGCAGAGACAACCGTGATCGCGGTGACGGCGGGTTCCGTAAAAATAATAATCAGCAGCAGGATACTGTGAGTAACCGCAGAGTCGGGGTAAATGCAAACCGTGCAACACCGTCTGCTCCAGTTCGCAATCAGGCGCCGAAAGTTGCGCCAAGCGGTAAAAATAACAACGAAAACTTTACCAGAGATGCGGTAGAAGAACGGTATCAGGACTGGAACAGCAACAGCGACAATTCCAAATCCAAACTGGAACAGACAGCTCGATCCAAACGTAATGAAAACAGCAACTTCCATAGCAGAAACAACAGCAAAGGAAAAGGCAAAAACAATAAAAACATGAAAAAAGAACCACCGAGAGAATTCGCGGAAGTAAAACATCACATTGTACTGGAAGACACCATTTCCGTACAGGATCTGGCACATCAGATGGGTAAAAAAGCCACCGACGTTATCATGAAACTGATGGCAATGGGTGTAATGGCAACCATCAACCAGGAATTAGATGTTGACACCGCGACTATCATTGCGGAGGAATTCGGTGCAACTGTGGAAGTGAAAGTATCCAAAGAAGAAGAGTTATTCACCGATGTGGAAGACAAACCGGAAGATCTGGAACATCGTCCACCGGTTGTTACCATCATGGGGCATGTTGACCACGGTAAAACTTCTCTGCTGGACAAAATTCGTTCTACTCATGTTACCTCTACCGAGGCCGGCGGTATTACACAGCACATTGGTGCATATCAGGTAGAAACCCGCGGGCAGAAAATTACATTCCTGGATACCCCGGGCCATGAAGCGTTTACCGCTATGCGTGCTCGTGGTGCTCAGATTACTGACATTGCCATTCTGGTTGTTGCAGCTGATGACGGCGTAATGCCGCAGACTATCGAAGCAATCGACCATGCAAAAGCGGCTGGTGTGCCAATCATCGTGGCAATCAACAAAGTGGATAAACCGGAAGCTGACCCGGAACGCATCAAACAGGAACTGACCAATTATGCGTTAGTGCCGGAGGAATGGGGCGGTGACACCATTATGGTACCGGTATCGGCAAAAAAAGGTGACGGTATCGATGACTTGCTGGATATGATTTTGCTGGTTGCTGAAATGGGCGAACTGAAAGCAAATCCAAACCGCAATGCGAAAGGGAAAGTTATCGAATCCAAACTGGATAAAGGCCGCGGTTCCGTTGCAACACTGCTGGTGCAGACCGGCACATTGCATGTAGGCGATTTCCTGATTGTAGGGACCACCCAGGGTAGAATCCGTGCGATGTTTGACTACAAAGGCCGCTCTCTGAAAACAGCCGGTCCATCGGTTCCGGTAGAAATTCTGGGGCTGAATGAAGTGCCGGAAGCCGGTGACGATTTCATCGCTGTTGACAACGAAAAACTGGCAAAACAGGTAGCAGACAAACGCCAGAAAGAAAAACATCAGCAGGAAATTGCACGTAATACAAAAGTATCGCTGGAAGACCTGTTTGCACAGATTAAAGAGGGCGATATCAAAGAACTGAACATCATTCTGAAAGCAGACGTACAGGGTTCCATCGAGGCAATCCGTCAGTCGCTGGAAAAACTGGGCAATGATGAAGTTCGCGTAAATATCATCCGCACAGCAGTAGGCGGTATCCGTGAAGCTGACGTTATGCTGGCTGCAGCATCCAATGCGCTGATTATCGGCTTTAATGTGCGTCCGGATGTCGGTGCTCGCAAACTGGCGGAAAAAGAAGAAATTCAGATTAATACTTATCGTGTTATCTACGAAGCAATCGAAGACGTAAAAGCAGCGCTGTCCGGTATGCTGTCTCCAGATATCAAAGAAGTGGAACTGGGTCAGGCGGAAGTGCGCAGCACCTTCAAAGTCCCGAAGGTTGGTCTGGTTGCAGGCTGCTATGTAACAGAAGGAAAAATCACCCGCAATGCCCGCGTGCGCGTGGTGCGTGACGGCGTGGTTATCCACGATGGCAATCTGGGCTCTCTGAAACGTTTCAAAGATGACGTGAAAGAAGTAGCCACCGGCTATGAATGCGGGATGGGCTTTGAACGATTCAACGATATCAAAGAAGGCGACATTTTAGAAGCATATACATTTGAAGAAGTAAAACGGGCATTATAAGCCTGAGAGGTGAACATCATGAAAGTACGTCCAAACCGTGTTGGTGAGGAGATTAAGAAAGAACTGGTACAGCTGATTCGCAACGGTATCAAGGACCCTCGTGTTGACAGTTTCATCAGCATCACAGATGTTGAAGTGACAGGGGACTTAAGCTATGCAACGGTATATATCAGCCGTTACGGTTCTGATAAGCAACGCCAGGATGCACTGGATGGCATGAAAGCGGCATCCGGTTATATGCGCAGTGAACTGAGCAGACGCTTAAAACTGCGCGTTGTTCCAGATCTGATTTTCAAACTGGATGAATCGCTGCAGTACGGTGCAAAAATCGAATCGATTCTGCATCAGATTAAACAGGAGCAGGAATAGGGCTTGCAGGAGGATACATCATGCAACAGGTGATGACACAAATCAGAGAAGTTCTGCTCAGCCAGAAGTGTGTCGCTGTCATTTCACACAACAATCCCGACGGCGATACACTGGGCTCCCAGCTGGCGCTTGCTGCGGCGCTGGGCGATGCAGGCATTGAGACAATTCTGTTAAATAACGATACCATATCGGAAAAATATCATTTTGTTGCCGGGAGTGAACGGATTCGGCCTTATGAGGAAGGGATGGAACTGCCGGAAGTGGTTGTGTTTGTGGACTGCGCCAGCATGGAACTGGCTGGATGTTCTGCTGATACACCGTTCCTGCAGGGCCGTACCATCATCAACATTGACCATCACACCAGCAACAAACAGTATGGCGCCATCAACTATGTAAAAGGGGATGCAGCCGCCAACTGCCAGAACATGTACGAAGTGATTCGGGCGCTGGATGCGGCTATCACACCGGATATTGCCACAGCACTGTATATGGGGCTGAGCACAGATACCGGCCACTTTCTTTTTGACAACGTGACTTCCGAAACACTGCGCATCGCTGCTGAACTGAAAGACTGTGGTGCAGACACCAATGCACTGCGGCTGAACATGTATGAGAGCTGCTCACGTAAACGGATTGAGCTGATGAAGTATATCCTGAATGAGCTGCATATTTCCTGTAATGGAAAATATGCATGGAGTAAACTCAGCTATGACATGCTGCAGCGGCTCAATCCGGAAAGTACCGATATTGATGGTCTGGTAAATACCATCAAAGATATTGATGGTGTGGAGGTTGCCATGTTATTCCGCGGTGTAGCCGGGGATAAAACAAAAGTAAGTCTGCGCAGCAAAGCCTGGGCCGATGTAAATGCGGTTGCCAGTCTGTTTGGCGGCGGCGGTCATGTTCGTGCGTCCGGCTGTACGCTGGATGGCAGTGTAGAAGCAGCGGCAGAACAGCTGGTGCCAGCTGTGAAAAAATATATCGAAGAAACGGAACAGCATTGACTATGGATGGAATTGTAAATGTAATGAAACCGGCAGGCATGACATCTCACGATGTGGTGGCAAAACTGCGGAGAATTTATCATACCAGAAAAGTTGGGCACACCGGCACGTTGGATCCTGATGCGGTTGGTGTGCTGCCTGTTTGTATCGGTCAGGCCACCCGGCTAGTGGAATATCTGACCGATAAAGAGAAAACCTATAAGACAGTAATGAAGTTTGGCAGTGAAACCAGTACGCAGGATGCATCCGGCGAGGTTACCGTTACAACGGAACTGCCAACCCTGAGCCGAGAGGAATTTGTTGCGATGACACAGCAGTTTATCGGTGAGATTCAGCAGATTCCGCCGATGTACTCTGCCATCAAAAAAAACGGGCAGCCACTGTACAAGCTGGCTCGTCAGGGGATTGATGTAGAAGTGGAACCTCGCCCTGTGGTTATCCACGAGATTAAAGTGCTGATGTACAATCAGGAATCGGCCATGCTGGAAATCCGCTGCGGCAAAGGGACGTATATCCGGACACTGTGTCAGGATTTAGCCCGTGCCTGCGGCAGCAGTGCTCATATGGCGTATCTGATGCGCACAAAGAGCGGGCTATTCGGAGCCGACACGGCAGTTTCTCTGGCCCGCCTGGAACAGGCCGAACATCCGGAGCAGTTCCTGATGGATATGAACACCAGTCTGGCCGATATGCCGGCTTTAACGGTAACTGATGCCGTCATGCTGACCCGTGTGCAGAATGGTCTGGCGCAGCGCGTTTCAGGTGCTGCCGAACTGGCGGAAGGGACTGTCTGCAGAGCGCTGGACGGGCAGGGAAATCTGCTGGCCATTGGCGTGATTGAAAAAGAAAGTTTTCAGCCAAATAAAGTGTTTAAGTGTGGTGAAACAGCGTGACAACCCGGAACTATCGCACAGTCGTGCTGGGCAATTTTGATGGCATCCATAGAGGACATCAGCAGCTGATCGGTCTGGGGCGGCAGATTGCCGACCAGCATGGTGAGGAACTGGCTGTGTTTACCTTTTACCCGCAGATTCAGCAGGTGTTTGACCCGACCTTCTGCTATCTGCTGAGCGAACGGCAGAAACTGGAGCGATTCGGGCAGCTGCAGGTGGATGTGGTGGAGACCGTTCCTTTTGATGAGAAGATTGCGGTGTTGTCGCCGGAGGAGTTTGTACGCACCATTCTGGCGGAGAAACTGCGAGCGCGTCATGTTGTTGTCGGGTTTAACTATTCCTTTGGCCATAAAGGGGCGGGCAATCCAGAGATGCTGCAGGAGCTGGGTGGCCACTACGGTATCCAGGTAACAGTGATGGAACCGTACGATGTAAATGGCGAGGTTGTCAGCAGTACAGTGATTCGCCATGCGCTGCGGGATGGAAGTGTGGAAAAAGCCAATGCGCTGCTGGGTTATATCTACAGCATTGAGGGGCCGGTTGTGAAAGGAAATCAGATTGGCCGTACCATCGGGTTTCCAACAGCCAATATCAGACCGGAGAAAGGTATTCTTCTGCCGGGCAACGGTGTTTATGCCGCGCTGACTTATGTGGACGGCAAGGTCTATCCGGGTATCCTGAATATTGGTATGCGGCCTACTATTGAACACAGCGTCGGCATTAATATTGAAGTGAATCTGTTTGATTTCGATGCTGATATTTACGGGCAGACCATCCGCACAGAGCTGCATTATTTTCTGCGCAGCGAGGAAAAATTCAAAGGGCTGGATGGGCTAAAAGCCCAGCTGCAGAAGGATAAAGAACAGACGAGAAAACTTTTTGCAGAAGCGGGGATTTCTCAGAATTAATGCTTGCAAAATAGTTTCTCTTCATGTATAATTATTAATTGTGGATGAACCATTTGCCCGGTGACTCGTTCTCCAGCGGTGACTTGGCAGGTGGCGATTATAAAATTTTTTCAGGAGGTGCCATCATGGCATTAGATGCACAGACAAAACAGGCTTTGATCAGAGAATTCCAGTTACATGAGACTGATACCGGGTCTCCAGAAGTTCAGATTGCAATTCTGACAAACAAAATTACTTATTTAACCGAACATTTAAGACAGCATCCAAAAGATCATCATTCCCGTCGTGGTATGCTGAAAATGGTTGGTCAGCGTCGTTCTCTGCTGAACTACGTAAAATCCAAAGACATCGAAAGATATCGCAAAATCATCAACGTTCTGGGTATCCGTCGGTAGTAACTTCAAAGAGCAGCCCAATGGCTGCTCTTTTTTGTGATATTGCCGGTGTGTCGCCTGTTTCGGAGGCGTAATTAATAAACAAGAGGGAATCTGCGGGTTTGTTCTTGTTTGTTAATTGCTCCGCCGTGAACAGGACAATACTATGATAGAATGAATACAAGGAGGAGCAAACATGGGTAACATTTTAAGAAAATCCATCCAGGTAGGCGGTCGCGCCTTAACACTGGAAACAGGCCGTATGGCAAAACAGGCCAGCGGTGCGGTATTCTGTACCTACGGTGACACAGCTGTGCTGGTAACTGCTGTTGGTGCGAAAGAACCAAAAGAAGGGGTAGATTTTTTCCCTTTAACCGTTGACTATGAAGAAAAATTATACGCAGCAGGTAAAATTCCTGGCGGTTTCCTGAAAAGAGAAGGGAAAGCCAGCGAAAAAGCAATCCTGTGCAGCCGTCTGATTGACCGTCCAATCCGTCCGCTGTTTCCGAAAGGCTATCACAATGATGTGCAGGTTGTAGCTACTGTATTATCCGTTGATATGGACAACACACCGGATGTATTGGCTATGGTTGGTGCTTCCGCAGCACTGCATCTGTCTCAGATTCCATTCATGGGTCCAATCGCAGGCGTTGTAGTTGGTTTAGTAGATGGCGAATTTGTTATCAACCCGAACCAGGAACAGGAAGAAAAAAGCACTCTGCACTTAACAGTAGCCGGTACTGCTGATGCTGTTATGATGGTGGAGGCTGGTGCACAGGAAGTACCGGAAATGGTAATTCTGGATGCCATCATGTTCGGTCATGAAGAAATCAAAAAAATCGTTGCAGCTATCGAAGAATTCCGTGCAGAAGCACTGGCTCTGGAACTGGCAAAAGAAAAAGTGATACCGGAACTGAAAGTGATTCCGGAAGAAATCGAAGCAGCCGTAAAAGAATATGCGTATGATAATCTGTTAGAAGCAATCCGCATCAAAGATAAACACACCCGCGATGCCGCTGCAGAAGCCGTAAAAGAAGAAACAGTACAGCATCTTCTGGAACAGTTCCCGGAACAGGAAGCTGACTTGCGTGCAGCGCTGGACGGCTTAATGAAATACATTGTACGTCGTCTGATTACGGTAGATAAAATCCGTCCGGACGGCCGTGCCATGACGGAAGTTCGTCCGTTGACCTGCGAAGTAGATATTTTGCCTCGTCCACACGGCAGTGCGCTGTTCACCCGTGGCCAGACACAGATTCTGTCCACTGTTACACTGGGTGCAGCCCGTGAAGAACAGATTCTGGACGGCTTAGACAACGAAAGCAGCAAACGTTATATTCATCACTATAACTTCCCTCCGTACAGTGTAGGAGAAGCTCGTCCAATGCGCGGCCCGGGCCGTCGTGAGATCGGTCACGGTGCACTGGCAGAACGTGCGCTGGAACCGGTAATTCCAAGTGATGAAGAATTCCCATATACCATCCGTGTTGTATCCGAAGCGCTGGAATCCAACGGTTCCACCTCCATGGGCAGTGTATGCGGCAGCACCATGTCTCTGATGGCAGCCGGTGTGCCAATCAAACGTCCGGTTTCTGGCGTGGCGATGGGCTTGATCCGTGAAGAAAACGAATTCAGCGTACTGACCGACCTGCAGGGTCTGGAAGATGCGCTGGGCGATATGGACTTTAAAGTAGCTGGCACCACAGAAGGTGTTACTGCGATTCAGATGGATATCAAAATTGCCGGTATCAACCGTGCAATTCTGGAACAGGCGCTGAAACAGGCGCATGATGGCCGTATGTTCATTCTGGAAAAAATGCTGGAAGCAATTCCAACCGTTCGTCCAGACCTGTCCCCGTATGCACCGCGTGTGATTACTATGATGATTAATCCGGAAAAAATCCGTGATGTTATCGGGCCGGGCGGTAAAGTGATCAAGAAAATCGTGGAAGATACCGGTGTTAAAATCGATATTGAGGATGATGGCCGCGTAATGATTATGTCCAACGACGGCGAAGCTTCTCAGAGAGCGATTAAAGCCATTGAAGATATCGTTGCAGAAGTAGAAGTGGGACGTACCTACATGGGTAAAGTTGTTCGCATCACAGATTTCGGTGCATTCGTAGAAGTGCTGCCAGGCAAAGATGGTCTGGTTCACATTTCTCAGCTGGCGCTGGAACGGGTGAAAAAAGTGGAAGACGTAGTGAAAATCGGCGATGAAATCATGGTAAAATGTGTGGAAATCGACGAAAAAGGTCGTGTAAACCTGTCCAGAAAGGTGCTGTTACAGGAAGAAAAAAAATAAGATAACAATAAATGTTGTCTCAGTGCAAACCCGTTCATCGATTTTGCTGACGAATAGCCACTGAGATTTAAGACCTTGTAGAGGTATTTAACCCCTCTGCAGGGCCTTTTTGTTGCTGAAAAATCCCGTGGTTAAGCCATTTATGATGCATTTTAAAGTCTGCTTTTACCAACTGAATTGAAGTGTATGAGTAGTGAATTTTTTAATGGAAGGAATTGGAAAGACTGAAGTGTTTGCCTAAAAATCGATGCGGGGAAGTACGGAGGGACAGAAAATATTTTACAGTAGACAATTGATTCCGTTATCTGCTGTTTTTTAAAAATCTGAACTATTACACAAAGGAAATTGAGCGTTCAACGTCATAATAAACTGTAACAGCAAATGGAGTTATGACGAACTGGGGGGAACGAATCATGGGCCAATGGTTAGAACAATTGAACAGGATGTATGCACAGTGGATGCAGGGTCGGTATGGAAAAGATGAGTTGAATCAGTTTCTGCTGTTAGTGAGTCTGGTGCCTGTTTTTATATCGCTGTTTTTTCCAAAAGTACTGTATCTAGCGCTGATTCCCCAGGGGATTGCCATGTATCGCTGGTATTCAAAGGATTATGCTAAACGGCGCAGAGAACGGGCTGTCTATATCCGTACCTTTGAGGATGTGGCCCAGTGGATTAAAGTACAGCGCCGCAAATGGGACGACCGTAAAACCCACCGGTATTTTACCTGTGAAAATTGTAAAGCGGTGTTCCGCGTGCCAAAGGGAAAAGGCAATATCGAAGTCACCTGTCCAAAATGCGGCGATAAAAAAATACGAAAAAGCTGAATCATCATATAGCTGCTCTTTCCCGAAAAGGAGCAGCTTTTTTATATCGTTCTTCCGATGCAGGTGGTATAATGGAGGAAATGACAGAACCAGGAGGTGATTACAATGAAGCAGTGGAAAGAAATCAGTTTACATGATATCAAAGGTATTCACGTCGGCCATGCCCAGGACGAGGAACATGCCACCGGGTGCAGTGTTATTTTGTGTGATAAAAAAGCGGTTTGCGGTGTGGATGTGCGGGGCGGCGGCCCGGCAAGCCGGGAGACCGAGCTGTTAAATCCGATGATGAGTAACGATGGTATCAACGGGCTGTTATTAAGCGGCGGCAGTGCCTATGGGCTAGATGCGGCCGGCGGTGTGATGAAATACCTGGAGGAAAAAGGCCAGGGCGTCAAAGTGGGAAAAGCCATTGTGCCGATTGTGGTTGGCTCCTGCATTTTTGATTTAAACTGTGTGGATGGCAGTGTGCGTCCTGATGCGGCTATGGGCTATGCGGCCTGTGTAGACAGTGAGCGACATATGGAGCGAAACGGCAATGTGGGCGCCGGTATGGGCGCTACCGTAGGGAAACTTTTAGGCGACAGTACGGCTATGAAATCAGGGCTTGGATGCTATGCGGTACAGGCAGGCGGTCTGCAGGTAGGTGCTATGGTGGTGGTAAATGCCATCGGTGATGTGTTTGAACTGGACAGTACCCGTCAGCTGGCGGGGCTCTTAAATCGTAAAAAAGATAAAATGATTTCCAGCGAAGTAGAAGCGGTCAAGCTTTTGCAGCTGGCAAGCAAATTCTCGTTTAATACCACCATTGGCGCTATTGTAACCAATGCGCATCTGGATAAAGCCTCGATGAACAAAGTGGCGGCTATGGCTTCCAACGGTGTGGCTCGCACCATCCGGCCGGTCAATACCTCTATGGATGGGGACTCCATTTATGCCATTTCCGTCGGGAAAGTAAAATCCAGTGCTGATGTGGTGGGCACATTAGCCGCCTATGCCCTTGGCAAAGCTATTAACCGGGCAGTTTTGGAAACCAAAGAAAAATACGGCTATAAATCGGCACAGAGCTTTGTTACAAAACCAAAACGACTGATAAAACGCACAATCTGATATAAACCATTTCATAAGGAGGACAAGGTTATGTCTATCAAAGAAATCAGTTTTGCTTCTGCCAACGGCAGAGACACCATCAAAGCGTGGGCGTACAGCCCATTAGAAGAGCCTAAAGGCGTGATTCAGCTGATTCACGGCTATGGGGAACATTCCCGCCGCTACCTGCATATGATTGGCAAATTCAATCAGGCCGGGTTTGTGGTATATGCCGACGACCACTTAGGCCACGGGAAAACCGGCTACGACGGCGGCACCCTGGGCGATCCGCACTCCGGCGGTTATATGACTTACTTAAAAGACGAAAAACAGCTGCACGATATCGCAAAACAGGATTACCCGAATATTCCGTACTTTGTGTTCGGTCACAGCTGGGGCTCTATGCTGGCACGCGCCTATGCAGCACACTATGGCGATGATATCGCGGGGCTGCTGCTGTGCGGAATCTGCTCCCAGTGGAAAGGCTGTGAACTGGCCTACGAAAATGAGGAATTCCATGCTGCCTATAAAGCCGACCCTTACCAGCCGGCCGGCGAATGGTTCGGCAAAGTGTTCAGCGGCATGACCGACCGCATTGAACATCCAAACAGTCCGTCCGACTGGATTGCCAACGACCCTCGCATTGTGGCAGACCATGCCGGCGATATGTTCAACACCTTTGACACCACCATCGAACTGCCATGGGATTTTGTGCAGCTCTATCACTTTATCGAGAGCGACGAATGGGCGCCAATGGTGCCGCCGAATATTCCGGTTTACCTCATTGCCGGCGACCAGGACCCATGCGGCAACTACGGCGAAGGCTTATACCACGTGGCAAACCTCCTGGCAAACAGCGGCAACAAAACACAGGTAAAAGCCTACTCCGGCTATCGCCACGAAATCCATAACGAGCTGGATATCCGCGATGAAGTAGAAGATGGGCTGATTCAGTTTATGGACGATGTATTAGCAAAGTAACGGCACTTTAATAGACAGTCAGCCTGCGGTCGGCAGGCTGACTGTTTTTTGTCTTTGCCAGCCTTCCTTTTTAATGTAAACTTAAAAAATAAAATTGGTTGACAATTGAAACGCAATCTGACATAATAAAATGCAGAGCAGGGGTGAATACTATGGGGACAAAAGAACAATTGCTTGCACTTTTTGAGAACAACAAAGGCGTATATTTTTCGGGCGAGGATATTGCCGAAAAATTTTCTATTTCCAGAACAGCCGTGTGGAAATCTGTGAAAACTCTGCGTAGTGAGGGATACAACATTGATGCTGTTCGTAATAAAGGGTACAGCCTTTCTGTAGAAACGGATATTCTTTCTGTACAGGGGATACAGAAGTATTTAAAACCTGTCTGTTCATGTGTGGAGATAAACGTACTTCCGGTAGTACATTCTACCAATACTCTGGTTCGTGAAAAAGCAGCGGCCGGTGCCCCTGAAGGTTATTTTGCAATTGCAAATAATCAAACAAACGGCAGAGGAAGAAGCGGACGCAGCTTTTTTTCTCCGGCTGATACGGGTATTTATATGAGTCTGCTGCTCCGCCCTCCCTGTTATTCTTCCCGGCAGGCCATGAAACTGACAACAATGGCCGCCGCTGCTGCATGTGAAGCAATCGAAGCGGTGTCTGGAGAACCTGCACAGATTAAATGGGTAAATGATATTTATATTGCCGGGAAAAAAGTGGGTGGAATTCTCACGGAAGCAGCATTTGGACTGGAGGATGGACTTCTGGAATATGCAGTTCTTGGAATCGGTATCAATGTTTCTCCGCCAAAAGGCGGTTTCCCGGATGGATTGCAGAACATCGCCGGAACCATATTCTGTGATGCGCAAAGTGATGGGAAAAATCGTCTTGCAGCAGAATTTCTGAATCAGTTTATGATGTATTATACCAGGTCAAACACAGATGATTATGTTGACAGCTATCGCAGCAGAAGCCTTGTAGTTGGTAAGGAGATAACCATTACCTTCTCCGGCTATCAGAAAAAAGCAGTTGCACTTGATATCGACACCGATTGCCGCTTGATTGTAAAATATGAGGATGGCAGAACAGAACCTCTTTCTTTTGGTGAAATCAGCGTGAAACTCTCATAATCTATCCAGTTAATAGGCAAGGGGCTTTTTGCAGTTGTAATCGCACAGGCAGAATGCAGTTGTTAAAAGGGTTGATAATCCGCGCGGCAGATCGTTAACTCATTTTGAGCAGATTGCATTTTTAATGAAAAAGGAGGTAACAATTAATGTCAACATCAGCAGCAACAAGAGGAAAAACAGCGGATATGGCTTATATTGCGATATTCGCCAGCATAATAGCGGTATGTTCGTGGATTTCGATTCCTGCGATGGTGCCTTTTACATTGCAGACATTTGGAGTGTTTCTGGCAGTAGGTGTTCTGGGCGGCAAAAGAGGCACTATGGCGGTTCTGGTCTACTTATTATTAGGTGCAGTTGGTATTCCGGTTTTTGCTGGTTTTACAGGAGGTATCGGTTGTATTTTAGGCACTACAGGCGGTTATATTGTCGGGTTTCTCTTTTCTGCCATGGTTATGTGGGCCATGGAATGTGTATTCGGCAAAAAAACATGGGTATTGGCTCTTTCTATGCTATTCGGCCTTTTAGTTTGTTATGTATGCGGAACAATCTGGTTTATGCTGGTTTATGCAGCTGGCAGCGGCCCGATTGGCGTGTGGACAGCACTTATGTGGTGCGTATTCCCGTATATGATTCCGGATATTTTAAAGATTGCGCTTGCCTTACGTATCAGCAAAAGGATTACAAGAACAATCTCTTCTATAGCCCGAATTTAAGCAAGGATAGCGAAAGGTGTTATTCTTATTATTTACAGATACATAATATTCTAATATAATAAAACTATAAATAATAAAGGAGGCGCTTTCCATGCAGGATCTGGACAGACAATTAACCGGAATGAAACGTGCTATGATGCGCAGAACACAGCTTTTAACCCGTATGCATCATCTGCTTGACCAGCGGGATATGCTCCGGAGTAAAGAACAGCAGCTGGCGGCAAAGCTGGATAAAGAGGAAACCGATGTAGAAAAGCTGGAGGGCGGCAGCCTCCGAAAATATATGTATTATATTATGGGCAATTACGAGGAAAAACTGGACATTGAAAAGCAGGAGGCATATCAAGCCAGAGTGCGTTACGATGCGGTGTGCAAAGAGCTGGATAGTGTCATGGCCGATATAGAAAAGACCGATGCAGAGCTGGACACCCTGGCCGATTGCGAGGAGGAATATCAGCGGCTGCTGCGTGAGAAAACAGCGAGGATTCATGCTGTGGATGCCGCTCACAGCGAAGTGATTGTGCGGCTGGATGAAACCCTGCAAACACTGGAAGGGCAGCATCGGGAGCTGAGTGAGGCCCTTGCAGCCGGAAACCGGGCCATGCAGGCGGTAAGAGCCGTGGAGAAGGAACTGGACAGCGCTTCCAGCTGGGGCACATGGGATATGCTGGGCGGAGGCATTTTAACCGATATGGCAAAACACAGCCATCTGGATGCGGCACAGGTTCGTGTGGAACAATTACAGGTACACCTTCGCAGTTTACGCACCGAGCTGGCGGACGTGGCCGTTGATGCCGATGTTCAGGTTCAGATGGACGGCTTTTTGCACTTTGCCGATTTCTTCTTCGATGGGATTTTTGCCGACTGGGCTGTGATGGATCATATTGAAAACAGCCAGAGGCAGATTCGCGGTGTCATCGGTCAGATTAACGACGTGATGCACAGCCTGCAGGCTATGCTTGAGGAAAACGAAACCACCCGTGCTGATATCCAGGCACAGAGAGATAAACTGATAGTAGACTATTAAGAATCGTCATACAAGGCGGTCACAGTATGTGGCCGTCTTTTTTGCTGTGCAGATTGTATTTCCCATGTATTTGCACCGGTTATATTGACATAGAAACACACTGCTGTTAGAATATCATTAAACGATATCGTATAACGATATTGAAATTATGAATAGAAAGAGGGCGTTTGTATGCCGAAGAAAGCGCTGGAAAGCTTGACCGAATCGATGTTTTATGTGCTGATGGCGTTTCGCGGCGGTCCGAAATGCGGTATTGATGTAGCTGAGTTTGTGGAGAAAAAGACCGATGGTTTATGCAAGTTAGGTCCGGCCACACTGTACACCATTCTGGCCAAATTTGAAACTGAGAAGTACATCCGTGAAATTCAGGTAGATGGCCGCAAACGAACCTATGAGATAACCGACAAAGGCCTTGTAGCTTATTACGATGAAGTGGCGCGCCTGCGCCGCTGCCTTGCCCATGCCGACAGCGAAAGGGGAGAACAATGATGGGCAGTGAGAAACGCAAACGAGTTTTCAAAATGGCGCCATGCCCGGACTATGACATTGCCGGTATGGAACAGTGGCTTGCCGATATGGCCGCTCAGGGCTATATGCTGAAACGCTTTTTTACCAATCTGATTGCTGTGTTTGAGGTGCAGGAGCCGCAAAACCTGCGCTACGGTATTGCAACGGTATCGTCCAACGCTTTTCTGGTGCCCGATCTGGATACGTCGCTGGATAATCTGAAAGACTACTGCGCCGCCTACGGCTGGAATTATATAACGCACCGCAGTATATTCTGCATTTTTGTAACGGAGGACGAAACGGCTCTCTCTTTACACACGGATAGCGACATAGAGGCTATGACGCTGGAAAAAGTGCGGAGAGAACGGCGAAATAACCTGATTCTGCCTATATTCTGGATTGTGATTCTTTCTGTTCAGCTGATTGCAAATGGGTTCTGGCTTGCCATTGCGCAGCTGGGGAGTATGTATTTTCTTCCGCTCGTTTTAATTCTTGTGATTTCGTTATCCAACTCGACTCTGGAATTACGGCATCTGCATGATGTGGAAAAAGCAGTTCGTGACGGCAGAAGTATAACAAAAAACCGAAACAGTAAGGCTTACCAGATGCGAAGTGTTCTGGTGCTGGCTTCCCTGATCATTTTACTTGTGATGACCGGCGTGCAGTATTACAACGAAAAAACAGGAAACGGTAAAATTCCATTTGAACATTATACGGGAGATATCCCGACTCTGACAATTCAGGATCTGGTAGAGGGAGATATCTATATTTCCACCGACCAGTCGAAGTATTCTAATTTTGTTTTGCAAAGGACCGACTTACTGATACCGGTGTATATCCAGTTTGCTCAGAATGGCGCTGTGTATGAGGACGGTATCTGTCAGTTTTCAGGCGGTATCACGGTGGAATATATGGAAACCCGTATCCCGTGGTTTGCCCGAAAGATTGCAGAAGATTACCAGAAAAACGATAAAAATTTCTGGTTTGACCGGATTAACCGTTATAAAGAACTGCCACTGCCAGACCTTGGAGTCGATTATGCAGCGGCCTATGAACATCTGTTGCCGGTTTTTGTACTGGCTGAGGGTAATAAAGTGGTGTATGTGTATTATCATCAATCCAGCGGCGGTGTGGAAATGACGATGGATGAGATAACACAGATGTATGCAGAGAGTCTGAAATGAGGTGACAGAAGATGTATGATACAGATGAAAACGTGCGGCATGCTATCCGTATGTCACCATGCCCGGTATATGATATTAGTGGTATGGAATGCTGGTTAGAAGAGATGGCACGGCAAGGGCTGCTGTTATGCCGCTATAGTATGGGTCTTGCTGTGTTTGAAAAGCGGGAACCGGCCCGCGTACGGTATCAGCTGGCTCTTTTGCCCGGTGACCCGTTAATGGAAAAAGGGATTCCGACGGTGCAGGATGAAATGATTGCACTTTGTGAAGAATACGGCTGGCACTACGTCACAAAACGAGGAAGATTCGGGATATTTGAGACAGAGGATGAAACGGCTCGCACGCTGTATTCCGATGCAGAACTGGCATCAGCCGAGTATGAGGAACTGCGGCAGAGAGAAAAATCCGCACTTCGCAGTAATCTATTATGGCTCCTGATAATAGCTCCGCTAATGCTGTTTAAAGAAAATATACTTCAAAGCTGTTTAATGGTCGGCACGGAATTATATATCCTGCTTTTTGCGGCTATGACATGGCATGTTGTGAATAATATCCGAAACATCATACAATTGCGAAAGCTGGAAAAGCAGCTGCAAAGCGGTCAATCCCTGCGTGAATGCCGGATAGCACAGCATCCGACAGCCTATCAAGTGTATGCGGTAGTGCCGATTGTATGTTTTACTTTGCTTTGTATCTTGCTGATGTCCAGAATGGATACAGGCTATAGCTGGCTGTATGGTGGCTATCGGGAGGCTCATCCTCCGTTGGCCAGTTATACAGAGCCGCTTCCTTTTGCCCGGCTGGAGGATATAATCGCAGACGGTGTGGATATTGATACCGATACCAATGATACCATTCAGGTAGAGCATGACATTCTAGCTCCATTGATGCTGACTGTATCACAACAGGACCGGTTTCGAATGCCGGATGGCAGCACCAGGGATTACGGGATGTATGCCAAATATTATGAAATGCTGCACCCGGCATTGGCGATGCGCCTGGCGAAAGAACAGCAAATGCAGGATAAAGAACGATGGGAAACCTGGTATCAGCTGTATATGCTGCCCGATTTAGGTGTCGATAAAGCAGTAGCGTATCACGGTATACGCCCGACGCTGATTCTGGTAGAGGGGTCGCGTGTACTGGTTGTGATGCTGGATGAATATGATAACCCGGATCTGATTCCATTGGAACAATGGAGCCGAGTATTTGCAGAAAGCCTGAAAATATAGAACGGGAAACATTTCTATTTTACAATAACATTTAGATGATACAGGAAACGGGGGAACACGAATGTGGCGTGGATTATTTGCAGCACATATTTTAGAGCGCGGATACCGGTACTATCAGGATGGTGCCGTAACAATTCTGAATACGGAAGACGATTGGGTACATGCGGAAGTGGAAGGCAGCGAATTATATGAGGTGGATATTGAGCTGAATGGTGCGATAGTGGAGGATATGACCTGTACTTGTCCGTATGCAGAAGACGGGAATAATTGCAAACACATGGCAGCTGTTTTGTATGCACTGGAGCGTGGCGGCCTGCTGCCCGATCATTCTGCTGATGAAAAACTAAAATCACACAGAAATTCTGCAAAACAGGACAAGCCGGCTGCCATACAAAGCAGTATAGAACAGCTGGTACAGCATGCGGAAGAACATGTAGTACGCAGCTTTTTGACAGTCGTTTTGGAACAGGATAAACGACTTGCCGGGTTATTTCAGCAGATTCTAAATGATTCTGGCACAAACGTAAATCAGGAGCTGTACAGAGCAAAAGCAGAGCGTATCTTCGATACGTATATGGATTATGATGGGTATATGAACTATCACGAAGCATGGGAATTTTCTATAGAATTGACAGCATTTCTGGATAATGATGTTGCAAGACTTATGCAGCAGCAGAGTTACAGTGCCGTATGGGAATTGACCGTGTATATATTCGAAGAGGTGGCGCAGCAGGATATGGATGATTCAGCCGGAGGCATTCAAATGATTGCAGACAGTTGTATGACACTTTGGGATGCCTTGGCGCAACAGGCGGGAAACAGCTTGAAGCAGAAGATGTATCGGTGGTGTATTGACTGGCTGCAAGAGTCTGATTATGAATATTTTGATGATGTGGTTCGAGATTTCTGGAAAACCGGATTTCAGGAAAAAGATTTTTTACAACAGAAGCTGGATTTTGCCTTACAGCAGTTGAACCGTGCAGAACAGCAGAAGGATGGCTGGCGTAAAGAGTATCAAACAGAACAGTGGCTGCAGGAATATTTTGAACTGCTGCAGGAAACAGAGGATGATGCGGAACAACTGCAGGTGCTGTACGAGCAGTACTGGAAACTTCCAATGGTGCGCGCCTTTTATGTGAATGCATGCATGAAAAATCGAAATTATGCAAATGCAGAAAAGGCATTGAAAGATGGCTTGATTTTAGATGTAAATAAAAGGGGGCTTATACAGGAACATCAGCTGAAGCTGAAAGAGATTTACCAAAACACCGGACGGCGGGAAGAATATCTGCAAATATTGTGGGATTTGAACACGCGTTACCTGCCGGTGGATTTAGCAGTATTCCGGGAGCTGAAGAAACAGTACAGTGCAGAAGAATGGTTAGTAAAAAGAGAAAAACTGTTTCGGATGCTGCCGTCAAATGCAGATATGGCGCGGTTGTACAAAGAAGAAAAATTATATGATAAACTGCTGTGTGAAGTAACGAAAGCGTCAGGGTTATCTCTGCTGCAACTCTATGAGAAAGATTTAAAAAAACGGTATCCGATTGAGATATTGCACAAATACACAGAAGAACTGCAGCAAATGGCGCAGTATGCTTCGGAGCGAAAACGATATCGAGAACTGGTAGAGTTATTGCGGCAGATGAAAACGATAGAAGGCGGAACTGCTGTCGTGGAGCAGATTGCAACAGACTGGCGCGTACAATACAAGCGCAGACCAGCCATGATGGAAGAACTGGCGCAGTTGTAGATATGTATCATATTCTGATCCAAATTGAATACGAAAAATCCCCTTGTTATACTTGTCAATATTCCGACAATAGACAAATGATAACGGGGGATTTTTGTTTTTATTTCTTGAATGTGCCCAACAGACCGCGGACAATCTGTTTGCCCAGTTCACGGCCGATGGTGTTGGCCGCTTTGTTAATCGTTTTGTTAATGCTTTTTTCTACTGCAGACTGTTTGCTGCGGCTGGAGGATGTTGTACGGCGTTGTGTGCTCTGGCGATATGCCTTTTCCCGGGCAGCCTGTTCTTTCTGCCATTCTTTCTCGCGGGCAGCTGCCTCTTTTGCTTCGGCTTCCTGTTGTGCCTTGCGCTGTTCTTCCGCCTCTTTGGCTTCGCGGATATTTTCAATCATCTCATAGGCTGATGTCCGATCCACAATCTGGCCGTATTTCTGATGGAGCGGACTGGCGGTGATGGCTGCCTGCACATTCTGTTCGGCGGCAGCTTTCATAGAGCTGCGCGGCGGCATAATATTGGCCTTCTGCACGATGGACGGTACCCCGTCGGCATCTAATACAGAAATTAATGCTTCGCCCACGCCAAGTGCCTGTAAGGTTTCCTCGGTATCAAAGGCAGGGTTTTCGCGGAAAGATTGCGCCGCTGCCCGTAAACCTTTCTGGTCTTTTGGTGTGTAGGCGCGCAGGGCATGCTGTACCCGGTTGCCAATCTGGCTTAATACGCTATCCGGCAAATCGGACGGCTGCTGGGTAATAAACCATACGCTTACGCCCTTGGAGCGAATTAAACGAACCACCTGTTCCACTTTATCCACCAGCGCTTTTGGCGCGTCGTCAAACAGCAGGTGTGCCTCGTCAAAGAAGAAGGCGATTTTTGGCTTGTCTAAATCACCGGCTTCCGGCAGCATTTCGTATAATTCGGATAACATCCATAACAGGAAGGTGCCGTATAACAGCGGATGCTGGAATAACTCCTGGCACTCTAAAATATTCATAACGCCCTTGCCTGATTCATCCCAGTCAAACCAGTCTTCTAATTCCAGAGCCGGTTCGCCAAAAAAGATATCGCCGCCTTCATCCTCCAGCTTTAAGAGCGCGCGCTGGATTGCCCCCACCGACTGGCTGGAGATGTTGCCGTAAGTTAATTTGTAATCTTTGGCGTTATCGCCTACATACTGCACCATGCTCCGTAAATCTTTTAAATCTAACAGTAAAAGGCCCTGTTCATCGGCAATATGGAACACGATATTTAAAATGCCGCTCTGGGTATCGTTTAATCCGAGCAGACGGCTTAATAAATCAGGTCCCATCTCAGAGATGGTGGTGCGAACCGGATGCCCCTGTTTCCCGTACACATCAAAGAAACGTGCCGGATAAGCGGTGTAGGTGAAATTTTCGATGTGCATGTTGTCAATACTGCGGCGAATGTGTTTGGTTTCAACGCCTTCCACACACATGCCAGTTAAATCGCCCTTGATGTCGGCTACAAATACCGGCACACCCATTTCACTAAAGGATTCGGCCAATACTTTTAACGTAACCGTTTTCCCCGTGCCGGTAGCCCCGGCAATCAGCCCGTGGCGGTTTGCCATGGAAGGTTCAAGATAAACCGGCTGCTCCCCGGTGGCCAGCCACACTTTGTGAGATTCTTCTAGATACATATAAAAAACCTCCTCGAGGTAAAATTTATGAAAATACATAGGTATAATTCATTGTAGCACAGCAGGAAAGAAGCTGTCTATCCACAAATCGTTTGAGCGCAATTCTCTTTGTGCTACAACGTTTTGCTGTGCGGCAACGGATGACTGACAACTTTCGGTTGTGAAAAGAGACAGAGGACAGTCAGCGGTAGTTTCACAAACAGAAGCGAAAAACCTATAATAGAATTAATAAATATAGCTTATGTATTAAATGATGAAAACAAAATATTCTGAATACAGCAGCTAAAACAATTTATTCAAATTTTATTTAATGAGGTGATTTTTATGGCAGGTCAGGCAAATGCAGCAGCCGGCAACAACTATTTTGACGGCATGACCAAACTGGGGAAAACCCACAAACACTTCCTGTGGATTGCAGCGATGTGTTACTTCTTTGACCAGATGGATATGCAGCTGTTCGGTTACATTACACCATCGGTTATGGCGGATTTAGGCTTTACATTAGACCAGATTGCCCAGATGAACTCGATGAACTTCCTGGGGATGTGTCTGGGCGGTTTCTTTGCAGGGTGGATTGCAACCCGTGTTGGTCGTAAAACAACTCTGATTGGTTTAGTGGCCATGTTCTCATTAGCATCCATTACCAACGGTTTAACCGAAGCGTACGGTATGTTTGTTCTCATGCGTTTTCTGGTTGGCTTTGGTACCGTAGGTATGGTAACCGTAGCAATGGTATATATGGCGGAAATGCTGCCATCGGCTACCCGCGGGAAATATCAGGCACTTTCTATTGCATGCGGTACGTTAGGGATTCCGTTCGGCGCATTCTTTGCAAGCGCTGTAATCGGCCTGGGTGACCATGCATGGCGTTTATGCTTCATGGTAGGCGGTGCTGGTATCGTTTTAGTTCCAATCGGTTTAAAATGGTTAAAAGAATCTCCGCGCTGGCTGGTAATGAAAGGAAAAATTCAGAAAGCGGAAGTGATTGTATCCGAATGTACCGGTGAGCTATGTGACTTAAGTGCACTGGCAGCTACCTGCGTTCAGGAAAAACCGGTCACCATGTTACAGACTGTAAAAGTTATGTTCAGTCCGGCGTTTATCAAACAGACCATCGTAGTATTCGTTCTGTCGTGGGGTGCAACCTTAGGTATTTTCTACATCGCAAGCTATGGGGTAACCTTTATGGTTGACCTGGGCTGGGCTTACGGCGTTGTACTGATTATCAGTGCGACCGGTGTAATCGGTACCCCAATCGGTGACGTTACCGTTTCGTTCTTCTCCGATAAGGGCGGACGCCGTATTCCGATTATTATCATGTCCTGTGTTGCGGGCTGTATCTGCTTACTGCGCGGTTATGTAACTGGGCCGATGGCTGGGCTCTACGCTGCAAGCGGTTCCTTAATCTGGCCGGTTCTGCTGGCTGTTCTGGGGATTCTTGGATCTGCGTTCTGCGGCGGTACTATGACTCTGATGTGGACCTATCTGGCAGAAAGCTTCCCAACCAGAATCCGCAGCAATGCTACCGGTATCGTATTTGCATCCGGTCGTTTAATCGCGGCTCCTCTGACACTGACCGTTCCTGCTGTTTATGCAGCCGGTAGTTATCTGGGTGTAAATATCGTAAATGCACTGTTCTACTTTGTTCCAGCAATCTTTGCTCTGTTCTGGGGTATCAGCTCCGCTCAGAAATCGCTGGAAGAACTGGAACAGGAAGCAGAACGTTTAACCTGCTAACCGTTTAGCAAAGCAGGAATTTAAAAGCACGTAAGAATTTATAAGTAAGAGCTTAACAGGGGCTGTCGTTATCGAAAGGTTCGTTGCTTTGATACGGCGGCCCTGTTTTAAAAGTACATGACAGCCGAATGCGTTTAACAGAAATCGAGGTGATAGAAATGTTCAACATTCATGTTCTGGTTGCACTGGCCTTTATATTAGGCGGTATCGGCCTCATTGCAGCTACCTTCTATGTACAGAAACAGGAGGACAAAGTGCGGCCGCAGGGTTTTTATACCACAGCGGAGATTACAAAAATCAAGCCGGGAAAAAGCAAAGCGGAGCTGGCTGTAACATTTGAATTCACCAAGGATTTCAAAATAAAACAGGTAACCAATCAGTATCCGAAAGCAGAGGCAGAACACTGGGCCACTGGGCGGAAATCTTTAATTGTATATGATGAAACACAGGAAAAAATCTATTACAATCCGATGAAGGAATTCCGCAAAAAACAGGCGATTATGATTATTGCCGGATTTTTAGTATTACTCTTCGGCATTAACTGGCTCTATTTTGCGGTGATGGTGTTTTAGGCATAACAACTTCTGGTTGTGAGTACAATTTAAAATTGAATGATGGTTGTTTCACAGAGAAAAAAGAGACAGCTATAATAAAAGTATCAAGTAAATATAGAATGAAATACAGGATGATTTTGTAAGGAGGTTATTGATTATGGGAATGAAACGAGCAATGATGATTGGTTTGGACGGCGCTGACCCTGTTCGCGTGAAAAAGCTGATTGCGGAAGGCAGAATGCCTAATATGAAAAAATTACTGGAAAAAGGGATTGCCACCGAAAACCTGGATATGCTGGGTGTATTACCGGCAGGTACTCCTCCAAACTGGTGCTCTCTGGCAACCGGGAACTATCCGAGAACACATGGGATTACAGACTTCCTGAATCATACTTTGGGAAAATCGCTGGGAATTACTGAATTAAACTGGGACTCCCGCCGTGTAAAAAGTGAGCTAATCTGGGAAGCCTTTGACGATGACAACAAAAAATGTATTATGCTGAACTATTGTGAAGCATGGCCAAATCGTGTAGAAGGCAGTAACAATATTTTTGTTGACGGTACCGGTGTGGTACCATTCCTGAGAAGTTCTGTAGGCTTCCAGAAGCTGGTTGTTATGAAAGCCGAATATCCAACCAGTAAAGAAGTGCCTCACTCCGTAAACCAGGCTTCCGGTGACTGTGTGGTATTTAAAGATCAGGTGGATAAATTCGCCGATGCCGGCAATGAGGCCGAAGCAGGCGCAGAATTGTATCCAGGCATGGGCGCTGGTATGAGCAAAGAAGACCTGCTGGCAGCCATGACCGGCAGCCACTTCCGTACTCCGCCGCTGGAATCCCCGGCAATGGTATTATATAAACTGAGTGCCGAAGAACAGGCAAACTCCGATGCTTCCGACATTCTGTACACTCCCCTGAAAGATGCGGCCAACTGGAGCTTTGAAGTTCCTGAAAACGCAAAAGAATGTCTGGTAACCATGAACGATTCTCTGGTTCGCCGTTACCTGTTAATCACAGCATCCGACGGTGTTCACTACGATACCTTTACTCTGTATCCAAACAAAAAAGCGGATAACCCATTAGGTTCCTGCACACTGAACACCTGGTCCGAACCAATTTATGATACCTTCCCGATTAACGAAGAGCCGACAAAAGTTGCGTACTATCTGCGCGGTGTCGATATGAACGAGGAAGGTACTGCAGGCCGTGTGTATATTTCTCACGTAATGGATATCGAAGATGATGAATACTTCTATCCAAAATCCCTGCAGCCGGAACTGTTAAAAGCCGTTGGCCCGATGTGCTATTTTGCATCCTTCGACCGTCATACTAAACTGGGGGATGACATCGCGTTGGAATCCTTCGATAAAATCAACGACTGGCATATGAATGCGACCCGTTATCTCTTTGAGGCAAATCCAGACTGGCAGCTGTTCTATATCCATTTACACAGCATCGACCTGTGCAACCACTGGTACATTGAACAGGCAATCCCGGGCTCTCACCCGGAATGGGAGCGTATGGCCGACAACATCGACCGTATTTACGAAATCAACGATAAATACATCGGTATGGTTCTGGAATACGTAGACGAAGACACAGCGGCATTTGTAACCTCTGACCACGCGGCGATTCCGCGTTCTGCCGGCTATGAAAACCCGGGTATCGGCGAACTGTCCGGTATTAATGCCGGTGTTATGAGCGAACTGGGCTATACCACCATCGTTCCGGTTCCCGGCATTGATGGGATGTATGCCATCGACTGGAGCAAAACCACCGCGATTAACCATCGTACTTCCTACATCTATGTAAACCTGAAAGGCCGTGACCCGGAAGGTATCGTAGAACCGGAAGATTACGATAAAACCGTACAGCAGATTATCACCGACCTGTACAACTACCGTGATCCGAAGAGCGGCGAACGTGTAGTATCTTTCTGTTGCACCAGAGAGGAAATGGAACTCCTGGGCGTAGGCGGTGACCACGTAGGGGATATCTTCTTCCAGCTGACCAAAGACTTCGGCTTTGAACATTTCAACGCTCCTGGCCCTGTAACCAACCACGGCTACTCTGCAGGCGCACTGTGCATCATGGCCGGCGGCGGTCTGAAAGCCGGCGAAGTTCTGAAACGTCCCGTACGTAACGTAGATATCGTTCCAACCATCTGTCAGCTGGTTGGAAACCGTATGCCGAAAGACGTAGAAGGCGGCGTTATTTATCAGGCATTTGCGGATTAATGTGCAAACAAAAATACAATAACTGTTACATGTTCAGACAGTCCGGCTCTATTGCCGGGCTGTCTTTTATACATTAATACTGCTGGAAGACATTCCGGAAAAATGGTATAATATTTTTATAAGATATAACAGTAAGATTAAAAATGCAGTATGGTGGGCAGTTGAGTTGAAATGGGGGCAGGATATGAATATAGAACAGTTACAGTATATCTGTATGGTGGCTAAAACAAACTCCATTACTGTTGCGGCGGAGAATCTCTATGTAACGCAGCAGACTATCAGCAAGGCTATCAACAAGCTGGAAAACGAGCTTGGCGTTGTATTGATGATTCGCTCTCACAAAGGGGTGCAGCTGACCGATGTGGGCAAAGTATTTGTAGAAAAGGCAAGTCGTATTGTGCGGGAGTTTCAGGAATTATATGATACAACCTATGTAAACAGCAGCAGCAATCTGACCGGACAGGTGCGGTTATTTCTCAGCAATTACACTGGGCATCTTGTCGGTTCCAGATTTTGGAGCGACATGCGGCGACAATATCCGAAACTGCATGTGATAGTGGAAGAATTGCTGAATCGGGAAATTATAGAACGCCTGCAGAAGGGCGAGGAAGAAATCGGCCTGATACAAGCGGTCAACCGCAATTGTGGTTTTGGGCGGATTGAAGATTTTGAAAATGAACTGGACTGGGAACTGGTATTGCGTGATACACTGGTAGCATGCGTCAGTCCAAACAGCCCGCTTGCCAAAAAGGAAAGCGTCAGTCTGAAAGAATTAGGAAAGTATCCGGTGGCCTGGGGAGAATGTTATCATATGAAAGACATTTTACAACAGGATTATCAGATTGATATTCAAGTGATGATTAATTCCAGCAACATGATGCTGCAGCGAAGCGCTATTTTTGATGGTGCGGCTGTCAGTTTTGCCACAGAAATGATCGTACACGATAGTGGATATGATACCAGTGATCTGAAAATAGTTCCGATTAAAGAAAATCTGCGTCTGGAAACCTTTCTGGTTAAACCAAAAGGATATGAACTGAATAAATTGCAGACAGTCGTGATTGAGGAATTGAAGCGTACACTTCAGAAAATCTGACAGTCTGCAGATAGTATAGCAGTAATGAAGTATGTGTTTGGCATGTAATGCTGTAAAACGTAAGAAAGCCAGTAAAAAGACTGGCTGAATGGGGCGAAACCTGATCTGGTGTATGGTTTGTTTTCATTCAGTCAGTCTTTTTTATCTGCAATTGTTTTGTAGTTGTTTTGCATTGTTATAATGCAGGAATTATTTTTACAGCAATTCTTTGATGTGAGAATCTACTTCCAGCTGAATATGCATCCGGTTTTTTTCCCGGTTAACCTGTACCGGATAATTGAGAAAGGCAGACATCTGCTCTGAAGTAAAAATAGTTTCGGTACGGTCTTTCGCATAAATACGTCCGTTTTTCAACAACAGGCAATGCTGAAAAATATCCATAATTTCTTCTGGATAGTGCGTGACAAAAATAATCGTGACCTCCGTATTTTCTGCCAGATCACGAATGGTGCTAAGCAGATATTCTCTGGAAAACACATCAAGTCCTGTGCAGGGCTCATCCAGAATCAACAATTCAGGACTGGCCATTAGCGCACGGGCAATCAGAACATTCTGACGTTCTCCTTTGGAGAGAAAGTCGAATGGATAATTGATTTTTGTTTTCAGCCGAAGTTCTTTCAGCAGTGTTTTGGCGCGAATAACATCAGCATCAGTGATATCATCGTTGATGCCGAGTGTAGAACATTTTCCTGCCAGAACAATATCAAGCACGGTTTCACGGGACAGACATTTATCAAAATAAGATGCACTAACCCAGCCGATACGGCGGCGAATATCCAGAATCGTATCGTCGCAATAGGTTTGGCCCAGCACTTCCAAATTGCCATGGGTGCAGCCCATATATCCCGCAACAATACTTAACAGTGTCGTTTTGCCGCTGCCGTTCATACCGAATACCAGCCAGTGCTGCCCCTTTTGTACTTCCCAGTCGATATCTTTCAGAATGTATTGATTGCCGGCTTTACAGCCTAGACCTTCCAGTTTGAATATGGGATTCATTGCGGCACCTCCTGTCATTCCTCATCCTCGTCAGAAAGCTGTAGCGGAATTGTGAATCCGTTTTTATCTGTTAGCCCCCAGTACTTTGTACCCCAGCTGAGGATTTCTCCTACTTTGGCCACATTCAGCAAATAGGTGCGTTCGGTTTCTTCTAAATCGACAAAATGGTTAAAACCGGTGCAATCTACAAAATCTTTTGCAGCCCGATAAATTTCCGGCTCTGTGCCGTACTCGATTTTTTGACAGTGCGGGCAGTATAATTCCGCACCGGAACCGCCATATTTGTTATATACAATAATGCGGATTTCTAATTGCCCGCCACATTGTTTGCAGACACAACGCTCTGAGCGTGCAATCATTTCCTCTGCACGTTTTGCTTTCATGGTATCGCCTTCTTTATCTGTAATTCGTGCAAGTACAATATACCCGCCATAATCTAATTATACTGTCACAGATTTTCAGCGTCAAACAACCAAAAGAAAATTTATGAGTGCAAACACAACGAAAAACTGTGCCTGTTTTTTATTATAGTGTCGTACGTACAGCTTCTATCAGACGAAATACCTGCTCAGCAATATCGCGCAGATTCTGATATGCCGTTTCCGGCTGTATGGCTTCGTCCAGCGTGCAAGGTGCTTTGAGAACAGGGAAAAAGGCATCGATACCGTATGCATGACAGCGGTCTGCCTCAGCAGTGACAGACCCGGCCAGTGCAATCACAGGTTTTCCATATTTTTTTGCCGCCCGGGCCACACCAACAGGAGTTTTCCCCATAGCAGACTGGCCGTCCAGCCGGCCTTCCCCGGTGATAACGAGATGGGCAGTCTGAATCTGCTGTTCCAGATGGATGGCATCTATCACGATAGAAACACCGGATTCCAGTGTAGCATTCAGATAAGACAAAAAGGCAAATCCCAGGCCGCCGGCTGCGCCAGCTCCCGGATAATCAGCGTCAGAGGAAGGGCAAACTGTTTTGGTCAGTGCGGCATAATGCTGCAGCCAGCTATCCATCTGCTGAATCAGTTCCGGCGCAGCACCTTTCTGAGGACCGAACACCGCGCTGCAGCCCTGTTCGCCGCAGAGCGGATTACTGACATCGCAGGCAATGCGAAAGCGACAGTTGTTTAAAACGGCCGGTACATAATCTATACGGATTTCAGCCAGATTTTGCAGACCAATTGCCCCGCGGGCGATTTCTATTCCGGCAGTATCCAGAAAAGAGAAGCCAAGTGCCTGCAGCATGCCCACACCGCCATCGTTGGTGGCACTGCCGCCGATACCAATGATGAAGTCCCGGCAGCCTTTTTCTATGGCATCCAGAATCATCTGTCCCACACCATAGGTGGAAGCATAGCGTGGATTCCGCTCTGCTTCGGTGAGCAGTGTGATACCTGCCGCAGCCGACATTTCAATCACTGCTGTTTTAGAAGATGGAATGATACCATACCGGCAGTCAATCTGCCGCCCAAGCGGGTCAGATGCCTGCACGGTCTGGTACTGGCCGGCAGTGGCCGTCAGGATAGCATCTACGGTTCCTTCACCGCCGTCGGCCATCGGGCAGATGTGCAACTCAGTTTCCGGCTCTACACGGTGAATGCCTTCGGCAATGGCCTGCCCTGCCTGCAGGGCGGAAAGACTGCCTTTGAAAGAATCCATTGCAATGACAATTTTCATACGATTCTCACTCATTTCTGCTGTAATTAAAGTTAAGAATTCTTATCTGGCTTACAATAATCAGATTTGTCAAAGTCAATGTAACACAGGGAAAATGAATTTGCAATATTTCAACTATCCGTTGAATGGTTTTCCAGAAAATTTATTTGCTATTCTATTGCGATTGCGGTATAATCAATTCGTAGCAAATCTCTGCGGGGATGTAATGGTTTCGACGGGGGATATGCGGTAGCCCGGGAAGCGAGCCAAGGTCGCGCCAGCTTGTAAAACGGTGCATTTAAAATTAAACGCTAAAAACAATAATTTAGCTTTAGCTGCCTAAGTGCAGTTAACGCTCTGCCTGCTGAGTCTGCGGTGCAGGACAGAGTGTCACTTTAGCGGACTACCGGTTTGCCAGTGTCGGGTAACAAATCGGGAATCTAACCTGACTGGTCAGTTGCAATCCTGTTTGTGGGAGTGTCGCTGACGAGATGAAAGCACAAACTACGCTCGTAGATGCCTGGGGTGTCGGTCTTTCGGACAGGGGTTCGACTCCCCTCATCTCCATGAAATGAAAAGAGGCTCAATTGTAATGGTTGGGTCTCTTTTTGTATTTATACAGTAAAAAGGAGCGTCTGGAACCAGCTCTGGTGATTATTCGGTTTTTGAAAATAGAAAGTATCGACTATATTATGATAGTGGA
>JAFYPD010000084.1 GCA_017547685.1 Peptococcaceae bacterium
CCCATAGCCGTTTGCGGTGATAACCAGCAGTTCCCCTTCGTCGCGAACCACTTCCATGCCAACTACATAGTCATCATCCATCAGTTTAATGCCGCGTACCCCTTTGGTTGCTCTGGCCATTGGACGAGCCTCTTCTTCAGCAAAACGAATTGCCTGGCCGCCGGCTGTTACCAGAATCATATCCTGTTTGCCATCGGTCAGCTGTACACCAATTAATTCATCGTTATCTTCCAGATTGATCGCAATAATGCCATCACGGCGGGAAGTATCGTATTCCGCCAGCGGTGTTTTCTTCACAACACCCAGTCTGGTTGCTGCCATCAGGAATAATTCATCATCAAATTTCTTCAATGGAATCACGGTTGTGATTTTTTCATCGCCGGTGATATTTAACAGATTTACAATAGCTGTCCCTTTTGCCTGACGGCCTGCTTCCGGAATTTCGTACACTTTCAGGCGATAGCATTTGCCTTTATTCGTAAAGAAAATCAGGAAGTTATGGGTGCTGGTGGTGAAAATCTGCTCTACAAAATCTTCCTCTTTAGTGGTCATAGCTGTAATACCGCGGCCACCCCGTTTCTGACTCTTGTAGGTGTCACTCGGCATCCGTTTGATATAGCCGGTATGGCTGATAGTGATTACCACATCTTCGTTTTCGATTAAATCTTCCAGCTCCAGCTTGTCTTCATTGCTGCTGATCTGGCTTCTTCTCACGTCAGCATGTTTTTCCTTAATCTGCAGCAGTTCGTCTTTAATGATGCCAAGCAGTTTCGTTTCATCCGCTAGAATGGATTTAAAGTAAGCAATTTTATCGTATAATTCTGCCAGTTCTTCTTCCAGCTTTTCACGAGCAAGCCCTGTTAACCGGCGAATCTGCATTTCGATAACGGCCTGTGCCTGACGGTCGGTTAAGCCAAAGCGCTGATTTAGACGTTCTTTGGATTCGGCATCGGTGTAGGAGGAACGGATAATTTTAATCACTTCATCGATGTTATCGACAGCAATTTTTAAACCTTCCACAATATGGGCTCTTTCTTCCGCTTTTTTCAGATCGTGTTTGGTGCGGCGTGTCACTACATCTTCCTGATGGTCGATGTAGTAATTCAATGCCTGTTTCAGTGTTAAAATTTTTGGCATGCCGTCTACCAGCGCCAGCATAATCACACCGAAGTTGTCCTGCAGCTGGGTGTTTTTATACAGCTGATTTAAAATAACCTGCGGATTTACATCACGGCGCAGCTCGATCACAATGCGCATCCCTTTACGGTCCGATTCATCACGCAAGTCGGTAATGCCGTCGATTTTTTTATCTCTTGCCAGTTCGGCAATTTTTTCAATCAGACGGGCTTTATTCACCTGATATGGGATTTCTGTTACTACAATGCGGTTTTTCCCGTTGTTCATAGGCTCAATTTCGCTTCTGGAACGAACTTTGATAGAACCGCGACCGGTTAAGTAAGCATCCTCAATCCCTTTGCGGCCTAAAATGATACCGCCGCCAGGGAAATCAGGGCCTTTTACATATTTTAATAAATCCTGATCCGGCATATCGCGGTTATCAATCAGCGCAATGGTACCGTCAATCACTTCGCCCAGATTGTGCGGCGGAATATTGGTTGCCATCCCTACCGCAATCCCGGAGGAACCATTGACAATCAGGTTTGGATACCGGCTTGGCAGTACCAGCGGTTCTTTTTCCGATTCATCATAGTTCAAGCCGAATTCCACAGTATCTTTTTCGATATCGGCCAGCATTTCCAGGGTCAGCTTGGTCATTTTTGCTTCGGTATAACGCATGGCCGCAGCGGAGTCACCATCCACCGAACCAAAGTTCCCCTGGCCGTCCACCAGCGGATAACGGATATTAAAATCCTGCGCCAGACGCACCATAGCATCGTATACGGAGCTATCACCATGCGGATGATATTTTGCCAGTACGTCCCCGACAATATGGGCCGATTTCTTATGTTTTTTATCCGGTGTCATACCGTTTTTATACAGAGAGAATAAAATACGGCGATGTACCGGTTTTAACCCGTCACGCACATCAGGCAGTGCACGACTGGTGATAACACTCATTGCATAGTCAATGAAGGATTCCTGCACTTCTGTTTCCATTACAGTAGGCAGAATCTTTCCATGGGTAAATTCCATTTCCATTCGGGCACCTCCTAGATATCAAGATTTTTCACATATTTTGCATTCTGTGTGATAAAGTCTCTGCGTGGTTCTACTTTATCGCCCATCAGCATATTCAGCAGACGGTCTGCTTCTACGCAGTCCTCTACTTTTACCTGCAGCAGGGTACGGGTTTCATTATTCATGGTGGTATCCCACAGCTGAGATGCATTCATTTCCCCTAACCCTTTGTACCGCTGGATATCAATTTTATCCCGCTCTTTGCCGTTTTCTTCTAAATAACGGTCCAGCGCTTCATCGTTATACAGATATTCCAGCACTTTTCCTTTTTTATTTACAATGCCGTATAATGGCGGCTGTGCCACATACACATAACCGGCGTCAATTAACGGCCTCATATAACGGAACAGGAAAGTCAGAAGTAAGATTCGGATGTGCGCACCGTCGACATCAGCATCAGTCATCAGAATCAGTTTGTGATAGCGGGCTTTGGTAATATCAAAATCCTGACCAACGCCGGTACCCATTGCAGTAATCATATTGCGGATTTCATCGCTGCCTAATACACGATCCAGCCGGGCTTTTTCTACATTCAGAATTTTACCCCTGAGCGGCAGAATCGCCTGATAGTTTCTGTCACGGCCGCTCTTTGCAGAACCGCCCGCAGAATCCCCTTCGACCAGAAACAGTTCACATTTTGCTGCATCTTTAGAAGAGCAGTCAGCCAGTTTGCCAGGCAGAGAGGTGCTTTCCAGCACATTTTTGCGGCGGGTCATTTCTCTTGCTTTGCGGGCCGCTTCTCTGGCACGGGCAGCATTTCTGGATTTTTCAATCATCTTCTTCGCGATGGATGGATTTTCTTCCAGAAACTGTGTCATGCTGGAACCAGTAATAGAATCACAAATACCGCGCACTTCGCTGTTGCCCAGCTTGGTTTTGGTCTGCCCTTCAAACTGCGGCTCCGGCACTTTTACACTTACAATGGCTGTCATCCCTTCGCGGATATCATCACCGGTCAGATTATCTTCATTTTCTTTAATAATATTGTTTTTGCGGGCATAACTATTAACAACACGGTTCAGTGCAATCTTAAACCCTGTTTCATGAGTGCCGCCCTCATGGGTATGAATATTATTGGCGAAGGACATGATATTTTCGGTATAGGTATCGGTATACTGCATGGCGATCTCAACCTGTACACCATCCCGTTCCCCTTCAAAATAGATAACTTCATTCAGAGCATCCTTGCCTTCGTTTAACGACTGAACAAAGTCAATGATACCGCCGTTCTGCAGATAAACTTCTTCCTGTTCCATGCCTTCCCGCTCATCTTTCAGGGAAATACGCAGTCCTTTATTCAGGAAAGCCAGCTCTCTTAAGCGTTTGCGCAGCACTTTAAAATCATAAACAATAGATTCAGTAAAAATAGTCGGGTCAGGAACAAAATGAATTTTTGTACCGGTATCAGATGCAGTGCCCACCACTTCCAGTTTGCTTGTGGTATGACCCTGGCAGTATGTCTGACGATACACATTGCCATCACGGCGAATTTCCACTTCCAGCAGGGTAGACAGCGCATTTACAACACTCATCCCTACACCGTGCAGACCGCCGGATACTTTATACCCGCCGCCGCCGAATTTACCGCCGGCATGCAGCACAGTCAATACAACCTCCACAGTAGGCAGCCCCATTTTTGGATGCAGTTCTACCGGAATCCCGCGACCATAGTCTAATACGGTGATACTATTATCTGCGTGGATTGTTACATCAATTTGTTTCCCGTAACCGGCCAGCGCTTCGTCAATACTGTTGTCAACGATTTCATATACCAGATGATGCAGACCATCCGGCCCGGTGGTGCCGATATACATCCCTGGACGTTTGCGGACAGCTTCCAGCCCTTCCAGTACCTGAATCTGCTCAGCGCCATAATTACTCTGATTCTGTTCAGCCACGTTTATTTCCTCCATTTCAATATAATAAAACAAAACATTCTGCTAAAAAATTTTTACATGCAGTAATCTATTTGCATTTCATTTATTAATAACTTTTTTAGTTACTCCACAAAAAAATCAGAGGTATTTATTTTTTCAAATAACCCTCAGAAAGATGCTCTGTTTTATGTTTAATTTTTAATAATTTATTATAACAGAAAACTTAAATTTTTGCAAATAAAGAGGGAAAAATCATTTAATAATAATTTTTCCCTCGGACACCGAAAATACCTCGTCTTTCGCGATTTCTCCGGTCAGTAATTCGATATTTGCACCGGTGATGATTGTCTGAATTTTATTTTTTTTCACCATTTCTATCAGATAATGCCTTCTGCTGTCGTCCAGTTCGCTCATCACATCATCCAGCAGCAGCAGCGGATATTCACCATGGCATTTAAAAAAAGCCTGTAACTCTGCCATTTTTAATGATAAAATTCCGGTTCGCTGCTGCCCCTGCGACCCGTACCGTTTTAAATCCATACCATTCAGATAAAAAATAAGGTCATCACGGTGAGGTCCCCACAGGGTTGTGCCCCGCGTAATCTCCTCGCCCAGCTTCTGATCGATGATTTTCTCAAACAGTTCTTTTATCTGCTCCGCCGAAAAATCGCCAATAGCACCCATAGAACAGTGATAGGTTACGGTAAACCGCTCGGTCTGCTGCGTTAAATCCTGCTGCACCTTCCTTGCCATGGGAATCAGAAGTTTCAGAAACTGAATGCGCCGATAAATAATCTGACTGCCGTACTCTGCCAGATAAGTATTCCACACATCCAGCTGGATTCTGTTCTGCTGTTTATACTGCAGTTCTTTTAACAGATTATTGCGCTGTACAATAATTCTGTCATAATCACGAATCAGCCGATGATACCCTTTATCCATCTGGCACATCACCGCATCCAGATACCGGCGCCGTTCCGCCGGAGACCCCTTGATAATTTTTAAATCATCGGGAGAAAAAAGTACCACACGCAGATAATTGTGCAGCTCCGACATACTTTTATATTTTACACCATTGATTTTCAGCTGCTTGTTTTTTTCTTTATCCACATAAATTTCTAAATCATAGCAGCGCTCGCTGCCGTCTTTTTTCATCTGGCCCATCAGCCGAAAATAAGGCTGTTCCCATAAAATCAGATCCAAATCTTTATTTCCTCGGAAATTGCCGCCCATCGATAAATAATAAACAGCCTCCAGAAGATTGGTTTTTCCCTGTCCATTGGCACCAATCAGTACATTAATCCCTCGATTCAGATTCAATTCCTGATTTTTATAATTTCTGTAATTGATTAAATGCAGGTGCTGCAGATACAAAGAAACCCCTCCCTTCTTTTTTTATCACTGTCATTTTAACATGAAACAAAATAACACACAACAAAAAGCGGTCCATTCCTGAAGAACAGACCGTCATCTCTTATTTCACCACATTCACGCGAACCAGACTGTTAAATTCCTGCAGTGCGATCATGGCATCGCTGTCATTAAAGTTTCTGTCTTTCTTGATATCTTTCAGAACTGGAATCAATTTATTCACATGATTCATAAATTCATCCGGATAAGCCGCAGCCAGATTCCACAGGCTGTCAAATTCACTGGAATACTGATACATCATATTTTTTTCACTGAAATTTTCCACCATTGTGCACGCGGTATATAAATGGGCAACCCCAACGGTGTAGTTGCTTTCATCCATCTGTTCGGCGCATTCCTCAAACCGCTGGATGGCAAAGGTAATTTCACTGCGGAACAAAGCCTCATACTCGGAATCATCATTCCATTTATAATTCAGTGCTGCGCCCAGCAGCAGATTGACTGCCAGAGAAATCAGCAGCAGAGCAGGCAGAATTTTACGTTTTTTTTTCGGTTTCTGTACTTCATCTTTTTTCTGTTCTGTCATAATAGTGCCTCCATTATCCTCTTAACGGCAGCAGCAGATACAGATAGCTTTCATCGTTCAGCGGACGGAAGATGGCCGGACTCAGCGGACCGCCCATTTTAATATCTAAATCATCAAAGTCCATGGTTTTGAAGGCATCCAGCAGATATTTTGCATTAAACAGAATCGATAAATCGCTGCCTTCTGTATAAATGTTGATATTTTCATTCACCATACCGTATTCCGACTTGGACACAATATTCAGATTGCTGTCCGAAATATTAAAACGCAGTACACTGGAACCATCCCGCTCCGGCACAAACAGGCTGGCGCGTTCGATGGATTCCTGCAGCTGTTTCTTTTTCACTTTCAGCAGGATGTTATGTTCGTCCGGAATTACCTGACGATAGTTTGGAAAGTTTCCTTCCACCAGACGGGAAACCAGACGGACATCGTTACATTCAAAGCTTACCTGGCGTCCATTGCTGCGAATGGTCAGAACATCCTCCGCATCCTCTTTCAGGATACGGCTGATTTCATTCAGTGATTTTACTGGAACAATCACTTTGAAGTTTTCACTGGTCAGATTGTCAATTTTACATGTTTTCACAGCCAGACGATGGCTGTCGGTACCGACCATGGTTAAATTATTACCTTCTGTTTCCAGCAGCGCACCGGTAAAAATCGGACGCGGGTCATTCATATTGGCACAGAACCCGGTCTGTTTTACCAGCGATTTGAACACAACCGGATTTACCGTAATTATATGGCCTTCATCCAGCGCTGTAATGCCAGGGAATTCTTCTCCTCTCCAGCATTTGATATTGGTTTCTGCCTGGTCATATTCAATTTTTATGGATACCGCTTCATCATCGTAGGTAAAAATCAGATTGGTATTAGGCAGACGGCGCACAATTTCAGCAAAAAAATGGGCTGGAATCACAGCATGTCCTTCTTCAATTACCTGAACCGGCTGGCTGCATGTGATACCGATTTCCAGGTCAGTTGCAGCAAAAATTAATTTGTTTCCTTCTGTTTTCAAATAAATACCGGTTAATACAGGTACAGCACCTTTGCTGGAGATTGCTTTCTGCACAGTATTGATACCGGTTAACAGATTTTCTTTTGTTGATGTAAATTTCATAGGCTTACATGCACTCCTTCTGCCTCTTCTTCTTATCTATTTCAGTAGTATTATCAGTATACGCTGTGGAAATGTTTAAAAGTCGGTCAAAGCCAGTATCCACAACGGCTCACCCCTGTAGATAACTTTGTTGATAATGAGTCTGGATTATCAACAGAATCCACAGATTTTTTCAACAATTTTAATTGTCCACACATTACTAACAGTTTATCAAAAAAAATATCCACATTCAATGTTTTGTTGCGGTTTCTTAAAAATTGGCTGATACCTGTGCTGGAACACAACGCTGAACGATAAAAAATCCCGCAGGATTGCTCTACGGGATTGCTTGTCCATTAACGACTGGTTAAAGATTGTTTGATTTTGCTGATGGTCATTTGCAGGGTCTGGTCCACACGCAGCTCTTCTGTGATTTTTTCATAGGCATGCATGACTGTGGTATGGTCACGGCCGCCAAACAGTTCACCGATTTTCGGAAGGGATAAATCGGTCATTTCACGGCAGAGATACATGGCAATCTGCCGCGGAAATGCAATATTTTTGGTACGTTTTTTTGCTTTAAAATCTTCCACACGCATCTGATAGTATTCGGCCACTTTTTCCTGAATCAGTTCACCGGTGACGATAACTGGTTCATTTGGGGTAATCAGATTCTGCAGACATTCTTTTGTCAGATCCAGGTCAATTTTCCGGTTGCTTAAACTGGAGTAGGCGGACAGTCTGGTCAGCATCCCTTCCAGCTCACGAATGTTGGAATGGATATTTTCTGCGATATAGTCAAATACCTCGTCCGGGATGTCCAGCATTTCAGCCTGCGCTTTTTTGCGCAGGATAGCGATTCTGGTTTCTAAATCAGGCGGCTGAATATCGGTTAAAAGGCCCTGGTTAAAGCGGGAACGCAGACGTTCTTCCAGTTTTGGAATTTCATTTGGCGGACGGTCACTGGAGATGATAATCTGTTTTTCCGCTTCCCTTAATGCATTAAAAGTATGGAAAAATTCTTCCTGGGTGGATTCTTTATCGGCAATGAACTGGATATCGTCGATCAGTAATACATCAACAGTGCGGTATTTATCACGGAATTCTTTTCGTTTGTTTCTTAAGATAGCATCAATAATTTCATTGGTAAATGTTTCTGAAGAGAGATAAGTAATTCTTGTGTTTGGTCTACGCATCAGAATATGATTGCCAATGGCGTGCATCAGATGGGTTTTTCCAAGTCCGGAGCCGCCGTGAATAAATAACGGGTTGTAAACTCTGGTTTCGGCATTGTTGGCAATATTATCAGCTACACCCATGCAGGCAGCGTGTGTCAGACGGTTGCTTCCGCCTACTACAAAGGTATCGAATGTGTATTTTGGATTTAAACCGGTATCTTTTGTGAACAGACGCGGCTCCTGTTCAAAGGTTGATATCGGTTCTGGTGTTGTGACAGGCATTTCATACTCCACCGGATTGATGGTTTTTTCTGTATAACCCTGCTGCTGCATCAGCTGTTCAATGGCCTGGTCTTTTTCCTGCGGCGTGACAAATTGCAGTTTTACAGTATGATTCAGCATGGATTCCAGATGATTTTTAATGATATGCGTGAAATTATTTTTCAAAAAGTTTTTTGCATAGTCATTCTGTACTTTAATGATAATATTTTCACCGTAATAGGCAGCCAGTTCGGTTGCACGGAACCAGAGATCAAAGGTTGGCTTATTGACGTCATTTTCTAAAAGCTTCAACGCGTCATTCCAGATCATGGCGTTCATATTATTCGCGTCGTTCATATAAATTCCCCCAGAAAAAAATAGCTGTATCGGCAGTGCATTTTTGTGATGTAATGTTATTATGATTGCGTTTACAAGTGCTTCTGTATGTAAAAATAAAAAATTTGAAAATTATTATATTTATCCACAAAAACTGTTGATAAGTACTTTATTTATCCACAATAATAAATAGAATGCTTTAAAATAATAGCAGAATCAGTGAAAATTATCAACAAATTTTTCGAAATACGATAAAATTTTATCCACAAGTGTATAACTTTAAGTATTTCTTATAAAAATACCGTAAAAAAATTGAGTCAGGGACTTGACCGTTCAATTTCAATATTATATAATATCACATTGTAAATGAAATTTTTAATCGTAAGATTGAGATAGTCTGTCAACGAGTAGAAAAGGGAGGTGTTGTAAGGTGAAAAGAACCTGGCAGCCAAAAAATAAAAAACATAAAAGAGTTCATGGTTTCAGAAAAAGAATGTTAAGCGCTAACGGCAGAAACGTACTGAAAAGAAGAAGAGCAAAAGGGAGAAAAAAATTAAGCGCTTAATTTTTTCAAAATATAGCTCTTAAATGAAAAAGGCCTTCGTGGCCTTTTTATATTATTCAGGCATTTTTCTGGAGGGTTTCTGATGTTAAAGAAGGAATACAGACTAAGAAAAAATGCTGATTTCCGAAAAGTATATCGCAGTGCCAAATCTGTATCGACCAGGTATCTGGTGCTTTATCCAAAGGCCCGGAAGGGAGAAGGTATTCGGGTTGGTTTTTCTATTTCAAAAAAAGTAGGAAAAGCAAATGTGCGAAATTATTATAAGCGTAGATTGCGGGAGATTGTAAGACATAATCTGCATCATATCAAACCTGGATATGATTTGATTATTCTTACAAGAGTACCTGTAACGGAACTTGGATATCATGAACTGGAAAAAAACGTAAAGTATTTAATGCGGAAAAGTGGTGTCTGGATTGACTGAAATACCAAAAAAAATACTTTTGTTTCTCATCCAGTTTTACCGGAACTATATTTCGGCTTTAAAAATGCAGCCAACCTGCCGTTTTTATCCAACCTGTTCTCAGTATGCTTACGAAGCGGTCAGCAAATATGGCTTCCTCAAGGGAGGCTGGATGGCAGTCAAACGTATTTGTAAATGTCATCCGTTTCATCCCGGAGGATATGATCCAGTCAAATAACAATAGGAGGCAAAGTGGCTTATGAATAAAACCTATGGCTATGGCTTTTTACAGCCAGTGGCAGATTTAATCAGCCAAGTAATCGACATTCTGTATGGTCTGACAGCAGCAGTTGGATTTCCAAGCTATGCATTAGCAATTATTATGATTTCGATTCTGCTGAAATTAATTCTGTTTCCATTGATGCAGAAGCAGATGAAATCTACTATGAATATGCAGGAAGTACAGCCAAAACTGGAGTATCTGCAAAAAAAATATAAAAATAATCCGGAAAAAATGAATGAGGAAATGATGAAGCTGTACAAGGAATACGATGTAAATCCTATGGCCGGCTGTCTGCCTTTGTTAATTCAGTTCCCTATTTTAATCGGGTTATTTATGGCACTGCGCCAGTATGAATTTGTTCCAATCGAACATGCGACCTTCCTGTGGGTTCCAAACCTGGGCGATGTTGACCCGATGCATATTCTGCCTGTTCTGGTTGCAGTAACCATGTTCCTGCAGCAGAAAATCAGCATGGCTGCAACAGCCGGCAACGCTCAGACTGAACAGATGATGAAAACCATGCTGTATATGATGCCTGCCATGATGTTGTTTGTTTGCTGGAGTATGCCTGCCGGTTTATGTTTATACTGGGCATTTTTCAGTGTATTAAGTATCATTCAGCAGTATTTTATGAATCAGACAAAGAAAAAAGAAATGGCTGCCCGCGCAGCGCGTGAAGCGGAAGAAAAAGAAAAACGGATTGCAGCAAAAAAAGCTAAAATGGTAGCTGAGAAAAAATCCGGCGCAAAAGAGAAAAAGAAAACAGCGTTAGAAGAGGCAGAAGAAGCAGTGATTGAGGAAGAATAATTATGTAAGAAGGAGATGATTATCATGTCCGGAAAAGAATATACCGCAAAATCTATTGAAGAAGCGCTGGAAAAAGCATTGAATGAAATGATGCTGACTCGCGATGATATCGAGTACGAAGTAGTGGTACAGCCTTCGAAAGGGTTCCTGGGCTTTGGTCAGCGCGATGCAGTGGTTCGGGTTCAGAAAAAAGTCATTGAAGAATTAAAAGATATCGTTTCTGATATCAAAGAAGAAAGAAAAGCTTTAGAAAAAGAAAGCGCAGCTGAAGTGGTAAAAGAAGAACCGGCAGTAAAAATACCGGAACAGACAGTGCAGGAGGAAGTAAAATCTGTTGTGGAGGAAATTCCTGCAGAGATGAAATATGAAGTTCCTGCTGAAGAAACTGTAAAAATGGAAGAGGCTGCGAAAGAAGCACCTGTACAGAAATCTGCTGATAAAAAAGAAGCACTTGCTCGTGCAGAAGTAAAAGGGAAAGAATTTTTAAGCAAAATTTTTAAAGAAATGAAACTGGATGTTACCATTGATGTGAAAGAAAAGAATGGCTATCTGGTATTTGATTTAAAAGGTAAAAATTTAGGAATTCTGATTGGCCGCCACGGCGATACACTGGATTCTCTGCAGTTCCTGCTGAATCTGGTTATCAATGAGAAAAACGGTGCCAAAGTAAAAGGTATCATCGATATCGAAAACTATCGCGCAAAACGGGAAGAAACTCTGATTGGTCTGAGCCATAAACTGGCTGCAAAAGCAAGAAAAACAGGCCAGAAAGTTGTTCTGGAACCGATGAATCCGCAGGAACGCCGTATTATTCATATGGCACTGCAGAATGATCGCCGCGTAAGTACGTACAGCGAAGGGGAAGAACCTTACCGCAAAGTTGTTATCGTTCCGGAAGTAAAAGAAAACAGCCGGAAAGAATATAACAAACAGGCATAAAGAATTTATAACAGGCTGAAGCATTTGGATATGCGCAGCCTGTTTTATTTTTCAGCTGATTATGATAAAATAAAAACAGTATGCGGAATTTTAGAGATTGTTTCAGATATAACGGGGTTATAAAATGCATTTCGTTATCTGCACGGATTGTACATAGAAAATTGAGGTGAACTGTTTTGTTACAACGGGATACAATTGCAGCACTGGTAACAGCGATCGGAGAAAGCAGTGTGGGGATTATTCGCATCAGCGGACCGGAGGCTGTGGATATTGCCGCCAGTATTTATCAGGGAAAATCTGACTTATGCAAATCGGAAAGCCACACCATCCATTATGGATATGTGTATGACAAAAAAAATAATAAAAAAATAGATGAGGCATTATTTTTACTGATGCGCGGGCCGCGCAGCTTTACCGGAGAAGATGTGGTAGAGGTGCAGTGCCATGGCGGTATGGTTGTATTAAAACAGGTGCTGGAACTGATTTTATTATCCGGTGCGCGGCTGGCGGAGCAGGGCGAGTACAGCAAACGGGCCTTTTTAAACGGCCGTCTGGATTTGGCGCAGGCTGAGTCTATTATGGATATTGTGCAGGCAAAAACAGAGCGCGGTGTGGACCTGGCATTATCTCAGCTGCAGGGCACGTTGTCTGGCATGGTGAAAACGCTGCGGGCTGATTTATTAGAGCTGATTGCCTTCATCCAGGCCGATATTGATTATCCCGATGATGATATTGAACGGCTGACAACAGAACAGCAGCAGGAACGAATCATTAATCTGAAAGCACAGGTGGAAGCAGTTCTGAAAAATGCCCGGAAAGGTAAAATGATTCGGGACGGGCTGCGTGTGGTTATTGCCGGTAAACCGAATGTGGGTAAATCCAGCCTGTTAAATGCGCTGCTTGGGCAGGAACGGGCTATTGTAACCGATATTCCCGGCACAACCCGTGATGTGATTGAAGAATATATCAATCTGAATGGGATTCCGCTGAAAATTGTGGATACTGCCGGCATTCGGGAAACCGACAATGTGGTGGAGCAGATTGGTGTGGACAAAGCCCAGCAGTTTATGCGCAATGCTGATTTAGTACTGTATGTTGTGGATGCGGTGCAGGGTCTGACCGAACAGGACAGCCAGATGATGGCTGACATTCAGAATCGGCCTGTGATTTATCTGCTGAATAAGAGCGATGTAGGCATCAGCGATGCAGTGCGGCAGCAGCTGAAAGATGCCATCGGCGATGCACCGGTGCTGGAAATTTCCGCCCGGGAAAAAATCGGTCTGGAACAGCTGGAAGAAAAAATCACAGATTTATTCTTTGCCGGTACACTGGAAGTCAGCAGTGATATTATGGTGACCAATGTGCGCCATATTCAGATTTTAGAGGAAAGTATGGCCCATATGGATGGATTCCTGGCCGGTATTATGATGGGATTATCCGTTGACTTTTTAGTGATTGATTTACAGAATGCGTGGGAGAAACTGGGCAAGATTACCGGGGAAACCGTGGAGGAAGATTTACTGGATCAGATTTTTTCTAAGTTCTGTCTGGGAAAATAATATTTCCTGGAGAAAATTATATGTTAAATATATTTGTAACATTATGTTTAACTCTGCCAGTATATATTTTTTGTTTAACAGTTTTCTATTTCATAATTAAATGGGCTGTAAAAAATGGAATAAAAGAAGCCTTTCGGGATATGAAAGGTACAAAAAGCGAAGAAGTATATATTGAAAATCTTCAAAAAAAATTTAATGAAAATAAAAATGAAGTTGAATGAGGTGAGTTTTTATGCCGATTGAATATATTGCAGATGAATATGATGTGATTGTGGTGGGGGCTGGCCATGCAGGCTGCGAGGCTGCGCTGGCTGCGGCCCGTATGGGGCATAAAACACTGATTGTGACAGTGGATATGAGCAACATTGCCTTTATGCCGTGTAATCCGTCCATCGGCGGGCCGGCAAAAGGGCATCTGGTTCGTGAAATCGATGCACTGGGCGGCGAGATGGGACGTAATATTGATAAAACACAGATTCAGGTTCGTATGCTGAACACCACAAAAGGGCCGGCGGTACATTCGCTGCGGGCGCAGGCTGATAAATATGAATATCAGGTGGAAATGACAAAAACACTGCAGACACAGGATCATCTGGCAGTGAAACAGATGATTGTAGACCGTCTGGTCGTAGAAGATGGTGTGGTAAAAGGTGTGGTTGGTCAGACTGGTGCCACCTATCTGGCAAAGGCTGTGATTCTGGCTACCGGTACTTATCTGAAAGGCCGTGTGATTATCGGCGAATATTCCGAAGAGTGCGGGCCAAACGGACAGCGTTCTGCCAAATTATTATCTGGCAATATGAAAGAACTTGGCTTAAAAATTGTACGGTTCAAAACCGGCACACCGGCTCGTGTGGATAAACGTACTGTGGATTTCAGTAAAATGTACCGGCAGGACGGCGATGACAATTTATTTTTCTCCTTCCTGACCGAAGAGAGCAATCAGAACGAAATGCAGCCTTGCTGGCTGACCTATACCAACGAGAAGACCCATCAGATTATCCGTGACAATCTGAGCCGTTCTCCGTTATTCTCCGGCTTTATCGAAGGAACCGGCCCGCGTTACTGCCCGTCTATTGAGGATAAAATTGTACGGTTCAGCGATAAGAGTCAGCATCAATTGTTTGTGGAACCGGAAGGTTTAAATACACAGGAGATGTATGTGCAGGGATTTTCGTCCAGTCTGCCGGAGGAAGTACAGCTGCAGATGATTCGCACCATTCCTGGCCTGGAACAGGTGGAAATGATGCGTCCGGCTTATGCCATTGAATACGATTGCATTGACCCGTTACAGCTGAAACCATCACTGGAAACCAAAGTGATTGAAAATCTGTTCACAGCCGGACAGATTAACGGCACATCAGGTTATGAGGAAGCGGCAGCCCAGGGTCTGATGGCCGGTATTAATGCGTGCCTCAAACTGGAAGGCAGAGAACCGCTGATTTTAAAACGCTATGAAGGATATATTGGCGTGTTAATTGATGATTTAGTAACAAAAGGGACAAACGAACCGTATCGTATGCTGACCTCCCGTGCAGAATATCGGTTACTGCTGCGTCAGGATAACGCCGATTTGCGATTAACAGAAAAGGGCCGTGCAGTCGGTTTGGTAAATGATGAACGCTATGCATCTTTCTGTGCCAGAAAGGCTGCCATTGAGGAAGAAATTGAACGGCTGAGCCATACAACAGTATCCTGTAATCTGCAGGAAATGCAGGATATTCTGGCAGAGCGGGGCAGTGCGCCGTTGAAACACGGTTTACCGGCTTCTGAATTATTAAAACGTCCGGAAGTATTTTATAATGACCTGATTACTGTTGGCATCGGACGGGATGATTTACCGGCAAATGTGAAAGAACAGGTGGAAGTGCAGATTAAATATGAGGGTTATATCAAAATGCAGATGGATCAGGTTTCCCGCATGGAAAAAATCGAAAACCGCCGTCTGCCGGAAGATTTAGATTACAGTCTCATTACAGGGCTGCGCAATGAAGCAAAACAGAAATTGAATAACATTAAACCGGTATCGGTGGGACAGGCCTCCCGTATTTCCGGTGTATCACCGGCTGATATTTCTGTATTGCTGGTTTATTTAGAACAGCAGCGTCGTCGGGAAGGAGCAACCGAATGAAAGATATTTTAAATCAGGCATTTACCAGTGAGGGCTTCAATCTGACAGAACAGCAGAATAAACAGTTTGTGACCTATTTTGATATGCTCATTGACTGGAACCAGAAAATCAATTTAACAGCCATCGAGGAACCGACAGAGGTTGCCTATAAACATTTTGTGGATTCGGCCTGTTTAATGCGTGTGGTTCCCGATTTAAAACACAAAACTATGATTGATATCGGCACCGGAGCCGGGTTTCCGGGGGTGCCGTTAAATATTATGGAGCCCGAATTATATGTCACCTTATTTGATTCGCTGAATAAAAGGATTCTCTTTTTGCAGGAATTATGCAAAGCATTGGAATTAAAAAATATTCGCGCTGTGCATGGCCGCGCCGAAGAGTTTGGTATTAAACCGGATTATCGCCAGCAGTTTGACATTGCCACTGCACGAGCTGTCGCCCGTATGCCGGTATTACTGGAAATCTGCCTGCCGTTCGTGAAAAAGGGTGGCATCTTCATTGCATTAAAGGGCCCGGAACTGGAAAATGAAATCAAAGAGAGCAACAACGCATTAAAAGAACTGGGCGGTAAAGTGGTGGATGTGCAGCAGTTTACTCTGGCCGATGGTGCTTATACCCGCAATCTGGCTGTGATTGAAAAAATAAAAGATACACCGAAAAAATATCCGCGCAAAGCAGGAACACCACAGAAAAAACCGCTGTAAGGGGGTTGTGAAATGCCCACATCAAATTGTCTGATTTGCGGTGCAGAACTGGAATATGATAATACACCGCGTAAGATGGCGTGTGCCATCTGCGGGAAGGAATATGAAACCACAGCTGCGTGTAAATCCGGCCATTTTATCTGCGACAGCTGTCATATGGAAAAGGGGATTGCGTTAATTAAAGCATTCTGTGCTGATACCAGAAGTAGAAATCCAATCGCAATTATGCAGCAGATTATGGCGAAGCCGGAGATTTATATGCACGGGCCGGAACATCATGTTCTGGTGGGTGCGGCTTTATTATCGGCGTATAAAAACAGCGGGGGTAAGATTGATTTGGAATATGCGCTGTCCGAAATGATTCGCCGCGGGCAGCAGGTGCCGGGCGGTGCCTGCGGATTCTGGGGATGCTGCGGTGCTGGTGTCAGTGCCGGAATTTTTATCAGCATCATTACGGAAGCAACGCCGCTGCACAAAGAGGAGTGGGGCATGGCAAATCAGATGACTGCCAGAGCATTGCAGGCCATTGGAAATCTGGGCGGCCCGCGCTGCTGTAAACGGGATTCCTTTGTTTCAGTGTGGGAAGCGGTGCAATTTGTGCAGGAACAGTTTGCTGTCCAGATGGAGATGCCGGAATCAGTCGTCTGCGGTTTTTCAGCATTTAATGAGCAGTGTAAAAAAGAGGATTGTCCTTTTTATCCGGCTGTCTAATCAAATGATATGTTGCAATAAATTAAACTGTAAAAAGCAGGAAATTATAAATCAATCGAGAAATACTTGTTATACGATTTTTACAATTGATATAGAAAAGGAACATGTTTATGCTAAAAACCATACGGCATTTGTTTCAGGAGGAACTAGCGGATGTAACTGCCATGGAATCCGGAAAAGAAACAACAGCAGAAGAACCATTGACTGCGGAGGAACCTGAAAGTATTGTAACAGAACAGGTTCAGGAAGGGACGACAGAAGATACAATTGCATATATACCAGAAGAAAATGCGGCAGAACAGAACGAGGAACTGATGGACGAAGAAAATAAAAGTGAAACAATTCTGGAATTATCTATTGCAGATATTCAGCCGAATCCGTTTCAGCCACGTCTTTATTTTGACCCGACCCAGCTGGAGGAACTGGCCAGCTCTATCCGGGAATATGGTGTGCTGCAGCCGGTGATTGTGCGCGTGGTGGATGGCAGATATCAGCTGGTGAGCGGGGAGCGTCGGTTCCGCGCCAGCAGACTGGCAGAAAAAGAAACCATTCCTGCTCTGGTGCGTCAGCTGAGTGACCGCGAAGTTGCCGAGATGGCACTGATTGAAAATTTGCAGCGGGAGGATTTGAACTATTTTGAAGAGGCGGAAGGCTATGCCCGTCTGATTCAGGAGTTTCAGATTACCCAGGAGGAAGTAGCCAGAAAGATGGGGAAAAGTCAGCCGACCATCGCCAATAAACTGCGTCTGCTGCAGATTTCTGAACGCGTGCGCCGTGAAATTTCTGTGGATGTTATCACAGAGCGTCATGTTCGTTCGCTGCTCAAATTAAAAAACGAAGACCAGCAGCTGGATGTATTGCATCGCATTTATGAAAAAAATCTGAACGTGCGCCAGACTGATGATTATATTGAAACCTTGCTGATTGCCGAAGAAAAAAATATCCGCGAGCAGAAAAAAAAGAAAATGATGAAAGCCATCAAGGATATGAAAATCTTTGTGAATACCATCAAAGGCACTGTGAAAACTATTCAGGATGCCGGGATGCCTGCGGAAATTATCGAAAATGAAAATGATGACTATATGGAAGTGGTCATTCGTTTACCGAAGAAGGATTTACAGCAGGATATGGCGCAGTAAAAATTGTTTCACGTGAAACAATGCAGGATACTATAAGGAAGATGACAGATGATTTTGAGAAATGCAACGATACAGGATTTAGATATTCTTGCTTTGGTGGAATCCATTTGTTTTCCGCAGGCGGAGGCGGCCAGCAAAGAAACCATCGGTGAACGGTTAGCCGTTTATCCGAATCATTTCTGGGTAATTGCAGATGGTGATACAATTATCGGCTTTATTGACGGGCCGGTGGTGAATCAGCCGAATATCGTGGATGAAATGTTTGAAAATGCACAGATGCATGCGGAAGATGGATTGTATCAGAGCGTGTTCGGGTTGAGTGTGCTGCCTGAATATCGCAGAAACGGATATGCGGCGAAGCTGATGCGTGCGCTGATTGCGGATGCTCGCAATGCCGGCAGAAAAGGATGTATCTTAACATGCAAAGAACATCTGGTTTCGTATTATGCAAAGTTTGGATATCGGAATCAGGGCGTATCTGCATCAGTACATGGCGGTGCTGTGTGGTATGATATGCTGCTGGAATTTTAAAAGAGAAAAAGATAACGGGATGTCATCATTTTTATGCGATGGCATCCCGTTTTTTACGATAGTATATTGAAATAGAATTTTGATTAATGTGTAAATTCCAGTACTTTCACATTTTCTCCGGCTTCTTTTTTTATCAGCTCCAGCATTTTTTCAGCGTTTGGACAGGCAAAACCAATCGGGCTTCCTTTGCAGATACAGGATGCCAGTGCAATGGTGTCGGCACCACGTTTTATCAGTTCGCGGGTACGTAGTATAGCTTTTTTGCCAGGGCAGCCGCCGCAATTAATAAATCCAACGATTTCGATTGGTTCTGTGATGCCTTCAAATGCGCCTTTTCGTTCTGCAATCATTTTAAAATCACTGGTACCAGGGCAGAAATCTTCTGTCTGCATACAACGAATAATTCCAACTTTCATGTTAAATTACCTCCCTGTTATTTACTGAAACTATTGTAACAAAGTTAAATAGGAATTACAATAAAAATCACTATGTAAGATAGGAATTTAATAGATAGAATGCTTACAAAAAAAACGCTCACCATGTAAGGTAAGCGTTTTGTATATCAGTTGAAGCCGTAGATTTTCTGAGAAATTTTGTAGCACAGTTCGGCAAATTTGCGGCCGACTGGTGTTTTTGCGGTCATCACGCGTCCAAATAAATCGTAGCGCAGTTTTTTATACATGCGGGGATTGCTCAGCTGCAGGTATTCCCACAGTTCTTCCCGTTTTTTCAGATTTTCTTCCTCATGAGACAGAATGAGCATGATAGATGAAATAACCATCATAATTTCAAGATAGTTGTACATATACTGGCGCAGTTTTTTGTTAGGCACCATGTTTTTGTCGGATAAATCATAATAGTCAATCATCAGTTTATTGACGCGCAGCTGCTGGTCGATACGTTTAATCATAACTTTTTCGTTCACCGACTGGTCATTGCGGCCGATGAAGTAATGATAGAAATCAACATCTAAATAGTAGATGGTTTTTACCGCCGGCAGCGGCTGATACACAAAGATGTTGTCCACATAGAAGGTGTGTTTTGGAAGCTCCAGTTTACAATCGCGCAGCATCTGGGTGCGGTAAATCACAGAATGCATCAGAATATACTGCCCTTTTTTGAAATGGCCAATCTGGTCCCAGGTGAAAATCTGATTCTGCGGCAGCACAGAGCGATAGTTCATTACTTTTTTGAACGATGCGCCCTGTTTATCGTAAACAAAGTTGGAAATGAGCATGTCCAGCTGCACGTTGTCAGTGAGCATCTGTTTTAACAGTGCAAGGATTTCTTTATAGGCTTTTGTGTCAACCCAGTCGTCGCTGTCTACCACTTTGAAGTAAGCACCGGTTGCATTGCGGAGCCCTGCGTTTACTGCTTCGCCGTGGCCGCCGTTTTCCTGATGGACAGCACGTACGATATTTGGATATTTTGCCGCATATTCATCAGCAATGCGGGCGGTACCGTCTTTGGAACCGTCGTTGACAACCAGAATTTCTACATCTTCGCCGCCAACCAGCAGAGATTCGATGCAGTTTGCCATATAAGCTTCCGAGTTGTAGGAAGGAATTGCAATGGATAAAACTTTCATAAGTACCTCCCGATTAGCTTAATAAAGTATTTGCCAGTGCCAGCGCTTTGTCGACAATGGCATCGATGTTGTAATATTTGTATTCGGCCAGGCGGCCCAGCAGATGGAAGTTTGGGTAACCTTCTAACAACTGGCAGTATTTTGCGTACAGCGCCAGATTGTCGTCATTTACGATAGAATAATACGGAATTTCACCGTTTTTACCGGTATAAGGAATCGGATATTCTTTCACGATGGTGGTGTGTTCCGGTTTTTTCTGGCCGGTCAGCTTTTTGAACTCGGTGATGCGGGTGTAATCTTCACTGACAGTGTAGTTTACCACAGCTTTTGGCTGATAATCACTTTTTTCATGATGCTCAAATACAAAATTCAGAGAGCGGTACGGCAGATGTCCATAGCAGCAGGAGAAAAACTCATCAATCGGACCGGTGAAGATAACCTGACCGTTGAATGGTTCGCCTTCAAAATAAATCTGACCGTCCTGCAGGCTGAGCAGCTCGTTGGCATCGGTATTCAGTTTTACTGTAATATTCGGATAATCCAGCATTTTTTCAAACAGCGGTGTGTAACCTTCCAGCGGCATGCCCTGATAAGCATCCTGGAAATAGCCGTTATCTTCGGAGATTAATACCGGAACACGGGCGCTGACACTCGGGTCAATGTCTTCCGGTTTCTGGCCCCACTGTTTTAAGGTGTAGTGCAGGAAAATATTGTTGTACACATAATCTGCGATGGTCTGGATATCCTTGTCTGGATTTTCCCGCAGTTTGAGAATCGGCACGCGGCTTTCCAGCCCGTAGGTGCTGATTAATTTTTCACGCAGCTCCGCCGCTTTTTTTTCGCCGTAAACCAGTTTTAACGTATTCAGGTTAAATGGCACCGGCATAAATTCGCCGTGAATGTTGGCAACTACTTCGTGCTTGTAATCATACCATTCGGTAAAACGGGACAGATACTGGTACACGTCCTTGTTATTGGTATGGAAAATATGCGGACCATACTGGTGGATTAAAATACCTTCGTTGTCATATAAGTCATAGCAGTTCCCGCCGATGTGGTTCCGCTTTTCAATGATACATACATTCTGATTGCCGCGTTCTGCCAGTTCCCGCGCTACTACAGCGCCGGCAAAGCCACAGCCAACGATAATACTATCAAACATAAATATGCCTCCTTCTGACATAGATATTAATATTATAACACAGCAGGGGTTTTATTGTCATCAATAGTGGTTCTGGAAATTTATTTTTTGCTTTTTCTTGTCATTTTACCGGCAATCTCAGGTTCTCTTTCCGGCATACATTGAATCTGCTCTGTTTTTGCGGTATAATAAAATATAAAAAAATAATTGGAGGAACGCATGACAAAAATTGTACTTTCTGTTATGGCAATTATTGCAGTGCTGGGCGGTCTGATGCTGAATCAGCACAATATTTACTATATGGCCTTTATTGTACCGGCTATTATGTTTTTAGCAGGATACATTATGTATGAAGTGAGAATATTTCCAAATTGCGTGTTCGGTTATAAAACAGGCATGTCCATGAGAAATCAGGATACCTGGGATTTTGCCAATCGATATAGTGGAATGCTGTGGATGAAGTGGAGTGTTCCGCTGCTGATTGTGTCTGAACTCATCATGTTTTTGCTGAAGCCTTCACCGGCTATTGCAGAAGGAATGATTCTGATTCAGCTGATTCCGGTATTGGCTGTGATTCCATTCACAGAAAAAGCTTTAGATAAAACCTTCGACCGGCAGGGAAATCGCCGGGAAGAATATAAAACCGAGGAGGAGTTATGATGTTTCAGTTTACTCACTATAATTACAATGTACTTGATTTGGAAAAATCCATGAAGTTTTATGAAGAGGCACTGGGGTTAAAGGAAGTGCGTCGTAAAGAAGCTTCTGACGGCAGCTTTATTCTGGTGTATCTTGGTGACGGTAAAACTGACTTTCAGCTCGAATTAACCTGGCTGCGTGACTGGAACCGTCCGTATAATTTAGGGGATAACGAAATTCATCTGGCTTTTGTGACAGAAGATTTCGATGTCGCTCATGCGAAACATAAAGAGATGGGCTGTATCTGCTTTGAAAACGAAGCCATGGGCATTTATTTCATCAATGACCCGGACGGCTACTGGCTGGAAATTTTACCGGCAAAATAAAACTGAAGTGAATCGCTGCACGAAATAAAAAGCTGGTGAGAGAGAAGAATCATTCTCTTTCACCAGCTTTTATTGTGCTGATTTATTGTTTAACTGTTTATTTAAAAATTCCGGTTATCATTGTTTCTAACTGATACTTCCACTGGTTTGTATTTTCTTCCACACCCCAGCGCTCTAAATTGCGGTTTAACAGTTCTTCCACTGCAGAAATCTGTGTAGATACATGCTCAGAGAAGTTTTCAGTGCCCAGATGGCCGGTTAAATTGTCGCATAGGGAATCGTTCAGCTGAATCTGCCAGCCTTTTTCTGTTTTTTTCAGTGTGATGGCTGCATCGACAGAAAAATCCTTTTCACAGTTCTGCAGATAAGGCAGCATGTTTTCCGGGCTGCTCTTTGCCTCATCAATGGTAGTTTGAATCAGCGAAGATAAATCCATGCCTTCCTGCTGATTTTTATTCACCTTGCGAATCAAATCGGCAACAAAAAGGCCGACCGAATCAGAAAAATCTTTATTGTGAATGGTCACGTCAGCCACAGCCGTGTCACTGTTTATTTCAATAGTATTTATTTCCCAGGAAAGATGCTCCACCATAGCCTGTGCAAGATGCTGATACGCTTCTTTATTCTGATTGCCGAACAAATCACTCAGCATACGATAACCGCCTCCAACCTTATTGTTGGTGCAGGCGTTGAAGGTATCTATGTCCAGTTCTTTTAATGCAGTGAATGCGGTGTCAATCGTTTCTTCCGGTGTTTGCACTGCTATTTGTGCCTGACCGCCCCCGCATCCTGTCAGCAGAAATGCGCAGATTAAAGACAAACTTAGGATTCGTTTCATAAAAAGCTTCCTTTCCTGTGGCTGTGGTTATGTTCTTATTGTACCAGAAAAATAGATAGAAGAGAATTTATTTCGGTGAAAAAAATGTGAAGAATTTGTGAAGATAGCTTATTTCAAATTGTGACAAAAAGCGAATGGGGGATAGTTGAAATGTATACCTGGCCAGGAATAGTCGACAGAAAAAATAAAACGCCCCGGTAGCAGTCGCTACCGGGGCGTTCGTCTGTATCTTATCCGAATAATTTCGGAATCCAGCCCATGATAAAGATGAACAGAATTAACAGTGGCAGAATGTAAGTGAAATAAAAGCGGAGTGCTTTCGGAAATTTGAGACCGCTGCCGGTATCGGCTTCGGCAATAAAGTTATCCCAGCCCCAGCCGTATTTGCTGGTACAGAACAGCAGATACATCATACTGCCTAATGGCAGCAGGTTGTTGGAAATAATAAAGTCTTCTAAATCCTGAATGGTGCTGCCGGCACCCAGCGGTGTAATATCACTCCATACGTTAAAGCCCAGTACGCAAGGCATGGAAAGAATCAGAATCAGCACCAGATTAATGGCAATGGCTTTTTTGCGTTCCCAGCCCCACAAATCAATGGAGAAATTGATGATATTTTCAAACACTGCAATGATAGTGGTCAGTGCCGCAAAGCTCAGGAATATAAAGAACAGCGCCCCCCAGATCTGACCACCGGCCATCTGGTTGAATACGTTCGGCAGTGTCACGAAAACAAGCCCTGGTCCCTGACCAGGATCAATACCAAATGCAAAGCAGGCAGGGAAAATAATGAACCCGGACATCAGTGCAACGGTAGTATCCAGCGCACAAATACTCAGTGCTTCCCCGGTTAGGGAACGGTCTTTGCTGATAAAACTGCCGAAGATAGACATCGCACCGATCCCCAGGCTCAAGGTGAAGAACGCCTGCCCCATAGCAGCATAAATTGCTTCGCCAAGTCCAGCATCTACCATACGGCTGAAATCCGGAATCAGATAGAACGCAAGCCCTTCAGAAGCGCCCGACAGGGTCACACTGCGTACAGCCAGAATCAGAAGAATGATAAACAGACAGCTCATCATCGTTTTACTGACCCGTTCTACGCCGTTCTGGAAACCCAGACTGCACACGAAAAAGCCAATTAACACCGTCACAACCATCCAGAAGGTCATATAGGCAGGGTTAGCCAGCATACCGCTAAATACACTGCCAACCTCATCCGGTGTTAAACCGTTAAATTCACCGGAAAGCATTTTTACCACATAGCCAAGCATCCAGCCGCATACAGTGGTGTAGAACATCATTAACAGATAGTTCCCAAGCACAGCTGCATAGCCGGTGATATGCCATTTTGTGCCTTTCGGCTCTAATACATGGAAGCTGCGCACGGCAGATTTCTGACTGGCGCGTCCTACCGAAAACTCCATAATCATAATCGGCATCCCAAGTATAACAAGAAACAACAAATAAACTAAAATAAATGCAGCACCGCCATATTGCCCGGTGATATATGGAAACCGCCATACATTGCCAAGCCCGATGGCACAGCCTGCTGAAATGAGAATAAACCCTAATCGGGATGCAAATCTCTCACGTTTCTGCATGGATAAAAAATCCCCCTGATAATATAATTTCGTATATAATATTCTTATATACACACTTTAACAGAATAACATAGTGAAACGAATCGTGTCAATGAAAGAATTCTGAAATAACACAGAAAAAATAGAGCCGCAATTCAGATTGTCTGGAACAGCAGCTCTAGGATATCGTCTGTTATTCTTGTACGGTTTCCCGTTTTGGCATGTATTTCTCCAGCAGTTTACAGCCCTTATCACGCTGAGACTTCATGCGGATATTTAGCGCCAGTTTTTTCGCCGACGGGTCGGTTGTTTTCATAACAATGGCGCTGTCTGTCTGTTTGTAAGCAGCAATCTGTTCCATCAGCACGATGGCATCCGGCCCTTTGGCCCGTTCAATAAATACGCCTTTGTCGGCAATTAAGATGCTGACCGGGTCTTTTTCGTCGATATCATCATGCCCTTTGCATTTGCCAAAGCAGAGCAGGCAGTCACGGGATGTTTTCATTTTTAATTTTTTATATTCGCTTTTTTCGTAAAACATAGCAGCCCTCCATTCCGCCGCTGACGCTTGCGGCACAAATCGTCATGAAAAACAGGTGATTATTTCTCACACCAGCCTCCCCGCATTAATACGTTAAAATTTCAAAACCATCTTCTGTTACTAAAATCATGTGCTCCCACTGGGCCGAATCTTTCCCGTCGATGGTGTAGGCCGTCCAGCCGTTTTTCTCATCAATGAACAAATCAGATTCCCCGGCGTTAATCATTGGCTCGATGGTGAATGTCATGCCGGGCACTAGCAGGCATCCGGTACCGCGTTTGCCCACGTGGGCAACAAACGGTTCCTCGTGGAATTCAATGCCGCAGCCGTGACCGCCGAATTTGGTCACCACCGAGCAGCCGTTGGCTTCTGCATATTCCTGCACGGCAGCGCCCACATCCCCTAAAAAGCCCCATGGACGAACCGCAGCCAGCCCTGCATCTAAGCAGCCTTTCGCCACTTCCACCAGATGTTTTCGTTCCGGTGACACCTCGCCAATCAGAAACATGCGGGATGCATCCGAATAAAACCCTTTGTAGATGGTGGACACGTCAACGTTTACAATGTCGCCTTCTTTTAAGATGATATCTTCCGATGGGATCCCGTGGCAGATTTCATTGTTGATGGAGGTGCATACACTTTTCGGGAATCCTTCATAGTTCAGCGGCGCCGGGATGGCACCCTGAGCAACGGTGAAATCGTGTACCAGTGTATTGATTTCTTCTGTACTCATACCAACGCGGATGTGTTTTGCCACATGGTCCAGAACCGCTGTATTGATTGCAGCGCTGGCGCGAATGCCTTCCAGTTCTTTGATCGTACGAATGGATTCAAAATCCGGCACTTCAGCCCCTTTCAGCGCATAGGTGGCAACTTTTGCATCTGCATTCAGATGACATTTTTTATATTTCTGACCACTGCCGCACCAGCACGGGTCATTCCGTCCAATACTCATTGATTGTATCATTCCTTTGGTTAGATTTGATAGAACTCGGCGTTGTTTTCTTACAACTTATATATTATACAATAAAAATGCAAAAGGGGAAAGAGCCACATACTGTTTGATGAATGAAAGAAATTTAAAATGTTTCACGTGAAACATTTTTATTAATCGCTCTGTCTATATTGATATATAGTATTTTACAACTTATTCTATTATAATAAAATTACATAGATGTGAGTATGGGGGAATGATATGAAAGGGATTAAAAAAGTAATACTGCTGCTCTTTATTTGCGTTTGTATGACTGGCTTGTCTTTTTATTCTATGCAGCCGGATGGTTCTACAAAGGAAAGCAGAGAACAAATATTAAATAATTTAGATGTGCATGCTGGTGCTATCTGGAAAATTTTTCTTAACAATAGTAGAAGGGTTCTATAAAATTTAACTGAGAATAACTGGAAATTAAGTATCTGGTATGGAAGCAAATATTGTTGACAATATGTTATAAAGCACATAAAATAAAAGGAGAACAGAACTTGCAGAATTTTAAAATTAATTTTTATAAAACGGCTGATGGAAACTGCCCGGTAAAAGATTTTTTAGATGACCTCGATGAAAAAATGCGTGCAAAAGTATTGCAGGAACTTTGTTTGCTGGAAACGTATGGCTATGCGTTACGAGAGCCATACTCAAAATCACTGGATGATGGGATTTTTGAATTACGGGTTCGCCAGAGCACTAATATTGTACGTGTTTTGTATTTTTTTGTGGTGAACAGAAATATTATTTTAACAAATGGTTTTGTGAAAAAGCAGAAAAAAACACCGCTTACTGAAATTCTGCTGGCTAAAAAATATTGGGAGGACTATCTGAATCGGAAGGAGAATGTGCAATGAGTGACTTTCAGGAATATTTAAATGAACAGTTAAAAAATCCCGCTTTTCGGGCAGAATGGGAGGCCTTGGAGCCGGAGTATCAGATTAAGCGAATGCTGATTGAGGAAAGAACCAGAAAACAGCTGACACAAAAACAGCTTGCAGAATTGACTGGCATTACACAGGCAGATATCAGCCGCCTGGAAAATGGCACAGCAAATCCTTCTATCCGCACATTGCAACGGCTGGCTGCCGGGCTGGGCATGATGGTGAAAGTAGAGTTTGTACCGCTGCCAGTGGCAAAAGAATAGATAGATATGATAATGAGAAGATTCGTTAGAATCTCCTCATATTGTTTCACGTGAAACATTTTAAATTCAGGAAGGTGACTTCGTTGTGCGGATGAGAAAGAACCGTATAATAAGAGTGTACGCATATACACCTTTCTGTAATGAAAAAGTAAAAAAAGAGACCGGGACAAGTTCTGTTTTGTCCCGGTCTCTTTTTTTATATGATTATTTTTTAACAACACTTACGATATAGCCAATCGCGCCGCCGATTACAGCCGGGATAACCCAGCCCAGCCCCAGATTATAGAACGGAACCATCTGCAGGAGATTGCTCATAGCTGCTGTGGAAATACTGTAGTTTGCAGCCAGTGTTTCCAGCCCGTTTGGAATACTGATTAACGCAGTGCCAATCAGAATCCCGATATAGATTGGTTTGCGGCCTTTGAACCACTTGTCCAGAAAGCCGGCCAGAACCAGCGCCATTAATACCGGATATACCATCAGCAGACCTGGCAGTGTGATACTCAACAGCTGGGTTAATCCGATGTTGCTGACAACGAAGCTGAACAGACAAACTGCAATGATAACATGGTTGTATTCCAGTTTCACGTAGTTGTCGCTGAAATATTCTCCGCAGGCGGTGGTTAAACCGATTGCAGTGGTTAGGCAGGCAAACAGTACCGCAATCCCAAGAATTAGCATACCGGCTGTGCCGAATATGTGCTTCGCCACAGCGCTCAGCAGCTGACCGCCGTTGGCAAACTGCCCCAGCGGACCGGCAGTGGCGCCTGCATAAGCCAGAATACCGTAAACAACTGCCAAGCCGATCGCTGCGATTAAACCAGCCAGCAGAGTATATTTTACAATGTTGCCTTCTTTCTGAATGCCCATTGCCTCTACGTTATCGATAACAATCAGCGCGAAAATTCCGGCTGCCAGAGCGTCCATGGCCATGTAACCTTCTACCATGCCCTTGAAGAATGCGATGGTAGTATAATCGCCGACTGGTTCTCTCAGTGGCCCGATTGGATTGATGACAGCACTGAGACCGATGATAAAAATAGAAACCAGCAGAATTGGTGTTAATACTTTCCCTACGATTGCCACAATTTTGCTTGGGTTTGCAGACAGAATGTAAACCGAACCAAAGAAAATTGCAGTGAAAATAACGGAAAATACCATAGGACTGATTCCGGTATTACTTACAAATGGCATCACAGCAAGTTCAAAGGAAACGCTTCCGGTACGTGGAATCGCGAACAGCGGACCGATTAACAGATACATCAGTACAATAAAGAATGTACCAAATTTTTTACCGGCGCGGCCAACCATATTGTTTAAGGAACGACCAGCAAATACCACAGCGGCAATGCCTAAGAGCGGCAGCCCTACATCAGTAACAATAAAACCGGCCAGTGCTGCCCACACATTTGTACCAGCCAGTTGTCCCATTGCCGGCGGAAAGATCATGTTGCCGGCGCCGAAAAAGAGCGCAAAGAGCATTAAGGACAGAGACAGCAGCTGGGAAAAAGATAATTTTTCTTTCATGAACTTCCTCCTGTATACTGTATTATTACAAATATCAAAATATATAGCTGTCTTCATACAGCTAACTATATCATTTTAACACAAACAGGAAAGGGACACAATAGGGAATGCAGAAACAGAAAAATTTTTGCAATTTAACATTTCAGAAACATTTCAGCAACAATTTGATAAACATATGCTGATAAAATAACAGCATCAGGTAAACAAAAATAAATGTCTGAAAGAAATCAGATTTTTAGAGAAAGGAAGAAATAATTTGAGAAAACCGGATATATGTATCATTTTAAAATTAACAGGAAAGAAAATAAAAGAAATGCGGTTCGGTCCATTGCCGATTGTCATGTTCTTGCTGATGACATTTCGCACGTTAACGGATGGCAATGCAGTAATGCTGACCGGTTTATGTGTAGCGTTTCTTCCGTTTTTTGCCCAGGCGCGAAGCAATGTATGTAATGATGTGCTTTATACAAAAAAACAGGATATTTTCAGTAATTATTTTCTGTTTATGTTTTTTATCACATTGGGAATGCTGTATCTGAAAGGTCTGACTTTACTGGGCGCGGCCTATGTGCCAGGTTATGAGGCAAGCCCTGTGATGCGTTCCATGTTTTTGCTGACTTATGTTTGCGATGTGGCCTTTGTAAGTGTTATGGTACCGTTCACCTGTGAACTGGACAGTATGCAGAAACTGATGCTGGGTGTTCTGCTTGCCAACCTGGAAATCGGGTTTATGGTATTTTCAAATAAAGTGCTGACCATGCTGGGTGACAGCTTTGTATTGCATGAACAGTGGGGCATTTACTTTATTGTGGTTACAATCGTGGCAGTTTCTCAGGGGATTGCCGGGATTAACATCAAGGGGTTGTCACTGCCGGGAAAAAAATAACATAGAAATTACCCGGTACAAATAAAAATATATTAATTAAAAAAATTAAAGGAGATCTGACAATTATGAGCGATTACAAATTAAAAACACCAGCAGGTATGGACAAACTGATTGACACGTATGAAAAAATCCGTGACGGTGTTGTAGGTACGTATGAAAAAATTGAGGATACTGTGGTTGACACTTATCAGAAAATTGAGGATAAGTTTGTGGATACTTTCCTGGAAAAAGTGGATAACTCCGCTGAAACTGTGGAAAATAATACAGATGTATCCCCAGAAACAGTAGAAACTGTAGTTTCTGAAGCGAATCAGGCCAGTGAAACAGCGGAATCTGTGGATAAGACAGCCGAATAATCCACAATAAGGGGATAATTCAATCAAAATTTGTGTATAACCGGCTGGCATTCCCCGTTTCGGATGCTGCACCCCAATGTATCATCTTTTTTGCCAGCCGGCTATATAGTGCTGTCTTTTGCGTGTGCGACAGACAGCTTTTTTTGTGTAAGTTCTGCAGCAGAAACAAATTTTTAACAAATCCGTGGTATAATATAACATAAGAAAACACTCAATTTGTTAAGAGGTGATTGTGTGATTCGTATTCTGGTCGTAGAAGATGATAAAGACTTAAATTATGTGGTTTGTTCTTTTTTAAAGCAGCATGGATACGAAACGGTGGGATGTCTCAGTGCTGTAGAGGCCTATGATGTCATGTATGGAAATCCGGTGGATGTTATCATTTCTGATATTATGATGCCGGAAGTGAGCGGGTTTGAATTTGCCCAGACAGTGAGGGAGCTGAACAGCGAAATTCCGATTCTGTTTATGACGGCACGGGATGATATGGCGGCAAAACAGCGCGGGTTCCGCGTGGGAATTGACGATTATATGGTGAAACCGGTGGATCTGGATGAACTGGTGCTGCGGATTGGTGCTCTGGTACGGCGTGCCAGAATTGCCAGCAGTAAAAGATTAACTGTTGGCCAGCTGACGCTGGATGCTGAGGAACACACTGCCTATCTGCAGGAGGAAGAGATTCCGTTAACCGTGCGGGAGTTTAATCTGCTGTATAAGCTGCTGTCTTATCCAAAGAAAACCTTTACCCGTGCCCAGCTGATGGACGAGTTCTGGGATGCCGACAGTGCATCGGGGCCTCGTGTGGTGGATGTGTATATCACTAAATTGCGGGATAAACTGTCTGCATGTGATGATTTTGAAATCGTAACGGTACACGGCCTGGGTTATAAGGCGGTGCCAAAATGAGTGAAGGTTTCAATAAAAGGAAGATTGGGCGCAGTCTGTTTTCTCTGCGGCGTTACATCATTTTCTTCCTGCTGATTGCCTTTGTCGTAACGGTTTGTTTTCTGCTGTTTTTCAACTTCCTGGACATCCGCGAGGAGGATGTGCACAATGCTGCGATTCTGACCTTTGGCAATGTGCTGCTTCTCAGTTTTTTAGGCGCCACCTTCGATGGGATTCGTCATAAATATACGGTGGAAAAACCGGTGCGTCAGATTTTAGATGCAACCCAGCGATTAACGCGAGGTGATTTTTCTGTTCGCATTGAACAGCCGCGGGACGTCAGAAGAGGGAATGAGTTTGATGTTATCATTGCCGATTTTAACAAGATGGCGGAAGAACTCTCCGGTATTGAAACGCTGCGGACCGATTTTATCTCCAGCGTGTCCCATGAGTTGAAAACACCGCTGGCCGTGATGCAGAATTATGCCACCATGCTGCAGGCACTTGATTTACCGGAGGAAAAACGAGTGGAATATGCCCGTTCCATTGCTGAAGGTTCCCGCCGGTTATCCGAACTGATTACCAATATTCTGCGGCTGAACAAACTGGAAAATCAGACGATTTTTCCGGATGTGGTTCGCCATAATCTGGGGGAACAGCTGCGGGAATGTATTCTGGCAGTGGAAGATTTATGGGAAGCGAAAAATCTGGAACTGGAGATTGATATTGATGATGTGATGGTGGAGGCCGATGCAGAACTTCTGACAATTGTCTGGAATAATCTGCTCTCTAACGCTATTAAGTTTACGGATAAGGGCGGTACAATTGGAATCACGGTAAAAGAAAATGAACAGTGGGCCATTGTCAGTATTCGTGATACGGGCTGCGGCATGAGTGTAGAAACCGGGCAGCGTATATTTGAGAAGTTTTATCAGGGGGATTCGTCCCGCAGTTCACAGGGAAATGGCCTTGGCCTTGCGCTGGTGAAACGGGTTATCGATATTGTTGGCGGCGAAATTTCTGTACAGAGTGCATTGGGTGTTGGCAGTACCTTCACCGTTCGTCTGCCGAAATCAGTGTAAGTGAACGAATAGAAACATAATCAGGAGTAGTTGTATGATGCATAACATCAATCAGAGTGAAGAAGGTTTTTCCTACACATATTCTGCCCGGCAGCAGGAAGAGGTGCAGGCAATCCGGCAGAAATATCTGCCGAAAGAAGAAGACAAAATGGCACAGCTTCGCAAACTGGACCGGCAGGTCACCACATCCAGTACAATCCCGGCAATTATCGTCGGGCTGATTGGTTCGCTGCTGTTGGGGATTGGCATGTGCTGTACGATGATTCCGTCCTGGCAGGCATATTTTGTACCAGGGATTGTCATCGGCGTGATTGGTCTTTTTGTGATGGCTTTTGCTTTTCCGGTGCATAAATTTGTATTGAAACGTAAACAGGAACAGGCGGCACCGGAGATTTTGAAATTGAGTGAAGAAATATTGAAGAAGTAGTTTGCACGGGAGATTTCCATCTGAATGGAGTCTCCTTTTTATTTTTGCGCAAACCGGCAGCGCAGAAGTATAAACTCTTCTGTTATACCCGACCAGAAAGGCGTCGGGCAGCAGGACATTTCCTCGATTGTTCATCTTTGCCAAACTTCGTTTGCCACGATTTGAACAATCTTCGTCGATGTTCGGCGCAAGCCAGAATTCGTAATATACATTCTGCGCTGCCTTACTAAAAATCTGCATCATAATAACGGTAGGCAGCTATCATTGCAGATTCGTTCGTATGATAAATAATTGACTGACTGTTATTTTGATATCAGGCGTGTTCTGTGTCATCTTTTCAGATTTCTTTTGTCTTTACTGGAAAATAAATTTCAGTTTCCCACTGTTCCGGCGGTACATTGTTGTTTGGCCCCAACCGATAGATATCGTACGGTGCATTCACAATCTCGTAGTTGTTATCGGCAATCCATTTTGTGATTGCTCCGTATGCGTCAGACATGGAGGAGTAGGCGCCGCGATGGATTGTGAATGCACACAGATTCCCCGGTATTATATGGTCTGCCTGTTCCGGTTTTGTTACCGGCATGGCAATCTCGATATCGGCACTGTCGTGATGAAATTCGCGGTCGTAATACAATGCCCGCATATCACCTGCAGGGATGATATGTTCCCGTGCAATGCGTTCAAATAATTTACCGCAGTAAGTGCCGAATTCTTCTACACTCATCTGTTGCCGCACCGACACAACAGGGGTATCTTCCGTCTGCTTTAATGTAATTTCATATTTGTTTTGATAGCTCATAATATTTCCTGTCCTTTCAAAATCATTGAGATGTTGTTCCAGTTCATGCAAAATGATACCGGATTCTCTGATTTGCTGTTCTAAGATGGTTTTCTGCGCAGATAATTTTGAAACAAGGGTTCCTTTTTCTTCAGTGGATAAAATTTGCTGAATTTCAGCCAGGGAAAAGCCATAACGCTTTAAACGCTGGATTAATAATAACTGCGGTACCTGGTTGCTCTCATAATATCGATATCCGTTCTGCGGGTCAATATAAGCTGGCTTTACCAGATCCAGTTTGTCATAATGATGCAGCGTTTTGATGGTAACCTGACACGCTCTTGAAAATTCTCCGATGGTCAACATAATATCTACTCCTAATGTTCGATTCGAATCGTTGTGTTAAGTGTAAGCTCTGACCCTGGGGCAGAGTCAAGAAGTTTTTTAAAATATATCTGAATTATTTCCCGGTAAATAATTTGTCGAATACCTCGTCGAAAGTTTGGCGGAAATATAAAATTATTTCCCGGAAAATAAATTCCTGATTTGAATGTTGTACATACAAAACAAAAAAAGTGTTTCTGGAACTTATTTACATTCTGGAGTTGATATTTGAATTTTGAATGAACAATCGGGGTTATATCCAGGCTGCATCCGTGCAACAATAGTAATTAAATTGTAAATGTTTCACGTGAAACATTTACAAATATTTTTGTATCTGTATTGTACTTGTGGTATAATAAATGCATCACATGATTACATGAAAAGAGGCTGTTTGTAATGCATGAGAAAGAATTCACGGGAAAATTGGTGCCATTGGCGAATCTGCAGACGCAGATGGAAGCGGAAATGCTGATGGATGTTCTCCGCCAGGAAAATATTTCTGTTATGACAAAAGATGAGGGCAGCGGTGGATATATGAAAATCTACATGGGATTTTCCATTTACGGCGAAACGGTGTATGTGTATGACTATGATTATCCGCGGGCCAGAGAAATTATGCTGGCACTGCAGCAGAACAGTGAGGCAGCCATTGAACAGGCCCAAACGGCAGCATTTGATGATGCTGATGATTTTGATGCATATGAAGTAGAACAAATTGAAAAACAGGAAGAGGCAGCTGGTATCCCGAAAAAGAATTCTCCGGTTCCATTGTTTGTTGTTATTCTGATTCTACTGGTTTTATTTACCATGTTGCGATGATATAAATTTCAAATGTTTCACGTGAAACAATTATAAATCTGAACAGAGAGATGAATATGGTTGATGTTTGGACTCGTGATAGTAACGTTGTGAGTTTTGCATTACTTCTTTCTGTTTTGGTTATTTTACCTGTTTTTTGTCTAACTATATTCTACATAGATAATGAAACAGTTAGACAAACACCTGAGTTTGACTCAGTAAACAAGCGAAAAAACGGAGGTAATATTGTATGTGGTTTGTATTGGCATTACTGTCTGCGATATTTGCAGCACTTACCTCTATACTGGCAAAAATCGGCATAGACGGGGTAAACTCGAATCTTGCTACAGCAATCAGAACGGTAGTGGTTGTAGTTATGGCATGGGGAATGGTTTTTCTCACAAATGTCCAAGGCGGAATTGTTGACATAAACAAAAAGAGTTGGATATTTCTTATCTTATCGGGATTAGCAACAGGGGCATCCTGGCTCTGCTATTATAAAGCCTTGCAGTTAGGAGATGCATCAAAGGTTGTTCCTGTTGATAAATTAAGTGTTGTGATAACCTTGATATTGGCTTTTGTGTTCTTACACGAAAAGTTTGCAATAAAATCTTTGATTGGGTGTATTCTTATTGGAGTCGGAACACTGATAATGGTTGTGTAAATTCCAATTCGTTTAATTGCATAGCATATTCATAGGAGTAAGGTTGAAATATACTTTACTCCTTTTCATTAGATATTCATAAATAATGAATTAACAGGTCAGCTATGCCGACCAACCCCTATCTCGAACTGAGAGTTGAATTTTCAAAAGTTTCACGTGAAACATTTATCTGTTGTATAATTTACAGATGTTTCACGTGAAACTTTTTTATTTTGTATCTTGATTTTTCCCGCGGAGTTAGGTCTGTGTCTTAAAGTCTCTCTTGCGTAAAGGGCGCTGGCACAGCTTCAATGTACCGGAAGGATTGGCTTATCTGGAAAAATTACAGCTCTTCAGCGCCTTACGGCTGATAGTTCCATTTGCCAGGGGATTTTTTTGATGTTTTTCAGATATTTTTACGAATCACCGAAAAAAACGGCCTCGTATTTTTGCTTTTAACAGGAGAAAAATATTGCGGCTGATAGATGAATCATAAAGGTGCAGTTAGGCGCTTAAATCAAAAAATACAGCGTATTTGAAATTTTGCCTTGTTTTTTGCACTTTTCTATATTCATTTCAGCGGTTTTCCATTATAATATTATTAAAATGAAAATCAAAATGTTTCACGTGAAACATTTGCAAATAGAATCTGTTTGAGAGGAGCAACTGGAATGGGCAAAACAATTGTTATCGCCAATCAGAAGGGCGGCGTTGCCAAAACCACCACATCGGTGAATCTGGCAGCCTGTCTGGCACATTATAAGAAAAAAGTGTTACTCATCGATCTGGACCCGCAGGGCAATGCCAGCAGCGGGCTTGGCATTAACAAAAACACGCTGGAGCATTCGTCTTACGATGTGCTGGTGAATTTTGTGCCGGTAGATAAAATTACAGTGGAAATCAATAAACGTCTGGCTGTGCTGCCGGCGAAGGTAGAGCTGGCCGGTGCCGAAATGGAACTGGTGGCTGCCATTTCCCGTGAAACACGGCTGAAAAATGCGCTGGAAGATGTGAAAGACAGCTACGATTATATTATCATCGATACACCGCCGTCTTTAGGTCTGCTCACATTAAATGCGCTGACCGCTGCTGATACCTTCCTGGTACCGATTCAGTGCGAATACTATGCGCTGGAAGGGCTGAGCCAGCTGCTGAGCACCATCAAACTGGTACAGAAAAATCTGAATCCGAATTTGCAGATGGAAGGTATTCTGCTGACCATGTTTGACAACCGCACCAACCTGTCCAACCAGGTGGTGGCCGATGTGAGAGAAAATTTCAAAGACAAAGTATTCAAAACAGTTATTCCGCGCAATGTGCGGCTCAGCGAAGCGCCAAGTTTTGGTCAGTCCATTCTGGATTACGATGCAAAATCGAAAGGTGCCGAAACCTATCTGGCTCTGGCGAAGGAGGTAATTAAACATGGCTAAGGCAAAAGGCGGTTTAGGCCGCGGTTTAGGCGCACTGCTGCCTGAATATGAAGAGATTATCGAGACCCACAGCGGTAAAGACGGCATTGTGGAGCTGGAACTGGAAAAAATCTTTCCAAATCCGGATCAGCCGCGTAAAACATTCGATAAAGATAAACTGATTGATTTGGCCGAATCCATTAAAGAGCACGGTGTGCTGCAGCCGATTATTGTTACACCGCGGGGCGACAAATATATGATTATCGCCGGGGAACGCCGGTTCAGAGCATCTGGCCGTGCCGGGCTGAAAACAATTCCTGCCCTGATTCGCGAACTGGACGATGAAAAGATCATGGAGCTGGCGCTGATTGAAAACGTGCAGCGCGATGATTTGAGCCCAATCGAAGAAGCACGGGCTTATGACGTGCTGCAGAACAAATTCGGATACACGCAGGATAAACTGGCAAAACGCATGGGGAAAAGCCGCAGCGCCATTGCAAACACAACCCGGCTTCTGGCATTGCCGGAAGATGTGCAGGACATGGTGCAGGAAGGAAAACTGACCGTTGGCCATGTTCGCCCGATGCTGAGCATCAACATCCCAGAATGGCAGAGTTCCTTTGCAAAGGAAGTATATCAGAGCAATCTTTCTGTGCGCGAAGTAGAACAGATGGTGAAAAAAGCCATGGCCGACGGAAAAGTAGAGTGGACAGAAACGCTGGCCACCTTCCAGAGCCCGCAGAAATATAAAAAACTGCCTGCCGAACTGCGCACCCTGCAGGATCAGCTGGCCGAACGCCTCAGTACCAAGGTTAACATCAAGAAAAACCGTGACGGCAGCGGCAAACTGGTCATTGAATATTACAGCGAAGAGGATTTGACGAGGATTTTCGATGCGTTAAAGGGCGATTTCTATTGATGTGACACGTCTTTTTTCCGCCTGACGGTGTTGTTTTTGAAAAAACACTCCTTGCGTATCTCTTGTACGCGGCGTCGCGTTTTTTCAAAAGCCGTCTTGTCAGGCGAAAATAATCCAGTGTCACATGGTGTGCAGGTTTTTACACAATGAAATTTTTCCTGCGCCTGTGCGGCAACAATAATATGTAGGGGACGGCCTCCGGACGTCCCTTGTTTTATATCATTTTTCAAATGTTTCACGTGAAACATTTTGAAAAAAAGGTGGGGAGCATTCATGAAATCAAAAAGAATATTTTTGATCGGAGCATTCATAATAGCCGGGCTGATATTTTTAAACTGGCTGATTTGCGTAACAACGCCAGTGTTTCCAATCGACGAAAGCCGGTTGCGTGGTATTATGGTGTACGAGGGGAATCCGGTATCAGGGCATACTTATGAGATTTCTGCCGATGACGTATCCAGCGTAATTGCTGCTCTAAACCACTTGGCGTTAAAAGAAAACAAGGAATTAAGTGGATATAGCTATGAAGGAAATTTAGATGTATTTGAACAACGAAATGCTTTTACTGAAAAAGAGTGTTACCGGATTGATATGTGCCAGACGACGGGCCTTTTTTCACAAAAAAGAATTACACGAATCATTTCTATCTGCGAGGATAATAAAATAGTTGTACAATGCCTAGAACAGGCCGGGAAAGAAAAATATTACACTGTGTATGATAACGAATATGGGGATTTTCTCGCGGCCATTGATGAAATTGCGGAACGGTGTGTGTCAAGCATTGTGTAAATAAAACGCCAATTGTTTCACGTGAAACAATCGCAAAAATATATAAAGAGGTGAAAATCGCTTGATTTTCACCTCTTTTGCATCTCAATAGATTATCTTATTAGAATTCGTTTTTATCCACGTTGCCTTCGCAGAACCGGTTCCAGAAATCCATGTAGCTTTCTTTGGTCATCTTTGGCGTAGCATTGGCTTTGATTTCTTTTGCTTCCGCCGCATCGTTCCATAAGAGGTCAATTACAGTCATCGCCATTGCCTTGGCTGGCATCACGTAGGCCATCTCTTTATCAGTGATGGCAAAGTCTTTGCTGTGAGCATCACCGGTGTAACCGCCGGTGGACATATGAATAAACGGCATGATGGAGCTGATATCGCCGGCATCGGTGGAACCCATCACTTCTTCACCGTAGATACTTGTTCCCTCGCCAAGCAGGGTTTCGCCGTTATCGGCAAACAGTTCAGACAGCCGAGCATCCTGAATCATCGGCAGATACCCAGGCAGTTCGTCCACTTCCACTTCGGCACCGATGGCGTAAGCGCAGCCTTTCAGAGAACGGTTTACTTTTGCGGAAGCATCCAGGATACCTTCCAGATTGGTGCCTCTAACGTAGGTTTCCATGCGGATATCCGCCGGTACGATATTTACAAGGTCACCGCCTTTTGTGATAATCGGATGGATGCGGATACGGTCTTTTTCGCGGAAGGTTTCCCGCTGGGAGTTGATAGCGAGCAGCGAAAGTGCCGCAGCGTTCAGCGCATTGATGCCGTCAAACGGGCGAGCACCTGCGTGAGCTTCTTTGCCGGTAAAGCGAATCAGCTTACCGATAAACCCGGAACTGTCGCAGCCAATCAGGAATCGGCGGTCGGTCTGATTGGCGTGGGAGTGAATCATCATCCCCATATCGATATCATCCAGCACACCTAACCGGATGAACTCCTGCTTGCCGCCAAAGAAGAGGAGTTTGCCATCTTCTTTCAGGCGCTGGCGATATTCCAGCTCTACATATTCCTCAGCCGGAACAGCCACAAATGCCACGTCACCGTCCAGCTGGTCCGCCAGCGGTGCCAGGCCGAATGCTGCGCCGAGCATGGTGGCAATCTGAGAGTTATGGCCGCAACTGTGTGCGGCACCGGTCTTCCTATCGGCCTGCGGATGAAGCGGACAAACCACAGCATCCAGCTCCCCCATAACCATAACCCGGATATCGGATTTGCGGCCTCTCAGGTTGCCTTTTACACCTGTGATGGCAAGGCCGTCTTCATAAGGAATGTTCAGTTCACGCAAAACCTCTTTCACCAGCTGCGAGGTTTTTTCTTCTTTAAAACCCAGTTCCGGGTTGGCAAAAATCTGTTCACCGATGGCAATGATGCGTTCTTTATTGGCATCGATATTGGCAATGACCCGGGTTTTCAGTTGTTCTTTTGTCAGTTCGTTTGTCATAACAATACTCCTTTATAAAAACACGAAAATAACGTATCACTATTTATACTACAGTTAATATAGCGAAAAAAAGCGATTTATACAAGAGAATCTGCCAAAATCTCTGGATTTTTACGGCATTATCCGATAGAATAGAAGCGGATAAATTTAATTTTGTATAGCTATTTATTTTAGTCCAAAGCGTGAATCGCATGAATAAAGAGAACTTGTGAATCATTATGGAGAATCATTATGATTGAGAAAAGAATTCGGGCCATCCTAGGACAGGCCCCGTTTGACTATGCCATCCGCAATGTTCGGGTGGTTAACGTTTTTAACAATGAAATCAAACTGCAGGACATCGGTATTGTTGGTGACAGAATCGCATATGTGGGCACGATGGGGGAACACCAGTCTGCTCTGCAGGAAATCGACGGCCAGGAGCGTTACGCGCTGCCCGGTTTTATTGATGCGCATATGCATCTGGAAAGCAGTATGATGACACCGTCCAATTTTGCAAAGTCGGTCATCGCCTGCGGGACCACCACAGTTGCGGCTGACCCCCATGAAATTGCCAATGTAATGGGCAGAGACGGCGTTCAGGCATTGATGGACGGCTCCAAGGGCCTTCCGCTGAATGTGCTGATTTTTGCGCCTTCCACCATTCCATCGCTGCCGGGTTTTGAAGATTCCAACTACGAAGTGGACGGCGCGGAAATGAACCGCCTGCTGAATCTTTCCGGCATTCACGGGCTGGGGGAAGTGATGGATTTCAACGGCGTTGCCGCAGCGGAACCGAATATTCTGCGCATTATCGAGGCCGGTGCTGAACGGGGCTGTATTTTAGACGGTCACGCATCGATGCTGACCGGCGACCGCCTTCAGGCATTTCGTGCCACCGGTATCGACAGTGACCACACCACACCGACTGCTGAAAAACTGAAGGAAGAGCTGGCGCTTGGCTTCAATGTACAGATTCAGGAAATTATGTTATCGGAAGCGATGGTGCAGGCCATCAATGAAGCGCCTGTGCAGAACCGTATCTGTCTGGTGACCGATGATGTTCCGCTCACACGATTGATGTACGACGGTCATTTAAACCATGTGGTGGAAAAGGCAATCGAGCTGGGGCTTGACCCGCTCACAGCCATCCGCTGTGCAACCATCAACGCTGCGGACCGCTTGCGTCTGAACGATACAGGGGCTGTCTGCCCTGGCCGAAAAGCGGATATCCAGCTGGTTCGCGAACTGGAGCATCCAAAACCGGATATGGTATTCTGCGGCGGTGTTCCTGTTTATGAAAATGGTGCATTTCTTGTGGAGTTCCCGGCTAGTCAGATGCCGGAAGCCATGTATCATACTATGAATCGAAAGCCGATGGGCGAAGAGGATTTCCGCATCACATGTGATGTTTCTGACACATTCCAGGGCGGCAAAGCCCGCGTGAATATGATTTATCAGGATGGCGTCGGTGTTCGTACAAAACGGAAAGAGGCCTGGCTGCCATTACAGCCTCTGGCTTCTGGAAAAGCGAAGGTAAATACCGATGGCCATCTGCTGATGGCAGTATGCAACCGTTACGGCAAAGAACAGTATGGTTTAGGTCTGGTAGATGGTGTCGGCAGTCTGAATGGTGCTGTGGCGTTAACCTACGGCCATGACTGCCACAATCTTACCGTTTATGGAAGCAACCCTGCCGATATGACCGTGGCCGCCAATGCAATCATTCAGGCAGGGGGCGGCATCTGTGCGGTAGAGCAGGGGCAGGTTATCAACCTGATTGCGCTTCCGCTGGCCGGGCTGTTATGCGAAGACTCTGCTGACGTTCTGCTGAACAAGCTGGATGATTTTCTGAATAACGTGGAGCGCATGGGATTCCGCCATGCCCGTCCGCTGTCGTTCTTTACCACGATGCCTCTGGCTGTTTCGCCGGAGATTAAATGCACCGACAAAGGACTGCTCGATGTCGCCAATAAAACATTTTTACCTGTCATCGAGGAAATAATCGAAGAAATACAGGAGGAGATATAAATGGATCGGAAACGGCGAGCGTTTCTTCTGGCATTGCCGGCTTCACTGGCCCTGCTGATATTTTTTATCGTGCCGATGGTTTACATTTTAGTAAAAACCATAGCCACCAACGGTTTTCAGGATTTCGTGGATTTTTTCACAGACCCGTTCTATCTGGATATTCTGTGGACAACCATTCGCGTGTCTCTGATTTCCACATTTGTATCTTTGCTTCTGGGTTATCCTACCGCTTATTTTATGGCGCGGACCAAATCCAGAATGAAGAAAGTCATGATTATTATTATTCTGTTCCCGTTCCTGGTCAGCGCAGTGGTACGTTCCTACGGCTGGATGGTTCTGCTGGGTACCAACGGTTTAATTAATCAGCTGCTGCTGGGCATCGGCATCATCTCTGAACCGCTGAAAATGCTGAACACCGAATTTGCTGTTATCGTCGGCATGATTCATCTGCTGATTCCGTATATGGTTCTGGCGCTGCTGGGTGTTCTGCAGAGTATCGACCCGAACGTGGAATATGCGGCGTACAGTCTGGGCGCCAACCCGCTGCAGACCTTTGCCAAGGTGGTATTTCCGCTGAGTACCCCTGGTATCATCTCCGGCTGTGTTCTGGTATTTACCATGAGTATGACTTCCTACGTAACGCCGAAACTGCTGGGCGGTTCCAAGTTCCGTATGATGGCAACCATGGTTGTGCAGGAAATCAACGTGAATTTTGACTGGGGCGCGGCGGCTGCCATCAGCTACATTCTGCTGGCCGTTATTTTAGTGATTCAGCTGCTGGTAACATTGAGTACCGCAAATTATATGAAACGGATGGGAGGCGGGAAAAATGCGTGATGGACAGGTAAATTTATTATGCAAGATTGTTGCCATCATGGTCATGATTTTTCTGGTGGCTCCTCTGATTATTATTATCGTTGTATCCTTTACCCCGACGGCATTGATTACCTTCCCGCCGCAGGGATTTTCGCTGAGATGGTATGTGAACATCTTTGCGGGAAACACGAAGTTTATAAGCGGTTTAATCAACAGCTTACAGGTTGGTCTTCTGGCCACCATTCTGGACGTGTTCCTGGGCGTTCTGGGCGCATTGAGTATCTGCCGCTACAACTTTAAAGGGAAGGACATTCTGCTGAACTACTTTACATCGCCGATGTATGTGCCGAGTATTGCCTTTGCCTTTGTGCTGCTGCAGGTGTACAGCCAGATTGGCGGTATTAACGGCATGGCCCGTATTTTCATCGGGCATATGATTATCATCCTGCCTTATATCGTGCGTAACACGGTATCGGTACTGCATGTGTTTAACTGGACGCTGGAGGATGCGGCCACATCGCTGGGGGCAAATCCGATTCAGGTATTCTTTAAAATCACCATTCCGCTGGCGAAACCGGGCATTGTATCCGGTGCTATTCTGGCGTTCCTGTATTCGTTTGACGAAGTGGCGCTGAGCAGTCTGTTAACCTCGCCGCGCTTTGTTACGCTGCCAATCCGTATCATGAACTACATGGAACTGACCTTTGACCCTACGCTGGCAGCCATTTCCACACTGCTGATTCTGGCATCGCTGGTAATCATCGTGCTGATGGATAAGTTTGTTGGTCTGGATATGTTCATGAAAAATTAAGGCAGAAGGAGAAATAGCATGGCAACTTTAGAATTAAAAAATGTGACGAAAATATTCGGCGATTTTACCGCCGTGAAAAACTTTAATTTAGATGTAAAAGACGGAGAAATGATTGCGCTGCTGGGCGGCAGCGGCTGCGGGAAAACAACCACACTGCGCATGATTGCCGGCTTTACCGAACCTACCGAGGGCGCTATCTTTGTAGGTGGGAAAGATGTGGGAAAAATTCCGCCGTATAAACGTAATGTCGGAATCTTCTTTCAGAACTATGCGCTGTTCCCGCACATGACCGTGTTTGAAAACGTAGCCTTTGGTCTGAAACTGCAGAAACTTCCGAAAGCAGAAATCGAACAGCGTGTCAGCGAGATTCTCGGCATGGTGAAACTGTTTGGCCTGGAAAAACGGTATCCGCGTGAACTATCCGGTGGTCAGCAGCAGCGTGTGGCACTGGCTCGCGCTCTGGTAACCCGACCAACTATTTTATTGCTGGACGAGCCGTTATCCAATCTGGATGCCAAGCTGCGCGTGGAAATGCAGGTGGAAATCAAACGCATTCAGAAAGAACTGGGCATCACCACCATCATTGTAACTCACGACCACGAAGAGGCTGTGTCGCTGGCTGACCGCGTTATTGTTATGAACGCAGGGCAGATTCTGCAGGTAGGCACACCGTATGAAATCTTTGACCATCCAAACAGCACATTTATCGCTGATTTTATGGGCTTTTCCACTTTTATTCAGGGAACCATGGGCGGTGCTGCGGTGGAAGGCAAACGGCCTGTAACATGTAGCGGCAAGACCATTTACGTTTTTGCGGAGGCTGCAGAGGGTATCGAGCCGGGCAGTGCCTGTGTACTGGCTTTGCGCTCTGAACATATGGAGCTGGTGCAGGAACCGGGTGAAAATGTAGTGGAAGGGGTTATGGAGGCGGCCACCTACAAGGGCCACACAACCCGTCTGGAAGTGACAGGATGCTTCGATGAAAAGATTTATCCTGCTGCTAATGAATATATAGAGCTGGAGGCAGAAAAGCCAGTGATGGTGCATCTGCCGGTGGAACGGCTCTGTGTATATAAAAACAATGCATAACGTATCACAAAAAGAGAGGATGTTACTATTATGAAAATGAAAAAACTGATCGCTCTGTTACTGGTGCTGATGATGGGGTTCTCCCTGGCTGGCTGCGGTGGCGGCGAAGCCGAACAGCAGGGTGAAGAAGTAAGTTATGAAGGCGCTGAGCTGGTTGTTGCTACATGGGGCTGGGCAGAAGCCGGCCTGATGGAACTGTCTCAGGACTTTATGGATCAGTATGGCTGCACCATTATCGTTGACCCTACCAGCGGTAACGGTGACCGTCTGAACAAACTGATGGCTGAAAAAGATGCTCCGACAGCTGACGTTGCTCTGCTGACCAAGAGCTTTGCAGAAATCGGTATCCAGGAAGGTCTGTTTGAACAGATTGATACCAGCGTTGTAACCAGCCTGGACGGTCTGTATGACTTTGCTGTAAACGCTGACGGTTACGGCCCTGTTTACTCCACATGCCGCTATGGTATCATGTATGATGCAGCAGCTCTGGAAGCAAAAGGTCTGGAAGCGCCAACTTCCTACCAGGATCTGTTTGACGACAAATATGCCGGCATGGTAATTCTGCCGGATATGACCTCCACTGCCGGCCCTTACATGCTGGTTGCTATGGCAGAAGCAATGGGCGGCAGCCAGGAAGATGTTTCCGCTGCTATGAGCCTGATGCAGGAAAAGAAAGATAACATCGTTGGCTACTACAGCGCATCTTCCGATGTTGTCAATGCATTCACTACTGGTGAAGCTTCCATTACTGTATTCATGGACATCAACATGCCTGGTCTGATTGATGCAGGTCTGGACATGAAATGGGTTGACGCTGCTGAAGGTTCCTTCGCTGCGCCTGCTACTGTAAACGTAGTGAAAAACTGCAACAACCCTGAACTGGCTCAGCTGTTCGTAGAATATCTGATTTCTGAATCCACTCAGAACAGAATCGCTGCTACCATGAATGAAGCACCAGTACATGCAAATGCTACCATGGACGAAGCACTGCAGGTTTACCTCGCTTATGGTGAAGAAGCTATGAACGCTCTGAAAGAATTCGATGAAGCTTACATTACCAATGCAAAAGCTGAATGGATTGATACTTTCCAGAGAACCGTTAATATTTAATCGAATCGTCTGATATACTATGCATTGTGCGAAAGAAGCTCCCGCGACGGGAGCTTCTTTTTTACGTTTTATCAGATGTTACATTTCGTCAGACCAGATAAAGCCGGCGCCGGTTTCCACATACGCTGACACGTGCTCTGCAAATAAAGCGATAGCATCAGGACCAGTGCAGTGGCATACACCGGCAAATGCCAGATTTTTTGCGTTCATGTAATCTATGGTGTGTGAAATACGCGGCTCTTTCGATTGCACCAGATGGGTTCCGCCGAAGATGGCATAAATAGTTTCGCCGGGAAAACGCTGTTCCACAGCATTCAGGATATTCATAATCCCGTTGTGGGTGCAGCCGGTCAGCACAACAAGGCCCTTTTTTGTGCGAATCACGCAGACCTGTTCATCCCGAAACTGGTCGGGTACAAAGGTGTCCGGGTCCAGCTCCATGGTGGATGATGGATGGGGCACTTCCTCGCCGCGTTCTGTCGGGAAATTGCCCAGCAGATAAATATCTTCCGCCAGTTCAAAAACATCGGCGGAAATCATGCGGAAGCCCGGATATCCATTCTGGAAAAAATAATCGGGCGTCATAACAGGGCCTACCAGTTCCATGGTGTTTTCGTACGTGTCGGCCTCGGCATCATCCAGGCTGTGGTCCCACCATTTTCTGCGGAAAAATCCAGCGTGTGCATAAACCGGACAGGCTGGATACCCCTGCTTCGTCAGAGAAAGAAATCCGCCGCAGTGGTCATAATGATTATGGCTGAACGCCACCGCATCTAAACGGGACAGGTCAATCCCCAGCGTTTTTGCATTATCCAGAAACAGATGCGTCTGCCCGGTATCGAATAACAGCCGGAACCCGTCTTTTTCCACATATAACGCCAGGCCATGCTCCGCCTGCAGGCGGGAATCCAGCCTGTGATTTTCCACTAATACTACAAGTTTCACGTTTGCTCCCCTTTCAATATGACATGGATGCGATACGTTTAGGATAGCGTATTCGCCGGGAAATAACAAGAGCAATTCTTTTGAGGCAGGCACAGGAAGATGATTTCACAAATTGGAATATTGATACTTGCCATAATGGTTATCCTAATGTAAAATAAAATACAGAAGCGTTCGCCCGTATGACCCATAGATGATTTGTGGTGCCATCCGGGCTGTTTTTATAATGAGGTGCGGTGAGGTGAGCCGGATGGAATTTTTAATCATACAGGTCATGGCTGTTTTTATGCTATATAGTATGAAGATGAAGGCAGAGAAGCCAATCCTATTGGGGGAGGCACTATTTTGTGCTGTTTTTTTGATTGTCTGTGTGATTGATATGAAACACAATACATATCTTATCATGCTGCTGGGTGGCATCGCGATGTTAACCATGGGTCTGGCATCTGTATTGAATATAAGTTGGGTGATTACATCTGAATATCGTGGAACAGAAATAGGCGAGCTGATACGAAAAACACAGATTCAGTTTTATATACCGCTGGGGATTCTGGCATTTGCAATTTATTTCGGGATTCCGTACATTTCTAAGAAGATGCTGCTGGTTTTATGCGGGCTGATATTTTTTCTGATTGTGCTGAATTATTACTGGGGCAGAAAACTGACCAGACAAATCAGACAGCTGGAAGCAGAACAGGAAATGCCGCCGGTTCTAATGACCGATACGGAGCGGGAAAGAAATAGTCGGAGCTATGTAAAAGCCATGCTGATTCTGCTGGCCGGTATTGTTGTGTCGGTGGGATATATACTGTATAATCCAGTGTTTCCGTTGGATGAGCAGGGCTATGGATGGGCAGAGATTGTCAGTTTTGAACAGCCTGACGTAGCAGTAGAGCTTTATAGAGAAGAGACAGAGCCGCTGGCAGCTATGATGAATGAGCTGGAAAAAGAAAAAACGGAAGAATATCCTTCGGGCAAAATTGAGGATGTTCACTATCAGGTTATATTACGACCATTTATGTACAGTACAGACAACGATATTATTATGCGGCTCTGGAAAGAAAGTCATCTATTGGAAGTAATCCATGATGAAGTATTTAAAGATATACAGTACTATACTCTGAATGATGCGGATTACGAGAAACTGGTTCTGTTTTTAGAAAAAGTAATGGCAGAAAACATGGAAAATCAAAAATGTTTCACGTGAAACAATTTTAATTGTAATAGGGGGGCGTATGAATAAAAAAATAATGAACCTGATGTGGGGCTGTTACATTCTTTTGGTGGTTTTGGGATGGATGTTAAGACAGTATGATATAGAAATATCTATTTACCCGATAATTTTAGTTGCTGCGCTATATTTTACTATCTTTGCGTTGATCAATCTAAGCGGTAATGAAATACTTATTGCTTCCAAATATCGAGGCACCGAAGCAGCAAAGGCGTGGCAGAAAGGAACCATTATGCCGAATGTGTTAATCAGCATTGGCTGCCTGGCTCTTGGCGTTCTGGTATGGAATGATAATAAGCTGGAATTCCCTGACTTCTGGATGTGTTATCTGCTGTGGCTATTATTTATGGCGGTAATGGTAATCTGGCTGAGCATTGTCACTAACAGATTTTATGAAACGATGGACAAGGAAGACCGCCCATGGCTGATGCGATAATACAATGACAGCGAAGAAATGAAGGAGGCATGTTTATGAACATAAATGAAATTCGCGGTTATATCTTTTTAGGCTTTGCGCTGCTGTGTTATTGCACGGCACATATTTCGCACTGGTTTAGTAATAGTCTGCTTATCATGATGATTCTTTTTGTAGTTCTGGCTTTGATTTTTTTGATGAATGCTTTTGGGGATGCATGGCTAAAAACGTTATCACCGAAAAAGACGGACGCGCCGTTAGGAGTTAAGCGAAGCTGGACGGAGGTGAATCTGTTTCAGGTAAAGCTGGACAAGGTTGCCGTGGAACAGAGTGAGAACGGGTACTCCTGTGAGGCTGTGTTTACAGCAGAAAACTGGCGCACAGAGCTGAAAAGCGGCGGGAATAAAATGACGATTCAGCCGAAGGCGATTGCCGAACAGGGCGCGGAAACGTACGAAATTGATAATCCGGAAAGCAGCTTTACCGTAGAGGCCGGGAAGCATCTGCAGTTTGTCTGTCCGCTGAAAGCTGCTGAACACACAGACCGTGTACTTCTGGAACTGACAGTTACCTTTGATGACGGCGATGCTATCTATAAAGCGGAATTTGAATTTTATCCGGGGCATTATGTAAGATAGGAGTGTGGCCGAATATGAAAAACAAGGGCTTATTAATGATTGTACTGCTTCTGGCGTTTTGCTGTGTACTGACCGGCTATGCAATGACGGAAGGCGCAACGGAGCGGCTGGAGATTGATGCGAATGAGGTTACGAATATTTTATACGTCTGTCAGGAAAGTCAGGTAGGAACTTTGCAAATGGATCACCGTGAGGATATTGACCGAATTGTGGAGGAACTTCAGCAGCTGAAATTGAGTAAAGAACCATTTAAAATCTCAAATAGTGATATCATAGAAATGACTTATCTGGTACTCTTAAGAGATGAAGCAAGCGGAAAACAGCCGATTGAGATAGCGATTTTTCCAGGCGAACGGGTACTGGTGAGTGAAGGTGCATCGTATACCTGTTACTTAGCATATACACAGTCGTTTCTGGGTTTTGTCGGCGAGTATGTGGATGAAACAGCAAAAAACTATTCGCAGTTTCACAGTGGAATGGGTGTCTGGGTTGCATTCCCGGAAGAGTTACAGGAGTAATGCCATATAATTCCTCAATAAAAAATTATGTGGTACGTTGATGGTTTACACTTTGATAAAAAGGAGGGCACACAATTGTATATTAAGGCGGAAACTATGACAACAGTTTTATATATGTCGAAAGAATATGAAGTGGCCGCGGAACTGAATCAACCGGAAGATATTGCATGGATAGCAGGAAAGGTTAACTGCCTCAGAATGGAACCGGCAGAATTCAAAATTAGTGATGATGATGTCCATAATGCCAGTCTGGTACGGTTTTGCAATCAGGAAGATGGTACGGTTAAAAGCCAAAACCTCTTTTTCTTCTCTGGTGGGCGCATATTAATGGCAGAAGCCGATGTACCGTATCTGTACAGGATGGATGCTGTCGAATGTCAGGAGTTTTTTCAGAAATGTGATATATATGTGGAGGAAGTTAATAGAAAAAATCCGGGAAAATGCTGTGGATGTGGATTCTATCTGAAACTTCCAGATGAACTGAAAGCATGAAAAAAAGCGTGAAATCGTTTTGATTTCACGCTTTTTTTATATTCAGCTTATTCAGCGTCTGTGAAAGAGATTACTTTGTAGCCGCCGTCGATGACAACCTGTTTCATGGCATCGTCAGTCACTTTGCCTTCGGTGGTGATGTACGCGGCTTTGTCTTCCAGGCTGACGGTAGCGGTTACGCCTTCCAGGCCGTTCAGTGCTTTGGTAACAGCGTTCTGGCAGTGCTGGCACATCATGCCTTCGATAATCATTGTTTTTTTCATAAGAGTTACTCCTTTGCTATTATTAGTTCCTTCCAGATCGGAAGAATTATTCACGGGTTCGTCATCGGTCAGGGAGATGACTTTGTAATCGGCATTCGTAACTGCTTTTATCATGTCTTCGTCACTGGTAATGCCGCTGGATGTGATATAGGCTGCGTTGTCTTCCAGGCTGACGGTGGCTGTTACGCCCTCTAAGGCACATAAAGCCTTTGTAACCGCGTTCTGGCAGTGCGGGCACATCATTCCCTCGATAATCATGGTTTTGCGTGTTACAGCGCAATTTACGCCGTCTGGCTGAGATTCTTCGCTCCGCTTAGAATGAAAGGCGGCAGTACAACTGTCAATAGCGGTGGTAATCTGTACGTCGTGGCTGATTTCCTGTGCAGAGGCTTCTGCAATTTGCGGCAGAACCGGTTTGAACCTGCGCAGCCGCAATGCATTGGTTACCACAAAGAAGCTGCTAAAGCTCATGGCTGCGGCACCAATCATCGGGTTTAACAGCAGGCCAAAGCTGTGATAGAACAACCCGGCTGCCAGCGGAATACACAGCGCATTGTAAAAGAACGCCCAGAACAGATTCTGCTTGATATTGCGAATCACTGCTTTGCTCAGCTGGATGGCGCTCACCACATCAAGCAGGTCGTTTTTCATCAGCACGATATCGGCGCTTTCTAAGGCTACATCAGTACCCGCACCGATGGCAAGGCCTACATTGGAGCGGGCCAGTGCCGGTGCATCGTTGACACCGTCGCCTACCATGGCAACCACTTTGCCCTGCGCCTGCAGAGCAGCAATCTGCTGTTCTTTATCCTGCGGCAGAACTTCTGCGATAACTTCATCCAGATCGAGCTGCTGCTGGATGGCGGCAGCGGTGCGGGCGTTGTCGCCGGTGAGCATAATCACCTGTACGCCCATATCTTTCAGCTGACGGATTGCCTGGCGGCTGGTTGGCTTCACCACATCGGCAGCGCCGATGATACCGATAACCTGTTTGTCGTCGGCAAAAATCAGCGGTGTTTTCCCTGCGGAAGCCAGCTGTTCCAGCGTGTCGTCCCAGCGAGATAAATCCATATTTTTTTCGCGCATCAGGCGGCGATTCCCTGCACAGCATGGTTTTCCGTTTATCACAGCCTGTACGCCGCGGCCCGGCAGAGATAAAAACTGCTGTGATGGGGCGGCGTTAATCTGCTGTTCTCCCGCGTAAGTCATCACCGCTTCTGCCAGCGGATGTTCACTGTTCTGTTCCAGTGCGGCTGCGATGGAGATAAATTCTTTTGCATCGGCAAAGATGGTCTGCACATCGGTCACAACCGGTCTGCCCCGGGTGATGGTGCCGGTTTTATCCAGCACGACAGTGTTGATATTGTGGGCGGTTTCCAGTGCCTGCCCCGATTTAATCAGGATGCCGTGTTCGGCCCCTTTGCCGGTACCAACCATGATGGCAACCGGTGTGGCCAGCCCCAGTGCGCAAGGGCAGGAGATAACCAGCACGCAGATGGCGCAGGATAATGCAAACTCAAAGGTTTCGCCGTTCAGCAGCCAGATGATGGCTGTCACCAGCGAAATACCGATAACGATTGGCACAAACACACCGGCAATCTGGTCGGCCAGTTTGGCAATGGGTGCTTTGGTGGCCGATGCATCTTCCACCAGCCGGATAATCTGGGCGAAGGTGGTGTCGTTGCCAACTTTGGATGCCGTAAAGCGGATAAAGCCGCCCTTGTTGATGGTTGCCGCAATGACATTGTCGCCCGGCTCTTTTTCCACCGGGATGCTCTCCCCGGTGATGGCCGACTGGTCCACACTAGTACTGCCTTCCACAATGAGGCCGTCTACCGGAATGCGCTGCCCCGGTTTCACCAGAACCACATCGCCAACCACAACCTGTTCCACCGGAATTTCCATCTGCTGGCCGCTGCGTTCCACAGTGGCTGTTTTTGGAGCCAGGTTCATCAGGCGGGTCAGCGCTTCACTGGTCTTGCCTTTGGAGCGGGTCTCCAGATATTTGCCGACGGTAATCAGCGCCAAAATCATCACCGCCGATTCAAAATACAAATCGTGATGATAGCGGGCCACCAGCTCCATATCACCGATGCCCAGCCCGTAGCTTATCCGGTAGATGGCGAAGATGCCGTACACCATAGAGGCGGTGGAACCGATAGCAACCAGTGTGTCCATGTTAGGTGCCCCGTGAGCCAGTGTCTGAAACCCTTTGATATAAAATTTACGGTTTACATAAACAATCGGCAGCGCCAGCAGGAACTGGGTGAATGCAAAACTCACCGCATTGGCATGACCGCTGAGCCACGATGGCAGCGGCAGACCGGCCATATGCCCCATGGATACATACATCAGCGGAAGCAGGAACACAAAGCTGACAATCAGCCGGTGTTTCATCTCTTTCAGCTGGGCCTCCACCGGATTTTCCCGCGGCTTCACCGGTGCGGCAGAGGCTTGTGCCGGCGGGCTGCCGCTTTCCTGTTTTACACTGGCCCCGTAGCCGGCATGCGTCACCGCCGAAATAATATCATCGGTGGATAGTTTATTATCATCAAACTCCACCTGCATACTGCTGGTCAGTAAATTTACCGTAACTTCGTTCATGCCGTCCAGATTCCGCACGCATTTTTCCACACGGGACGAGCAGGCCGAACAGGTCATTCCCGTTACGTCAAACTTTTCTTTCAAACAAATCACCTCGTTGTTAGTCGTTGTGTCATAGAATTATTAAAAATTTAGATACAATCCTAGTGGCACAAGAAATTTTTCAGGTAGCAAGGCAGATTGATATTTTGCGAGCGACGCGTACAACTGGTACGCAAGGCGAGAAAAATATCAATCAACACAGCTAACTGGAAAATTGATGTGCCACTCTTATTTCATCAGTTTGCCTAACATATTCACCATCTCATCAATCTTAATGTCTCGCTCTTCCTGCGTCTGTGCATGACTCACGCAATGTTTCAGATGGGCGGTGAGAATTTCTTTGTTTACCTTGTTCAGCATAGCTTCGGCGGCCATCAGCTGCTGGGAAATATCCATGCAGTAGCGGTCGTCCTCCACCATTTTTAAAATGCCGTCAATCTGTCCCCGTGCTGTTTTTAACAGTTTTGTCACGCGGGCTTTGTCTGCCATCATCGCTATCATCTCCAGTCACTACACCCCTCGGGGGTGTCTAAGCTGATTTCGATTATAGCACAGGCAGTAAGCGGTGTCAAACTGATATCTGATGGAAATTGTATTGCTGACTGTAGAATCCTGTGCTAGACTGAAGCAAAGGGAGGCGATGTGTATGACACAGAATATCATTCTGGCAGTTGTGATAGTTGTATTCGTTTTGGTTGCGATAGAATTTGTGCGGCATTTTCTGCGGGAGAACAACGAGGCCGTGACTGCGTTTATCAACAATACCGGCTATAAAGAAAGTGATGATGAAGTAACGAAACCGGTTACTGCCAGAGCAAAAGTAGCTGACAAACAGATTCGATATGAACAGGGCGGCTTTGTGGTGCCGAATGCTGGCAAATATTTTTGTGTGTCCTTTGAACTGGGCGATGGCCAATGCATGGAGTTTCATGTAGAAGAGCGTGTGTATCATCGTTTATGGCTTGGTCAGACGGGCACATTGCGTTATGATGCCAGACGGTTCCACAGTTTCGATGTGGACGACACAGCGGAGAATCTTGCAAAAACGTTTCTGTAAGAATAAAATAAATAATCTGTTAAATTTATACAGAGTGTGATATAATGCTCTTCGTTGCCGCCTCCAGTTCTGGCAAACCAGGAAGGTGGTGAACCAGTATGGAGCTTTTAACAACGCTATGTCTTGCTATCGTGGCATCTGTGGTCGCAGATCGCATTTGCAAATGGCTGGGTAGGAAGTAACACGGCAATACAGCCTGGTCAGATACGACCATAACATCAAGTCAGCATAGACTAAAAACCAGAAAAAACCCCTAGAGAGATACGGCAATATCTCCTAGGGGTTTTTCTGTTGCGTCAGTATAGACGCTTATTAACAACGCTAATTGTCTAAGCACATTATAGCATATACAAAAGTGTCTTTCAATATTCATTTTATTAGTGTTTTTAAGGATACATATGGCTTAAACGATGTGATATAATAAATCAAATCCAAAATGTTTCACGTGAAACATTCTGGCTGCGAACAATTGGACAGAATGAACTGGAATGGGGGGCTGCTATCATGCGGGAAATGCGGCGAAACAGACAGGCGCTATCGATAGAAGAATGTGAAATCATATTAAAAGAGAATACTTCCGGCGTATTGTCGGTACTGGGCGATGACGGCTATCCGTACGGTGTGCCGCTGAGCTATGTGTATGCCGACGGGAAACTGTTTTTCCACAGCGCGAAAGCGGGGCATAAGATTGATGCGATTAACAAAAACGGCAAGGCATCCTTTTGTGTTATCGCGCAGGACCAGGTTGTGCCGGAAAAATACACTACTTATTTTCGCAGTGTGATTGTGTTCGGCAAGGCGCGGATTCTGGAAGATGCTGCGGAAAAACGGGCCTCCATTGAACTGCTGGCGGAAAAATATATGCCGGAACTGGAAGCAGGCCGTATGCAGGAAATTGACAGAGAATTTGAACGTCTTTGTATGATCGAACTGACCGTTGAGGAGATAACTGGCAAGGAAGCCATTGAGCTGACGAGAGCGCGGCAGTAACTTTTTTTGTGTTGCGATATCTTGCCAAACGGGATAAAACTGCGTATACTGAACTGTAATGTATTTTACAGAATTTTGAGAAGGTTGGGGCTTGTATGAGAAGCAGAGATTATATCACAACCTATAGTGGACATCAGTTTTCGCCGCTGGCGCCGGATATGGAAGCCATTGACCTGAAGGATATCGCTCATGCATTAGCGCGAATCGGGCGGGCCAACGGGCATTTTTCGGAGTTTTATTCGGTGGGGCAGCATTGTCTGGATTGTGCCCGGGAGGCACTGGCCCGCGGCTGCAGTGCACGGCAGGCCTTGCTCTGTCTGCTGCATGATGCCAGCGAAGCGTATATGTCGGATATCACATCGCCGGTGAAAAAACATCTGCGTCAGTATATTGCGGTGGAAGACCGTCTGCTGGATATGATTTATGAAAAATATGTGCCGGGCGGAATCCGTCCGCGGGAACAGCGCGTGGTGAAAGAAATTGATAACACCATGCTGTATCACGAATTTGTCAATCTCAAAGGGGAGAAACTGTCGGAGGAAGAACCGGGACTGCACATTACGCCGTGTTTCGCGTTCACCAGCTTCTGGGCGGTGGAAAAACAGTATCTGGATTTATTTGACGAGCTGAGCCGGAACGCACAGCAGGAAACCGAATTGCGCAGCTGGCAGACTGTGGGCATTACCCATGCAAATGGTCAGTGGCAGGCGGCGGTATTGTCCGGTGCGGATTGTACGTTTACCAGTGCAGATACGTTATGGGATATCTGCAAAACATATCAGGATGCCGATGCGGTACTCATCGATTTGCCGGTGGGCCTGCCGGAAAGCAAAGAAGACGAAGGGCTTCGCCCGGAAGCTGAACTGCGCAAAGTGCTGCATGGCTGCAGTGCAGCGGCAGTGCCGTGCCGTCAGGCGGTGTATGCAGCGGACGATAACGCAGCGCGGGAGGAAAATATCCGCGTGCTGGGCCGCACCATTTCTCCGCAGCAGACGGCACAGCGCCATCTGTTACGGGAAATTGATGAACTGCTGCTGTATCATAATGAGTGGAAAAATGTATTGCGGGAGAGCCGCGCCCAGGTTCTTGGCGACAGCCGCAGGCTGATTATACAGCAATACCGGGAACAGCTGGCAGAGGCTGGCGCGAAGCGGGAGCTGGAAGATGCGCTGTGCCTGGCTGTGATTGGCCAGATGGAATGCCGCAACGGGAGTGAAACCATTCCTGCAATCCCTTGCAATGATGCGAGGGGGGTGCGGATGCAGGTAATCATCCCGCGGAAGTAACGGACTTGTTAAATTTACGCATTGCTGTGTTGTTTTTGATTTTTCTCACCTTGCGTACCTGTAGTACGCGTCGTTCGAAAAATCAAAAGCCGCCTTGCACTGCGTAAATTTTCCTGCGTCCTCTGTTTTACCAGGGGTATCTTTTAAATTCAAAAACCACTTACGCGCTTTTATGTAAGTGGTTTTTCTGCAAAAAAGTGTCATTTCAATCAAAGCCGGGGCGGGAATCTGGTTCTGATTAAAATGACACTTTTATTTTTCGGTATTATATTTCCTGGTAAATAATTACGGGAGAAACGCCTGATGTATTTCCCAGGAAATGTGGTTCGATTTTACGATTTGCGCAGTTCTTCTCTGCTTCGGAAAAATTTTAATGCGATAGGAACAATACAAAGCAACATTATGCAGGAAACCAGCACAATCATATTTACTGTAGAAGTATAAACCAGTGCGATGGCATCCGAGGTAGTAGCTCCCATGGATTTAATACGCAGGTCCACAATATTACTGGCCACGCCAACCATCAGTGCGTTCAGCATCTGATGGAACCAGTTGGTAAGGGACGATGCATGTCCGGATAATTCCGGCGGAATGGCAGACATTTGTGCATTGGTTGCCACCAGATTGAACATCCCCATACCGCATGCGCGAACACATAGCGCCGCAATCAGCAGTAAAATGGAAGTAGACGGATTCACAAACAGGAATGGAATGGAACCAAATATAATAATAGAAATAGCGGCAGCGGTCAGCAGTTTTTCACCGGTTTTGTTGTACAGTGAACTTGCAACCGGCATCATTGCCATAGAAAGAATGGAACATGGAAGCATAACAAACCCTGTCATCAGCGGAGAAATGCCAAGCCCGTTCTGCAGCAGAAGCGGCATCAGGAAAGCAACCGTGCAGAGGGCAATAATATTCATGCCGCTGATGACAAATGCTGCAACATAGCGAGGGTATTGGAATACTCCAAGATTCAGAACCACATCGGAACGATGACGGCTGCGGATGTAATAGGTAATCAGACAGCCCATCCCAAGAATAATTCCGACCAGCAGTTTTACCGATAAGCCCCATTTGGAAAGATTACTGAAGGTAAACAGCAGGGTGAAGCTTCCGATCGAGGTTAAAAACAGGCCGGTAAAGTCCAGTTTTGCCTGGCTCTGCTGCGAATCTTTCGGCAGTACAAAAATACATAATATACCGGCCAGCAGTGCAAATGGAATATTGAATAACAGCAGGAAGCGCCAGTCTGCTACACTTAAAATCAGCCCGGAAAGAACCGTTGGCAGAATGGCACCCAGCATGGTTGCCATGCCCCAGATACTGGCCGCTTTGGTCTGCTGGCTGGCCGGGAGAATCCGATAAAACATGGCCAGAGCCAGAGGCGATAATAAACCGCCGGTAAAACCAAACAGCAGACGGATAACAATCAGCATTTCAATGCACCAGGAGAATGCACCGATAATGGAAATAGTGAGAACACAAAACAGAATCGCCGTAAAAAGCCGTTTGTATCCAATGCGATCCCCCAGAAAGCCTGCCGCTGGTATAATCACCCCTGCTGCCAGCATATAGCCGGAAGTCAGCCACTGTACTGTGGATAAAGGCACATCAAAATAAGTAACCATCGTCGGCAATGCTACATTAAACATCATAGAATTCAGAGAGCCAATCAGCGTGCCGAGCCCCAGTGTCAGTAAAATCAGATTTGTATGTTGTTTTTCCAAAGTAGCCACTCCTTTTTTACCTGCTATTATACCTGCTATTAAATGAACTGTTTCTTATATATATAGTATCATTTTTGAAGAAAAAAACTGTAACAGAAAAAAGTTCAGAAAATTTTGTATGGATACAAAAAATATATGTATATCAGAAAGCTGATGCCAGGATTCCTGTGCAGAAAACAAAAACGACGATATTTTTTCAGAAAAAATATCATCGCCTATGGCTGCCTGTTACACAGACTGCAGATAATAAAATAGATAAAAGTAATGATACCCAATTTATACCTGCTGCGCAACTGAATCAGGCTCATTTTATGCGTTTGTAACCAAATCAAGATAAAGCAATTCAGTACGACACAATGAAATAGATTTGTACTTATGCAAATTATCCACTGCTTGTGGATAATTTTGTGGATAACCTATGGATATTCGTCAAAATTTGTGCATTACTGTGAAAAAAGAGTGGACAACAAGGTTCGAGTTGTGTGTTAATCTGTTTGGCAAACAGTATGACGCAATTTATAATGGATGAAAGTTCTATCGTTTTGATTTTATTTTTGATTTTCCCGAGTGATTTTAAAAACAAATGCGAATGGAATAAATGGAAGGCAAATGTTCAGAATGGAGGGGTGTATGCGATGAAAGAAGATGAGCTGTACATACTGCAATTACTGTTGCAGTATCCGGAAGACGGATTGCGTGCTGCGATTGACCGGTATGGCAAAACGGTACACTGGATTGTACGGAACATTCTGGGCCGTGATGCGGAAGTGGAAGAGTGTGTGTCCGAGATATTTGTGCGATTGTGGCAAAGTGCGGCGCGCTTTGATGAGAATCGCGGCGTATCGCTGGCCTCGTGGCTGTACGGGATTGCCCGCCATACGGCACTGGATTACAGAAGAAAAACACAGCATCAGGCAAATCATCTGCCGATAGAAGAACTGGATTTGCAGCTGGATTTGAATCTTGACGATATGCTGGCACGAGAACAGAATGCAAGCGTGCTGCGGCATGTTGTGGATGGGCTCCCTCCGCCTGACCGGGAGATTTTTGTGTATCGGTATTTTTTAGAACTGTCGACGAAAGAGATAGCCGCGCGTTTAAATTTATCTGTGAAACAGGTGGAGAATAAGCTGTACCGCGGGCGTCAGAAATTGCGGCGGCAGCTGATAGAGAAAGGAGTGGTTCGATGAGCAGCATCAAAGATCTGATGCATCTGGATGATGTGATAGCGCCTTGCCAGTTAGAAGAGATGGCAGCGCTGGAATCGGATTTTCTTTTCCGCAAAGAAAACATACAGCAGCTGGCAATACGGAATATGCATGTGCTGCAGAAAACGCAAATTCCGCAAAGCAATACCGTGCATCAGGCAATAGATGCTCCGGCAAAGCAGACGCAAAAAAAACGGGGGCGACGGTTTTTTACTGTACTGGCTTCCTGTGCACTGGTGTTATCGCTGGGCACAGCAGCCATTGCCACCTTTTCAACCGATACCCGATTGCTGCAGGCACTGCATGCGGACAGCCAGTCGCAAATTGCACAGCTGAATGCCATGAATACGCAGCTTCATGTGACGGCACATGCGGATGGCTATACGGTTACTTTGCGGGAGGCCATCAGTGACCGCCACAATACATGGATGTTACTTGAAGTAGAGGGGCCGGAAGATACTGTACTCGATGAGAATCTGGTGCTGTTTGATACTGTTCGGGTGCAGATGGAAAAGATGAGCAGTCATGGATATACCATTTATACGCTGCCTGATGAAAATCAGAATGACAATCGGCTTACCATGATTCTGGATTTTTCGGCTCGCAATCAGCTGGCAGGGCAGAGGCTTACGCTGGAGTTTGAACATCTGATATCGAATATTGTTGATGCGGAACAACAAATCATTGGCGTAAATCATTTAGCCGATGGGCCATGGAAAATTGAACTGCATGTTCCGAAAAAGGACAGTACGGTTTCTATGTGGCAGTGGAAAACGCTAACGATTGGTGAAAAAGATTTCCTGTTGACAAAAATAGAAGTTTCGCCGTTGAGTATTACTCTAAATGCGACAAAAATAAATCATATCGCCTATCTGCAGTTAAAAAATGCTGCACTGCATGTCTGGCTGAAAGATGGAACCGAACTGGAAGTAGAACGCAGCGGTTCAGGCAGCAATCATGTGCAGATGCAGTATCAGTACACTTTCCCGTATCCGGTTCAGCTGGATCAGATTGACCGCATTGTATTCTGCGGCCAAGAATTAAACTGGTAACCGGTGCTGCCGGCAGAAAAATCAAAGCAGAGTTCCAGGATACAGGGCTCTGCTTTGATTTTTTCTCTGCTTTTTCAGGTTGTCCGGACACAGATAAATTTTTTTGTTTTTAATAATTTCACTTCCTCTTTTTGCTCCCTCTTTTGACTGGTTCAATTTATTTTCAGATATTTTTTATCCTCTTTTTCTTTTTTTCTGGTTTGCAGATGAAAATTTATATTCTGTTTTAAACAACAGTCTCTCATAATGGCAGAAGTTACATATTCGATATTGGAATAAACTATAGCATAATATAAAAACAAACAGATACAATTATATGAGGCAGGAGCAATTTATTAAAATTTTCCATCAGGAACGATATTGATTCATATGCCTGATTCCTGCGGCATAGTTTGATTGCAGGAATTTCTTACGCGGGAACAGCGGTGAACTGTTTTTGTTAAATAGTAACGGGTGTAATAATTATACAATGTGCTTCCATGAAGGATAAGTGTCGGCGGGAGAGGGACGCCTGAAAGACGCGATAAATGCACAAAAATTATGTTTCGTGAAAAAATGTACGAAAATTTCGACCACTATTATTGATAAGATTTATTATTAAATGCGTATAAAATGCTTTCTTTTTGGGTAAAAATGCGCTTTAATATGGATATAAGCTTCACCAGTAATCAAGTTAGATTATTGTTAAGATTCAGATTAATTTAAGGGAGGACAAAAATATGGCTTGTACATGTGGCGGACACAATGAAGCATTATTTGCACAGCTTGACAATGTGATTGAGCAGCATAAAGACCAAAGAGGCAGCTTAATCAGCGTACTGCATAAAGCACAGGGGATTTTCGGCTACTTGCCGGAAGAAGTCCAGGCTTACATTGCAGAAAAAATGGATATACCTTTGAGTGAAATTTATGGTGTAGTGACATTCTATGCGTTATTTACAATGAACAAAAAAGGAAAATACACATTTAATGTCTGTCTGGGGACAGCATGTTATGTAAAAGGCTCTGGCAAGCTGTTAGAAAAACTGCAGGAAGAACTGGGCATCGGCGTTGGGGAAACCACCGAAGATGGTTTGTTCAGCATTGAATGCTGCCGCTGCGTAGGTGCTTGCGGCCTGGCTCCGGTTATTACAATCAATGATAAAGTTCACGGTCATTTAGTACCAGAAGATATTCCAGCTCTGATTGCTGAAATCAAAGCTGCTGAACAGATCTAACAGGAGGTGTGGAGTAATGAATAAAATTAAAAGTTTTGAAGAATTAAAAGCTTTACAGGCAGCGGAACGTGCGAAAATCGCTGTTCGTGATGGTCAGGCTCCAGGCTCTGCGAACCTGGCAAGACATCACGTAATGATCTGCGCTGGTACAGGTTGCAGCTCCTCCAACAGTATGCATGTAAAAGAAGCCCTGATTAAACAGCTGGCAGAAGCTGGTCTGGATAAAGAAATTGACGTTGTACAGACCGGTTGTTTCGGGTTCTGCAGCTTAGGGCCAATCATGGTAGTATATCCGGAAGGTACTTTCTACCATCATGTAAAAGTGGAAGACGTTGCTGAAATTGTGGAAACACACTTAAAAGGCGGGCAGCTGGTAGAACGTCTGCTGTATGATATTCCTGGTCAGAACAAAAAAGCGCCGGATATGAGCCACATTCCTTTCTTCCAGAAACAGAAACGTGTTGCTCTGCGTAACTGTGGCACCATCGACCCGGAAAACATTGGCGAAGCAATCGCTCATGATGCATACCAGGGTTTAGGGAAAGCTTTAACAGAAATGACTCCTGCAGAAGTAATTGCAGAAGTAGAAAAATCCGGCATCCGCGGTCGCGGCGGTGCAGGGTTCCCAACCGGGAAGAAATGGAAATTTGCAGCAGGGTATCAGTCTGCTGAAAAATATGTAGTAGTAAATGCCGACGAAGGTGACCCAGGTGCATTCATGGACCGTTCCGTTCTGGAAGGTGACCCGCACAGCATTCTGGAAGCTATGGCGATCGGTGGTTATGCAATCGGTGCTACCCATGGTTTCATCTATGTACGTGCGGAATATCCAATCGCTGTACATCGTCTGGAAGTTGCTATCGCACAGGCGCGTGAAGCTGGTCTGTTAGGCGAAAACATTATGGGTACCGGCTTCAGCTTCGATGTTGACATCCGTTTAGGTGCAGGTGCGTTTGTATGCGGGGAAGAAACAGCACTGCTGACTTCCGTAGAAGGGAAACGCGGCGAACCGCGTCCGCGTCCGCCATTCCCTGCTGAAAAAGGGTTATGGGGCGTACCAACCTTCGTAAACAACGTAGAAACACTGGCTAACATTCCGGTTATCTTCACAAGAGGCGGCGACTGGTTTGCTTCCGTTGGGACTGCAGGTTCCAAAGGTACCAAAGTATTCGCTATGGCTGGTAAAGTAAACAACATCGGTCTGGTTGAAGTACCAATGGGTACAACATTAAGAGAAATGATTTATGATATCGGCGGCGGTATTCCAGACGGCAAAGCATTCAAAGCTGCACAGACCGGCGGTCCTTCCGGCGGCTGTCTGCCAGCCAGCGCACTGGATACTGAAATCGACTTCGATACATTAGTAGCAGCTGGTTCCATGATGGGTTCCGGCGGTCTGATTGTATTAGACGAAACAACCTGTATGGTTGATATCGCGAAATTCTATCTGGAATTTACACAGGATGAATCCTGCGGGAAATGTCCGCCATGCCGTATCGGTACCAAACGTATGCTGGAAATCTTAGATAAAATCACCCGTGGTGACGGTACCATGGAAGATATTGATAATCTGGAAACACTGGCTCGTACCATCAGCAGTTCTGCACTGTGTGCACTGGGTCAGACCGCTCCAAACCCGATTCTGGCTACACTGAAATTCTTCCGCGACGAATACGAAGCACACATTATCGACAAGAAATGTCCTGCTGGCGTATGTAAGAGCCTGTTACAGTATCAGATTGACCCTGAAAAATGTAAAGGTTGTACCGCCTGTGCGCGTAACTGCCCAGTTAACGCAATCTCCGGTACTGTTCGTGAGCCGCATAAAATTGATACCTCCAAATGTATTAAATGCGGCAGCTGTATTGAAAAATGTAGATTCGGCGCAATTTCCAGAGGTTAATAGAAGGGGTGATTTTTGTGGAAATGGTAAATGTTGTTATCGATGGCGTTTCCGTGCAGGTTGAAGCAGGTTCCACTATCCTGCAGGCAGCACAGAAAGCCGGCATTAATATTCCTACATTATGTTATTTAAAAGACGTTAACCAGATTGGTGCCTGCCGTGTATGTCTGGTTGAAGTAAAAGGTGCAAAAGCTCTGCAGCCTTCCTGCGTATATCCGGTTAGAGAAGGTCTGGAAGTAATGACAAATACAGCAAAAGTTCGTGAAGCCAGAAAAGGCGTTGTTGAACTGCTGTTATCCAACCATCCTGCTGACTGTCTGAACTGTGTGCGCAGCGGTAACTGCGAACTGCAGCAGCTGGCTCATCAGATGGGTATCCGTAAAATCCGCTTCTCCGGTGAACAGAGTACATTCCCTGTTGATGACCGCAGCGTAGCTATCGTTCGCGATCCAAACAAATGCGTATACTGCCGCCGTTGTGAAGCGGTATGTAAGAATATTCAGGGCGTTAATATTCTGGGCGGCATCGGCCGCGGTTTCAACAGCACTGTTGGGCCTGCATTCGGTCATGCACTGGATGATATCAACTGTACCCTGTGCGGTCAGTGTATCAACGTATGTCCAGTCGGCGCATTAACAGAAAAAGACGACACCCAGAAAGTATGGGATGCTCTGGCTGACGATAACAAACACGTTGTTGTTCAGTTCTCTCCAGCTGTACGTATTGCTATCAGTGAAGAATTCGGTCTGCCGTACGGCACAATCTCCACCGGTAAACTGGTTGCGGCTCTGAGAAGAATGGGCTTCGATAAAGTATTTGATACAAACTGGTCTGCTGACTTAACCATCATGGAAGAAGGGAACGAACTGCTGGATCGTCTGCAGAACGGCGGTACACTGCCAATGATTACTTCCTGTTCTCCAGGCTGGGTAAAATACTGCGAAAACCACTACCCAGAACAGTTGGGTCACCTGTCCACCGCAAAATCTCCACAGGCGATGTTCGGTGCAATGGTAAAAACCTACTATCCACAGACAGACGGCATTGATCCTGCTGCTATCTACAGCGTATCTATCATGCCATGTACTGCGAAAAAATATGAAGCAGCTCGTCCGGAACTGTGCGACAGCGGTTACAGAGATGTAGATGCTGTTATCACTGTTCGTGAAATCGCTCGTATGATTAAACAGGCTGGTATCGACTTTGTGAACCTGCCGGACGAAGAATGCGATGCACCAATGGGTCTGGGTACTGGTGCTGCTACCATTTTCGGTACAACCGGCGGCGTTATGGAAGCTGCTCTGCGTACCGTATATGAAGTGGTAACCGGCAAAACGCTGCCTCGCTTAGAACTGGAAGATGTTCGCGGCACTATGGGTGAAATTAAAGAAGCTACCATCGATTTAGACGGTACACCTGTAAAAGTTGCCATTGCAAACACACTGGCACGTGCAAAAGAAATTATGGAAGAAGTGAAAGCTGGTACAGCGGATTACACCTTTATCGAAATCATGGCTTGTCCAAACGGCTGCGTAGGCGGCGGCGGTACACCAATCGTTGACGCTCTGACCAGAACCAAACTGACAGAAGATTACCGTGTATTGCGTGCAAAAGGTCTGTACACCGATGACGAACAGCTGACCATCCGTAAATCTCATGAAAACCCATTCATCACAGCGGTTTATGAAAACTTCCTGGGTGAACCTCTGGGTCATAAATCTCATGAATTACTGCACACACATTACACTCCGCGTAAAAAATACAACCTGGAATGTAACAAATAAGAGAGCAGAGCATATCTGACTGTATTCTGCTGAAAGCAGTCCGCCAAAAGGCGGACTGCTTTTTTATCTGTCTGTTGAGGTTGTGCCCGGGATAAAGTCAGCGGTGAAAAAGAATGCGGCTTTCATTGATCAAGCAGAACATGTGCCTTTAAATCATAGACATGTGTTTTGGAAATTGAGTTGAAATACATATATTTTAATAAAATGTCCATGATGTAAAAACAGATTGCTTCTGTATAAATTATATTCTTGTGTTCTGGCATAAAAATTTTTAAACTATATTCGAAAAATAATACAGAATTCCTATTGCCTTTTTTTGATGGTGATGCTAAAGTATAATACGTTGTTGGAAATTCAAAACAGTTTTCACGCAACTATCTCTGGAGAGTCTCTATCTTTTAAAGAGCGCCGAAGGTGTACCATAAGCGGGTGTATGCGCAGACACATCGCTTGTGAATCTCTCAGGCAAAAGGACAGGGCATAGAAAATTCGGGCGGCAGAAATCTGCCAGATGCGATGTTCTACTCTTCGGGGAGCTGATAAAATTATCAGCTCTTTATTTTTTGTGTCTGTTTTCATCAAAAAATTCAAAATCAACCGAAAACAGACGGAGAGGAGAATGAAATATGTTAGAACTGGTGCAAAGCATCAACAGTGTGTTGTGGGGGCCGGTGTTATTGACCTTGCTGTGCGGTACCGGCATTTACTACACATTTCGCCTGAAATTCATTCAGGTGAGAAAATTTGGGGAAGCAGCAAAGCTGCTTTTTGGTCACATAAAGTTTAAAGGCGGCGAACGCAAAGAAGGGGAAATGACACCGTTCCAGGCGTTAACAACCGCTATTGCTGCGCAGGTTGGTACCGGGAACTTAACCGGTGCAGCAACCGCGCTGGTATCCGGGGGGCCGGGGGCAATTTTCTGGATGTGGATGAGTGCATTCTTCGGGATGGCTACCATCTACGGGGAAGCAACTCTGGCACAGACCTATAAAACCACCACAAAAGACGGTGAAGTGACCGGGGGGCCTGTTTACTATATTCAGGCAGCTTTTAAAGGGACACTGGGCAAAGTACTGGCAACCGTCTTTGCAGTATTGATTATTTTCGCCCTGGGCTTTATGGGCAACATGGTACAGTCCAACTCTATCGGCAGTGCATTTGCCGAAGTCTTTGCCAGCCGCGGCATCGAATTCCAGCCGATTATCATCGGTGTATTACTTGCCATTTTCGCAGCGTTTATCTTTATTGGCGGTACCAGACGGCTGGCAGCTTTTGTTGAAAAAGTTGTGCCGTTTATGGCATTGTTCTATATTGCAGGCAGCCTGATTGTAATCGGGCTGAACATTACAGAAGTTCCGCATGTATTAAACATGATTGTTGTGTGTGCATTTGACCCGTCTGCTATGGGCGGCGGTGCACTGGGTATTACCGTACAGCAGGCCATTCGCTACGGGGTGGCACGCGGACTGTTCTCCAACGAGGCCGGGATGGGTTCCACACCGCATGCGCACGCACGTGCAGCGGCAAAAAATCCGCATGAACAGGGTTTAACAGCTATGATGAGCGTATTTATCGATACCTTTGTCGTTTTAAATATGACCGTATTTGCAATTTTATCTACCGGAGTATTGTCTTCCGGCAAAACCGGTATCGCGCTGACCCAGGCGGCATTTACTTCCCAAATGGGCGGCTTTGGCGATATTTTTGTGGCAATCTGCCTGTTGTTCTTTGCAGGTTCCACCATTCTGGGCTGGCATTTCTTCGGCGCAGTAAATGTCAAGTACCTGTTTGGTGAAAATGCTGTAAAAATCTACTCGTCTATCGTACTGATTTTTATCGTAGTTGGTTCTAAATTAAAAGTAGACCTGGTTTGGGAACTGGCCGACCTGTTTAACGGGATGATGGTATTTCCAAACTTGCTGGCACTTCTGGCATTAAGTAGTGTAGTTGCGGCCAGCAGCAAAAAATTTGATAAAAAATAGATACTGTCATATGGAAAGATAACAATCTGTTCCTGCAGCCCGAAACAAGGAAAAAGTGTTATCCGTAAATGAAATTGAAAGCAGAGAGGAAAGCCATCTCTGCTTTTTGTTTTATAACACGAAAAATTCCGCAAAATAGAAGGGAAACAGGTATATTTGCTGGAACTATTTTTTTAACAAAACAGAAAGGGTTTGAAACATGAATACAACATTAATCATTATCATTGGATGTATGATTATCTCGGCATATTTTTCGGCTACAGAGATGTCCTTCTCCTCGCTGAATAAAGTGCGTATTAAAAGTATGGCTGACCAGGGAAACAGCAAAGCACAGCTGGTGTTAAACATGCTGGATAACTACGATGATATTTTATCCACCATTCTGGTGGGGAACAATGTGGTAAATATTCTGTGTTCTTCGATGGCAACGGTGCTGTTTATCGGTCTGCTGGGCGAGGCGCAGGGCCCGGGGGCGGCTACCATTGTAACAACCATCGTTGTGCTGATTTTTGGAGAAATATCTCCCAAAAGTATTGCCAAGGAGTCGCCGGAAAAATTTGCGATGTGGTCTGCGCCGGTTCTGCGTGTGCTGGTAAAACTTCTGATGCCGGTGAACTGGCTGTTCGGGCTGTGGAAAAAGCTGCTGTCCAGAATTATCAAAAGCGGCGGCGATCAGAACATCACAGAAGCTGAACTGCTGACCTATATTGATGAAGTGGAGCAGGGCGGCACCATTGATGCCCAGGAGGGGTCGTTAATCCGCAGCGCGATCGGGTTCACCAACCTGGAAGTGCAGGACATTTTCACACCGCGTATTGAAATTGTAAGTATTTCCACGGAAATGAGCAATGATGAAATCGAGGCTGTATTTATGGACAGCGGCTATTCCCGTCTGCCGATTCATAACGGCGATTTAGACCAGGTGAATGGCATCCTGTATCAGAAAGATTTTCACCGCTTTGTGCTGCACGGCAGACAGAAATTAGAAGACGTGGTGCGGCCGGCCGTGTTTGCCAGCAAACATAAAAAAATCGGCGATTTGCTGAAAGAACTGCAGCGCGACAAACAGCATATTGCAGTAGTCATTGATGAGTTTGGCTGCACTGCCGGTTTGGTGACCATGGAAGACATTTTAGAAGAAATTGTGGGCGATATCTGGGATGAATACGATACCGTCAGTGACGATATTCAGGTTTTAGAAGACGGCAGCTATCAGGTAACCGGTACCTGCAATGTGGAAGAACTATTTGATTTTTTAGGCAGGAAACGGGAATTTGATGTGATTACGGTAAACGGCTGGCTGATGGAGCTGCTGGGGAAAATTCCTGCCGAGGGCGACAGCGTTCAGGTGGAAGGGCTGCATGTAACAGTCACACGCAGCAATGGCCGCCGGGCGGAAACGGTGCACATTGAGAGAACAAAAACAGAATAAATCACAGAATCAGGTAAAATCAGGAGGATGAATCTGTATGTATATTCATCTGAAAGATGAGCGCACCTTGTATGATGAAAAAATGCACCCGGGAGAATTGTTCTCTCAGGTGCATTTTGTTTTGCTGTTTGTTGTAAATCGTTATGCTGCCGGCTGTTTATTGCTCATTTTCTGCTGCTCTTCTAACAATTGCAGGGTGACGAAGGTCATGTCCACAATATCGGCGCGCAGAGCTGTGGCGCTGCCGCTGGCCTGTTCCTCCGTTAAAATACCGTGGGTAACAGCAATGGCCAGTGCATCTTCGTAGCTGTGCTCAATACCCAGTACACGCAGCATCATAACTGCATAATCCCGTTTTGTCACTTCGCCGGTGCCAAAGGCGGCGGCACTCTGGCCAGCCGCTAAGTTGTTGTCGTACAGGAAGCCGATAGATGATTTGGCCCACTGCGGCACATCGGTGAACGGGCAGACCTGCGCATAATAATCACCGTTTTCCCGCAGTGCCGTGATGCCGTCATGCATGCGCATCACCATCACGCCCATTTCCACACGGGTCATGGTATCTGCCAGGCGGAACCCGCCTTCATCACCCGCGAACAGCCCCAGGTCTTTCAGGTCAGAGGCTCTGGCCTCTGTTACCTGGCTGATTACAACAGGCGCGTCGGTACCCGGCTGTTCTTTGGCAGGCGGCTGCTTCTTCTGCTCTGTTTCTTCTTCCGGCTGGCTGCTGTTCGGCTTTGCTGCAAGGCTGGCATCCGGCGCATCGCCGCTGTAAGCATTGCGCAGTGACAGAGTATCAAATGGCACGGTTACATTGCGCTGGCCTTCTGTGTGGCCGGTGTAGATTTCTTTACTCATTTCAAACGCGTACTGGTCGTATTCATGGGTGCCTTTCTGCCGGAACGTGTCCATATCCAGCAGAAAGTACGACCAGCGGTCGCTGCTGCTCTGGTTTCCCATCGGGTCGTTAAACGTTACATCCAGCATCCACCATTTGTTGTTCAGATACACGGCATTCCAGATATGGTCGCCGCCGTAGGCCGTGCCGGTCACCTTCATACACGGAATATTCAGCATCTCGCACAGCAGCTGTACACTGTTGGCATAGCCCTCGCATACCGCTTTGCCCTCAATTAAGCAGCCGAATGTGGTAAACGCCCTGGTGTAATCGTCGGGGTTTTCTACCGCTTCCGGCACGTATTCACAATGATCTACCAGATAATTGTTGATGTAGCGCACTTTTTCGTAATCGGTATTATAAATTGCGGCGTGAGCTGCAATTTCTTTGGCTTTGGCCTGCACATACTGGTTCAAATCGTTATAGTCCCGCCCGTGGAACGTAACAAAAAATGTAGTTGGATTTACATTGGCATAATACGTCATACCGGCATCCAGGCTGAATGGCACCAGCCGGGTGGATAAGTCCAGTGCAGTGCCGATATATTTTTCCGCTTCCGGATTTCTGCCGGCCACGTTGGTATTCAGCCGGATTTCCCCCAGCGCACCATTGGAGAGGTATTCCTGATAGATTGTGGTGGCGGCCCCGATTTCATCGGTTTTTATGTTTGCCAGTGCAGGCGATGCGGTGGAAAAAAGCAATGCCGCCGTGCAGAGTATGGCAGCCGGTTTTTTTAATTTCATGATAAGTCACATCTCTTTCGTTTGTCATAGATAAACTATCGGTTACAGTATAACACACTTCTGTGAAAAAAATGTGTGAATTTTATTAAGATTTTACATTTGCAACCTGATTCTGCACTAGAATTGTGAAAAGCTGTTTGCCCTCACGCGGTTTTTCGATTATAATATAAATGATCAGGAAGAAACAGAAAGTGTGATGCTTATGACAAAAGAAAACTGCTCTTACGGTTTGCTGTTTAAACAGCTTTCCATTGCTTTTGAAAACAATCTGCAGCGTGAAGCGGGCCGGTACGGTTTAACACCGGCGCAGGCCAGCATTTTAATTTATCTGGAAGCTGCCGACCATCCGGTGAACCAGCGTGATCTGGAATACCATTTCAAGCTCAGTAACCCCACAGTGACCGGCTTAATGAAACGGATGGAATCCAAAGGGTTTATCGACCGTGTGGCCAACCCGGGCGACGGGCGCTCCAAATATATTGAGTTAACGCCAAAAGCGCTGGAGGTCAGCAGCAGTGTGCGCGCCAATCTGCTTGCGTTAGAAGGCCATATGCTGCAGGATTTAACAGCAGAAGAACAGGCCGCGTTTCACGAAATGCTGGTACGCGTGCTGAACCGAATCTGCATGTGTCGTTCGGAAAAAACAGAAGAATAAAAATGAAAAGTTCCACTTTGCGGATATGCGAAGTGGAATTTTTTTATAACGCCTTGCCTGAGGATATCGGGCAGGGCGTTTTTTCATGCAGCAATCCGTTTTTGCAGCGCAGTGCGGTGACTGGCTGCATAATACATAAGATAAATTTTTAGATATCAATAACAAAATTTTTTGCTGTATTTGAAATCTGGTAACTTTTCAATACAAAATATTTAAAAATGTAACAGAAGTGTAACTGGAACTCGTTATAATAGGTATCATAACAGAGAAAGTGATACAAGTAACTCTGTTATTAAAACGATGGTTGAACCGGTTTGTACCGTGCCAGTACCAAACCGGAGGCCGGAAACAGGAGGTGAATCTATGTCAATTGCTTCACGGAACGTGGTACCTGAAGACATGCGAACCAGTATCATACGCATTTACAGTTATCGGGACAAAAATCCGCAGGGAACATTTTACAATCCGTATTACGGCGAGGAGATTGTTTTTGAGAACCTCACCCGGCTTCTCCTGTTAATGGAGGATCTGATGGATGAAATGGGCAGCCCTCAGGCGTCAATCCGCGCCCGCAGATTTGATAAAATCCCTAAAAAACTGGAACGGGCAAGTATCGCAAAACAGCTGCTGCTGAGTCCGAATCAGGAAGCAATCGCCACTTTTAAAGTAAAAGTGCTCTTCAGGCAGGGAGCCAGCTGGCAAGGCAAAGTCCGTTGGACCGATGAAGGAAAAGAAGTGTCGTTTCGCAGTGCATTGGAGTTAGTGAAATTAATGGACAGTGCATTGCCGCAGCCGGAACCATGTGCACAGGCCGCTCAAAGCGAAGCAGTAGGCGCAGGTTAACCCTGGCGACGGCGTAAACCGTTTGATGGGCACAAAACAGAACAGAAGCTTTTTAGCGATGTATCGTGCCGAGCGATGCGCGGGAAATAAATCTAAGAGGAAAGGAGGAAACAATATGAATTATTTCTCGAAAAATAAAAAGTGGATGGCCTATCTGATTTTGCTGACATTCCTGTTTACCAGCATTATGCCTACCAACCTGGCAACAGGGGATAGTATGGC
>JAFYPD010000011.1 GCA_017547685.1 Peptococcaceae bacterium
GCTGGTTCGATTCCGGCTCGAGGCACCAGAAAAACGCTTATCGCAATGCGGTAAGCGTTTTTTCTTTGTCTTTGAGCGGCATCACCGCACGCTCATACGAAACTATGTGACAGTTTGTGACACATTGGTGGCACATAGTTTCGCTCAACCAATAAGTTTGCGGTAGATGTGACACATTTTTGAGGAAAACTCTTTATAGAACAGAATAAAGTAGAAATACTTTCTGAAAAAAAGTTCACATGTGTCACACGGTTCACAGCGCAGCATAAAAGAAAACCCCCCTGATATTTTTCAGGAAGGTCTCATTGTTTTCATGTTTTCCGGGTTTACATCGTCTAGATGTTCGGTATCTGCCAGTCAATCGGCGTTTTGCCCATCTGCACCAGCAGCTCGTTGGCTCGGCTGAACGGTTTGCTCCCGAAGAAGCCATTATAGGCCGACAGCGGGCTTGGATGCACCGACTCGATGATATAATGGCGCGCCGTATCGATATATTTTTTCTTACTGCGGGCATTTCCGCCCCAAAGAATAAAAATGACCGGGTCTTCACGGTCGTTCAGCACCTGAATCACACGGTCGGTGAATATTTCCCAGCCAATTTTCTGATGAGAGTTGGCCTTGTTGGCAATCACCGTCAGCGATGTGTTTAACAGCAGCACACCCTGATCCGCCCAGGATTTTAAATAGCCGTTGTTTGGGATATAACAGCCCAGGTCACTGTTCAATTCTTTGTAAATATTCACCAGCGACGGCGGGATTGCCACCCCCGGCTGCACGGAAAAACTCAAGCCGTGCGCCTGCCGCGGCCCGTGATACGGGTCCTGCCCTAAAATCACAATCTTTACATCATGGTATGCTGTATAATGCAGCGCATTAAAAATATCGTACATATCCGGATAAATGGTCTTGGTGCGATATTCCTCCGCTAAAAACTTCCGCAATTTGATATAATACTCTTTTTCAAATTCCTCGTTTAAATACTGCGCCCAGTCGTTTTTTAAAATATCGGCCATAGTAACACCCCGCAAACAGATTTGCTATCACTATACCATATTCCGGCGCAAAAATCCATGATAACGCAAAAACGGGACAGCCTCTGCCGCCCCGTAAGAATGTATGAAATTACAGATTCAGTTTATTCTGCATCAGCCACTTTGTACCAATAAAACAGATGACACATTTCACCGCTTCGAAAGCAATCTGGCAGGCCATCGCCATATTATATGCCCACATAAAATCGTCACTGATATGGAAACCATCCGGTGCAGCAATGTTACGGATTTCCGGGAACAGAATACTTTCCACACCACTGAACATCCAGCCAATCACAAAGAATAAAATGACTGCCACCGCGACACGATGATTATTCAGTTTTTCCGTCTGAGCAATCATGATACTTAAATAGACAAGTAAAATGGCAGACGCCAGACTGAAAAATCCATAAATGACGGATATGAGCATCGGCTGGATAGCAGTCTGGATGATATCTGCAATCTGATTCCAGTTAATCGTATTCAGGTTAAGTTCATCCCAGCCTAACATGACACCGGAAAATGAAATTATCATCGAGGACAAAAACATGACAAATATCCCGATAATCGACCACAGCATGGCAGCAATTAACTGGCTGCTTAATAACTGTGTATGGGTTACCGGCAATGTGAACATCAGATACCCTTCATCCCCGATTAAACTGTGATTAAATCGCTGAATGACTGTCATAATGGTCAATACGGTAATGGCAACGCATAAACCGAAAAACAGCAGAAACAGAATGCCAGTCAATGTATTGTTTGCTTCAAACGAACCAACAGCCATAGCAAAATTGCCATTGCTGCTGTTAATAGACAGCATGATTTGAATACTGCACACCAGAGCCACAATCAGTGTGCCGATATAAAGGGGAATCAGCGTGCGGGCAGAAGCTTTTATCTCGTATTTCAGTAATTTTGCTAACATTTGAACACCTCCCGGAATAAGCCGTCGATGGATTTACCGTGTTCGGCACGGATGTCATCCACAGCACCGCTTAATACAATACGTCCGTTCTGTAAAAACAGCACCTCATCCAGCACTTTTTCGATATCTGTAATCAGGTGTGTGGAGATTAAAATGGAACTGTCCTCCCCGTAATTGCTGAGAATGGTCTGCAGAATATAATCACGGGCCGCAGGGTCCACACCGGCAATTGGCTCATCCAGCACGTAAAGCTTTGCGCGGCGGGCCATAATTAAAATCAGCTGCACCTTTTCCAGCGTGCCCTTTGATAAAGTTTTCAGCCGGGCATCAGACGCAATATTTAAGCTTTTCAGCATCTCCTCAGCCCGGGTGCGGTCAAAGTCCTTATAAAAATCCTCAAACAGTTTAAAGGCATCCTCCACTTTCATCCAGTCGTTCAGATAATTGCGGTCGGGCAGATAGGAAATTATTTTTTTGCTTTCCACCCCCGGTTTTGCCCCGTTTATCAGTACCATGCCTGATGTAGGCTTGAGTAAATCGTTGATAATTTTAATAGCGGTAGATTTGCCGCTGCCATTTGGCCCTAACAGACCGTAGATTTTGCCCGGTTCTAATGTAAAACTTACATTATCCAGAGCTTTTTTCCCGCCATACTGTTTGGTTACATGTTTAAACTGTACCAGTGCTGTCATCTTCTATCCTCTCCTCCATATAACGCTCTAACAGCTGCTTTATTTCCTCTTTGCTGAAACCGAATCTGCCCAGTTCCACAAAGAAATGGTCAATTCGTTCCGCTGCTAATTCCTCCCGCAGTTTCCCGATTAACGCCGCATCTTCTGTCACGTACCGGCCAGCGGTACGCATGGTATACAGCAGATGATCGCCTTCCAGCTCGGCCAGTGCCTTCTGCATGGTGTTCGGGTTGACACCGTATTCCATCGCCAGATCCCGCACCGATTTCAATTTCTCGCCGGGCTGTAGTTTCCCGGATACAATCTGCAGTTTCATCATATCCATCAGCTGCAGATAAATCGGAATGTTGGACTGAAATTCCATACCATCACCCTGCCTTTACTGAATCAGAAAGTCCAAAATATTCAGGCTGCTTTTCTCTTTGTACAATTCTGTATAGCCGCATTCTTTACAGCTGATGGTAATAAACTTCTTATTCTGCACATCAAACATTTTGGCAAAATTGCCTCCAGTGGCCTGAAACTGGTCATCTTCATATCTGGTGCAGCCGCATTTCGGGCAAACGTAACTTTTCTTTTTCATCATCAATCTCTCCTTTTTACTTAAATTGTATTACTATATTAATACAATAATATATTTTAAATCTTTTGTCAATAGGTTTTAAAAAATAAAAATGCCGCCACACATTTTGCATGACAGCATCATTCTAACGTTTATTTAGTTCTGGTTCACGACCAGCCGGTAATCTTTTCCGTCGCGATGGATGACCAGCACCACATTGCCGGTTAACAAATCAGCATAGCTGAAGGACATTTTGCGTTCCACCGATTTTTCTTCTACCCGCACCACAAACAGATTGGAGTATGTACCTTCCAGCACACCGGTACGCTCGATAAATTTGCGGCGTCCGCTGTTGGCTTTCAGCTTCACATCACTGCCGATATACTGCGACAGCGCTTCCTGCACCTTGGAGACTTTCTTACTGGTTGACAAGTTTACCACCCTCCTGTTCATAAGCTGTAATTCATACTTACAGAATATATTATAGCGGACAAACCTGTCATTGTCAAATATAAAAGATATATTATATATGCTGATACTATACGTGTCAATATTATTCCATATATTTTTTCGAAAATTATGATTATTCAATAGATGATATGCAATACGATAAACCAAAGGCGACTTTCAAATTTGTGAAACGACGCGTGTTTCCCTACGCGAGCAAGCGAATTTGAAAACAACGCACCCAAAAGAAAAAAAGACAAGCCCTAGTACGGGGATTTGGGGTAGCCGATTCTCAATCTCCCCCGTGTCTCAATCCCTCCCACACCGTCTACACCAGTGACAGTATCGTTCAGTGCTTCTTTGATGGCCACCATCTGATTGAACGGCGTAAATGCCACCTTCTCCGCGATAAACACCGGGTCATAGGCATGAATCAGCACACGGCGCGGCGATGAGGCAAAGTTGGCACCGGCACGAATCAGTGCCTCATAGTGTGACTGGCAGGCGCCGGCAAAGATAATCAAATCGTCACGGCCTGCTTCGAATTCGCGGGCTTTTCGCACGGCCCGCACAAAATGACCTGAATTTCGATAGTTCTCCAGATTAGAGAAGTTCTTCTTGTTTTTCAGTAACCCGTCATGGCCTGTTAAAATCAGAATGTCCGGTGTAAATTCCATCAGCAAAGCTTTTACCTGCTCCGGCTGGCGTTCTTCCGGGATAAAAAAACCGGTTGCACGAATGTTTAACTGCCGATAGGTTGACAGGCACAAATCCAGATATTCTTTATCTCCATCAATATGCAGCACTGTACCAGGCAGTTCAAATACTTCCAGCTGATGACACTCGTTCTTTTTATAATTAATTTTAGCCCGCGATAAAAAATCACTGACTGTATCCTTGCGGCGCCGCTCAATCCCTCGCACCAGATCGGTGCTTCGCTTTACATATACCTGCCGGAATTTGTTAATCTCCTGGGCTGTAGGCACAAGCAAATCTTCCAGCGGCGCATCGGCGCACAGGCGCAAATCCACACCTTTCAGCAGCGCAATCTTTTTTCCGTTTTGTGTCTGAATCGATTCAATGCGAAACAGCACATCTTTTTTGTGTGATATCCGCGTCACATAATCTCCTGCCTGAAACCGTTCACTCATTGTTCCACACCTCGGCTCTCAAATACTATACTTTATGCAAATAAAAACAGCGCCGTGCATCACAGCGCTGTTACAAAAAAATCATATAAAATTTTAATGAGAAGCAAACATAATACAAAAATCATCACAGGGCGCACAAATTTCGCACCTTTTCTGATTGCCAGCCCGCTGCCCAGCCAGTTACCGGCCACCGAACACAATGCAGCTGGGACAGCCACCTCATAATACACCTGCCCAGCCTGCACAAACACAAGCAGCGCTGCCACATTGGTAGTCAGATTCACAATTTTTGTGTTGCCGCAGGCTCGCTTCAAATCAAAGCCCAGCACAGTTGTAAACGCAATAATCAGAAAGGTTCCCGTACCAGGACCAAAAAATCCATCGTACAGCCCAAGGCACCCCCCCACTGCCGCCATGCCAAAAAATACGCGCCAGCGGGACAGCTGTTCAAACCGGCTGTCATCCCCCATCTGTTTCCGGTTAAACAGCACAAACAGTGCCACACACGGCAGTAAAACCATCATGGCAATCCGCAGATAGTAATCACTAACATGCAGCGCAATCTGTGCCCCCAGAACAGAGCCTAGAAAAGCAAATGCAGCTGTTTCCAGCGCAACCCGCAGATGCAGGTTTCCGCTTTTAATAAACCGCACTGTGGCAATAGCCGTGCCCACCGCAGCTGAAAATTTATTGGACCCGATGACCATATGCGCCGGCATCCCTGTTACCATATAAGCCGGCAGGGAAATCAGCCCGCCGCCCCCTGCAATGGCATCTACAAACGACGCAAAAAATGCCAGCGGACAAACCACCAGCAGCATTTCAAACAAAGACATTCTTTTTCATCTTCTTCCATAAAACTATGTTATTTATTTTACCGCAGCCAGCAGGAATGTCAATACCGGTCAATAACAAATTGTTTCACGTGAAACAGACTGCCGGACACCGGCACAACACTGCGCTCATATAATATACGGGAGGGATGTTTATGATTGCAGCTGTCATTCCAGCATACAACGAAGAAGATAGTATAGGAACGGTACTGGATAATCTGGCTCATCTCTATACGCTGGATTTCATCATCCCGGTACTGAATGGCTGTACCGACCACACCCGGGATGTAGTGCTGGCACATCCGCTTTCCTCACAACTGGCTCTGATTGAGTATCCGCTGCCGCTGGGCATTGATGTGCCGCGCAGCTGGGGTGCCGATTGTGCGCTGAAACTGGGGGCGGACGCTGTATTATTTGTGGATGGTGACTTGCAGGGCGATTTTTCAGCCTGCCTGCAGGATTTGATCTGTGAGACGGTTTCCAGAGACTGTGACCTGGCGTTAACCAACTGCTATCCATATATCGGCTTTCGGTCCGAAGCAGCCAAAGCAGTTGTGTATTACCGGGAACAATTAAACAGAAAATTGAAACTGTTCTCCAGCATCGGGCTGGCCACACCGTCTCACGGCCCGCACTGTGTATCACGGCGTCTGCTCATGGCTATTGGCACCGATTGCCTTTCTGTGCCGCCATTGATGCTGGCCAGAGCAGCAGAAGCCAGGCTGGCCATCCGTGTTGCCGCCCGTCTGTCCAATCAGCAGTGGTCTTCCGCCCAGCGCGGTGACGAGCATAATCAGAAAATCGCCGACACCATCATCGGCGACTGCATCGAGGCCTTGCAATATCTGAACCATCAGCCGGTTACAAGAGAAGACAAAGGCGTCCAGTATCTGGGATACCGAACGCCAAAATAGGATGTTCCTGAATAATGCTGCACAACACAGCTATGTGAAAAAAAGATAAGCCACTAGTTACTGCCTGATTACTGCACCTGTGAGCGCAGTAATTTTTTCTTTTGCAAAGCCGATTCAAAACCAACACAAACAAAAGGAAAAAGAACAAGCTCATCTAATTGCCGAAGACGTGATTGCCAATCTGCGTTTCAATCGTTCTCGTCCAAATCCATCGGCTTGTCGCCGTCACCGGATTCCAGTAATACAGACAGCCATTCGTCGGATCTGTACCCTGCATTGCTTCCAGCGCTGCTTCATATGCTGTTCTGTCAGGTGTCAGATAATACTGACCGTCACTGACACAGGTAAAGGCATTTTTCTGAAATACAACACCATGCATGGTGTCCGGGAAACCGTTATCTTCCAGGCGATTTAATACAACGGCGGCGACCGCCACCTGACCGTTGTAGATTTCACCGCGCGCTTCCCCGTACACGACCTGAGCCAGCATATCCCACTCTTCCTGCGTATATGTCCGTTGATAAGTACCGCCGCGAGAAGACGTTGCTGCAGCACTGGTTCTGCTGCTGTACGCTGTTGTACCGGCTGGCAGTTTTAATACAGTTCCAGCCTGAATGGTGTTGCTGGTCAGACCGTTCAGCATTTTGATATCGCTGACTGTACAGCCATATCGCTGTGCCAGTTTATACAGTGATTCGCCGCTGGTCACGCGATGGGTTACATAGTTGGCCGGAATCTGCAGGGTCTGTCCTGCGAGGATTGTATTGCTCCGCAGACTGTTGGCCTGTTTCAGTGCTTCTACGGTAATCTTATGATTGCTGGCGATGCTGTACAGGGAATCGCCTGCCTTCACTCTGTACGTTGTGTCGGCCAGGGCTGTTCCGCCACCAAACATAAGGCTACAGCTCAGAAAAAATGCTGTGACTACCGTCAAGGTTTTTCGTCGATTCATGTTTGTTACCTCCTTGTTTTCGTCTTTGTCAGTATAACCCATAAAAAACAGCAATGCATTAGGGAATGCATGGAAAACAAATTACCCCCTTGCCCTCTCTCCTACGAATAAGTATAATTAATTTATCACATAAACCGAAAAGGGGATTATGCTATGCCAAAAAAAATTCAGATTTGTATGGGCAGTGCCTGCCATTTAAAAGGCGCTCCATTGATTGCACAGGCGTTTCAGGTTGAACTGGAACGGCGTGAAAAAGCCAGCGAAGTATTGTTTGAACTGGCTGGTTCCTTCTGCCAGAGCCAGTGCGCTGACGGCGTTATTGTTCGTGTAAACGGAGAAACATATAAACATATCACTGTTGCCGATGTACCGCGTCTCGTTGAAATCTGTCTGCAGGAGGAATAGGCTATGTTTCCAATTATCAATAATATGGGTAACTGCCGGGACTGTTATCGATGTCTGCGAAACTGTGATGTAAAAGCTATCAGTTTTCGTACTGGGCAGGCAAAAATTATGACAGACCAGTGTGTATTGTGCGGCCGCTGTGTCAAAGAATGTCCGCAGTATACCAAAAGTATCATCGACCAGATTCCAAAACTGGAAGCATTCCTGAAAACCGAAAAGGTTGTTCTGAGTCTGCCTCCAACCTTTGTCAACCATTTTCATCAGTGGAGCCAGCAGGAATTATGGGCCCGTTTAAAACTCATCGGCTTTTATGCCATCGAGGAAATATCCGTGAACGCAGAGCCATTCCTGGATACGTACGCCAACCTGCTGCAGAATACTGACAGATATATTATTTCCAGTCACTGCCCGATTATAGTCAACCTGATTGAACAAAAATTTCCGAAGCTGCTGGACCATCTGGCGCCGATTGAAGATGAGGCCGTTATCCACGCCCGCCTGCTGAAGCAGCAGTACGGCGAAGATATCAAGGTGGTTCATATCTCTCCGTGCCTGAGTATGGTAGGCAAAGAAAATGACATCGATTTGACCCTGACGCTGGATCAGGCACTGGACTTTATTTTCAGCCGCAAGGTAGATAAAGAAGAGCTGGCGAAAGTGGAAGTAGAACTGACCCAGTACAAACCAATCGGTACGCCGCTGGCTATGGCCGGTGAACTGATGCAGATTATGGTGGACCGCGGCGTTCTGCAGCATGATGATGCGCAGTATCTGTCCGGGTTGAGCACCTGTATTGCTGCGCTGGAAGAATTGGAAAAAACACCGGATATCGCCTGTCGTTTTATTGAACTGGACGGCTGCCGAAACGGCTGTGTTGGTGGTTTTGGGCTGGAAAAACGAGGGATTCTGGAAAAGAAACTGGAAATCAACAATTATTATCATAAATACAGCAACAAACCAATTCGCCACTTTGCCCAGACACCGGATACAAGCCGTGTATTTAAAAACCGCTACAAAGAACCAGCAAAAGTAGAGACCGCACGGATTCGTGAAATTCTGTCCAACCTAAAACAGTACAACAAAAAAGTAATGAACTGCGGTGCCTGCGGGTTTGACAGCTGCTATGAAAAAGCACTGGCCGTAGCGCGTGGACAGGCCGAGGAAAAAATGTGCCAGACCTATATGCGCGGTCGTGCCGAATCTACTGCGAATACAGCCATCCGCAGCAACCCGAGTGCTATCATTATTTTTGATCAGGATTTCATTATTCAGGAATTCAACCCTGCTGCCCGTGATATGTTCAAAGCCTATAATCTACAGGTAGGAAATGCTGTATTTGAATATATTGATCACCGTGATTTTGAGAAGGTTGTAGAAACCGGTCGCGGTATGAAAGATTTAATCGTACACTATGACGATTTAAATCTGGTAACACGGCAAAATGTCGTTCGTATGCAGGGAACACAGAATCTTTACATGGCTATCATCTCTGATATCACAAAAGGGGAAAAAGAACGGGAAGAGCTGGCCAAAATGCGCGAAGAAACGCTGAGCAAAGCAAATCAGGTTATCAATAATCAGATGTATGTTGCGCAGCAGATTGCCAGCCTGTTAGGGGAAACTACTGCCGATACCAAAATTATTCTGCTCGACTTAATCAAACAGTTCAATCAGGAGAAGGAGCTGGAGCAATGAGTTTAATCTGTGAAGTTGGTAAAACCCAGTTAGTGAAACATGGCGAGGTTACCTGCGGCGATTCAGTTGAAATTGTTCGCAATCCAGACGAGACTGTTGTGGTACTCTCAGACGGGCTGGGCAGCGGCGTAAAAGCCAATATTCTGTCTAACCTGACGACAAAAATTATTTCCAAAATGGTCAGCAGCAAAGTGCCGCTGCAGGATATCGTGGAAACAATTGTCGGAACGCTGCCGGTCTGTTCGGTGCGCGGTGTTGCCTACTCCACGTTCACGATTCTGAAAATTGCGCCTGACGGAAAAGTAGATATTATTGACTTTGACGGATTGCCGCCAATCCTGATTTCAAAAGGCACCGTAGAAGTAGTGGAACGCACCAGCGAGGAAATTCTCGACAAAAAAATCAACAGAGCGCATCTTCAGTTAAACGAAGGCGATTTACTGTTTATCAGCAGCGACGGCGTTACGGAAGCCGGTCTTGGACTCACCTTGCCAATGGGGCTGCAGACCTCCGGGCTGGTAAAAGCGTTAAAGGAAAACGTAAACCTGAACTGCTCTGCACAGAAGCTGGTAGACCAGATCATTGCCATCTGCATGAGCTATTATATCAGCGAACCGGGTGATGATACCACCGGTGTAGCCGTACAGATGCGGCAGGCCCGTGAATGCGCTCTGCTGACCGGTCTTCCAGTTGACAAACAGGACGATATTCGCATGGTGGATGACTTTATGCGTGCTCATGGACGCAAAGTTATCTGCGGCGGTACGACCGCGCAGGTATTTGCAAGAGAGTCTCACATGGAACTGACAACAGATGACCATGACCTGCTGACGGCCGACGTTCCGCCGATTTCTCATATCAAAGGCATTGATCTGGTGACCGAAGGGATTATCACCATGAACCGCTGTAGTGAACTTCTGGAAAAAAATCAGTTCACCAACCTGCCGGAAAACGGCGCAACCCTGTTATTGAGCGAGCTGCTTCTGGCAGACCGTATCACTATTTACTTCGGGACACAGCTGAACCCGGCCTACGAACAGATTAAGCCAGGGATTCGCCTGCGCAATGTGGTCATCGAAAAACTGACTGCGCAGCTGCAGAAACTGGGAAAAGAGGTTATCATGCACCGCTATTGATTGAGATAGTGATAAACAAAAAGCGCGTGAAACAATGGAATGACATAAATGTATGCACTCCATTGTTTCACGCGCTTTTTATTCTGTTATAGATTTTACATCATCGGGCTGAGCAGCCGCAGGATACACTCCCCGGTGCGCAGCGTCAGGCTCCGTTTGCCTTTGTATTTGCCGGTCACCTCTTCGCAGACTTTAAACGTGTTATCAAAATCAGCTTTCACGTCGTGTACAGCCTTGCAGTTATAAAACCAGCAGCCGTTCTCAAAATGCAGATACAGACTGCGGAAATCCAGATTGATGGTGCCCACAGTGGCAAGCTCATCATCACACACAAACTGTTTTGCATGCATAAAGCCCGGTGTATATTCAAAAATACGCACGCCGCTGGTTACCAGCCGGGCATAATAACTGCGTGTCACCCTGTAAACCAGCTTTTTATCCGGAATACCCGGTGTGATGATACGCACATCCACACCGCGCTGTGCAGCCAGCGCCAGCTCACTGTGCATCTCATCGTCAATAATCAGGTATGGCGTTGTAATATAAACATACCGTTTTGCATTTTTTATCAGATTCAGATAAACATTCTCGCCAACCTTTTCATAATCCAGCGGTGTATCGGAGTACGGCATCACATAGCCATTCTCTTTTGCCTGATACGCCGGTTCTGGAAAAAACTGCTTCTGATTCTCCGGCACTTTCTGTGTGGTATTCCACATTTCAAGGAAAATAGCGGTCAGACTGCTCACCGCATCCCCGATAAGCTTGATGCCGGTATCTTTCCAGTGGCCATACGGATGGGTGATATTGAAATAGCGATCCGCCAGATTATACCCGCCGGTAAAGCCGGTAACACCGTCAATCACGGTAATTTTGCGATGGTCGCGGTTATTCATAAAGGTATTCACAATCGGCGAAATCGGATTGAACACTCTGCACTGGATGCCCTTGCTCTGCAGCCGCTTTGTAAACGGTTTGCTCACAAAAAACATACTGCCCACATCATCGTAGAGAACACGCACTTCAAGGCCAGCGGCCGCTTTTTCCGCCAGAATCTCCTCAATACCGGCCCACGCAGAAGAATCCTCAATAGCATGATACTCCATAAAAATAAAGGACTTTGCCTTGCGCAGCTCTGCCTTTAAATCGCCTAGCGCCTGAGTGGTATCCGGGTGAAACACAACATCCGTATTCTGATAAACAGGATACCCCACGCTGCGCCGGATATAATAGGCCTGGTTGGCCATGGCACAATCGGCCTGCCGCAAGCGGTTCTGAACCTCCTGATTCTTCGGCAGCATACCGCGGCTCGTAATCACATGAGATTTTATATATTTTCGAATCCATACATGGGAAAGCTGTGAACCAAAAAACAGATACATACTGATGCCCAGAACCGGAAACATCAGAAGCAGAATAATCCATGAAAATTTATAAGCGGAATTCATATATCTGCTGTACACATGCAGCGCCAGAACCCAGGCTATGATAACCAGAATCCCGTTCAGCGCAGCGTTATACTTTGATACATGCAGACCCATCCAGATAAACCATGAAATCTGTAACAACACACTGAGCGCCACCAGAAACGCACGACTAAAATCATTTTTGATTCGCTCTTTCACTTCTTCCGTCTGCACAGTCATCATCTCTTTCTGTAACAAATTATCACTCTACAGATTTTTATTTTTCCGTGGCATATTATACCACACCCATTTGAAATAAAATACCGACAATTCTGTTCATTTGTCATATTATGTTTCCAACTTCGACAAAACAAATCCTTTTATTTTCGTTGATTTCTTAACATCAATACGATACAATTAAGGATAAAGCATTAAGGAGCTTTATTTTTTATGCAGGTAAGGGGTCTGTTATGCAGTTTTCAGATGTTAAAGGACAGGAAAAAGCCATTCATATTCTGCAGCGTGCCATACAGAACCGGCACATTGCACATGCCTATCTTTTTACCGGACCGGAGGGCGTGGGTAAAAAGAAAACGGCACTGGCGCTGGCACAATACCTCAACTGTGCCGCAGCGGATACAGCGCACTTTTCCAGCTGTGAACACTGTCCTTCCTGTATCCAGTCGGTCAGTGGCAGCCAGCCGGATCTCATCCTGCTGGAGCCGGACGGCAGCAGCATCAAAATTGAACAGATTCGCAGTCTGCTCAGTAAAGTATCGCTTCGCAACTACGAAAATACTTATAAAGTAATTATCATAAATGATGCTCATCTGATGACCGAACAGGCGGCCAACTGCCTGCTCAAAACACTGGAGGAGCCAACCGATAATACCGTGTTTATTCTGATTACCGCGCAGGTGCAAAACCTGCCTGTCACTATTTTATCCCGCTGTCAGCAGATTCCGTTTCATCTGCTGCCACCTTCTATCATTCAGGATATTCTACAGGAGCTTCATCCGGAACGTCAATCACAGATTGGTCTGGTAACCGCTCTGGCAAAAGGATCGGTCAGCACAGCAGAAACATTGCTTGCCAACGAGGAGATTGCCTCTGCCCGCCAGGATTTTTACAGTTTGCTGATTCGTCTGCCGCAAGTAAGTCCTGCACAGATTATCGGCTGGTGCGAGCAGTGGGATAAAAATAAAAAAATGGTGAAATCACTGCTGGAACTGGGCCAGCTCTGGTATCACGATGTATTGATGGTAAACACCTCCGGGCAGATGACCCTGCTGGTCAATCAGGATTATCTGGCACCGTTGAAATCTCAAACAATAGAACCGCAACAGCTACTGCATATTCTGCAATATTTTCAGACCGCCATGGCACAGCTGGAGAGCAACGCTTCTCCCCGCCTGGTGATGGAAGTTGTACTGTTGAAAACCAGAACCGCAGTAACTGTATAACCGAAGGAGGTTTTTTATGTCTGTCACAGTGATTGGTGTCCGCTTTAAGGAAGCCGGTAAAATATACTACTTTGATCCTGGCGATTTCAATATCACCACCAGCGATCACGTTATTGTAGAAACCGCCCGCGGTGTCGAATACGGCAGCGTAGTGGTAGGATTAAAACAGGTGGAGGACAGCGAAGTTGTTCCGCCGCTGAAAAAAGTAATCCGCATTGCCGATGCGGACGATGATGCTCGCGTTGCTGAAAATACACTGCGTGAAAAAGAAGCCTTTCACATCTGCCTGGAAAAAATCGAGCAGCATAATCTGCCGATGAAACTGATTGATGTGGAGTATACCTTCGATAACAGCAAGGTGATTTTTTTCTTCACCGCTGATGGCCGTGTGGATTTCCGCGAACTGGTAAAAGATCTGGCCACCGTGTTCCGCACCCGCATCGAACTGCGCCAGATTGGCGTGCGTGACGAAGCAAAAATGCTGGGCGGTATCGGGTTCTGCGGCCGGGAACTGTGCTGCCACACCTTTCTGGGAGATTTCGCACCGGTATCTATTAAAATGGCAAAAGAACAGAACCTGTCGCTGAATCCTTCCAAAATTTCCGGAATTTGCGGTCGTCTGCTCTGCTGTTTAAAATATGAAAATGATGTTTATGTAGAAAATAGAAAATGCGGCTGTAAAGTAAAAAATCTGGATGCACTGAACAACGTCGACGATGACGCAGACGATTTTGATTTATCCAAGCTGGAAGACTAAACAGCTGCGGGAAATGCAGGTGATAAAATGAATTTAAGTGCACAATTGGCAGCAATCGAAACCACATTGCAGCAAGTAACCTCTGCACTGCAGGAAATGCAGGCACAGGTGGCAAAACTGGAAGAAGAGAACGAACGCCTTCGCCAGCAGATTACGCCTGTTATAAACGAAAATAAAGACACTGCCGGCGGTCAGATGGCATTGCAGCAGCTCTATGATGAAGGCTATCATGTATGTGCCACTTATTTCGGCCGGGAACATGACGGCGGCTGTCTTTTCTGCATGGAGGTATTAAAGAATGTTGCCAAATAACATTCTTCCCGACGAAGAACTCACAGATTTATGTATCAGACAACAATGGAAAGTCCTGCAGAAAAAGCAGGGCTTTCGATTTTCTATCGATGCGGTTCTGCTGGCACACTTTATAACGCCATCCGCCAAACACCGTGTGCTGGAATTAGGCACCGGCTCCGGGGTGATTCCCCATCTGATTGCAGCCCGTCATCCGCAAGTACAGATTGACGCTATGGAACTGCAGCCGGAAATTGCCGATATGGCTAATCGTTCCGTGCAATATAATCAGCTCGGGGAGCAGATTCACATTATCCAGCAGGATATCACGCAGATACCCGCTCACTACCAGCAGCAGTACGACTGGGTTGTCAGCAATCCACCGTTTTTTCCGGTGGGCACCGGGAAACAGAACCCGAACCCGCAGATTGCGCTGGCCCGCCATGAAATTGCCTGTACACTGGACCAGCTCATTCAGAGCGCCGCATACTGCTTAACATCCCGCGGCCACTTTGCACTGATTCACCGCGCCGAACGGCTGACCGATATTCTATCCTGCTGTATGCAGCATCGGCTGGCACCATATCGCCTGCGCATGGTACATCCAACGCTGGAGCAGCCGGCCAACCTGTTATTACTGGAGGCAATCAAAGACGGACGAAACGGTATTACCGTAATGCCGCCGCTTCCAATCTACCGCAGCATTGCAAAAATCACCAGCGATAAATCCACCTACAGTGACGAAGTGCTATCGTACTATTATTAAGCCATACTCAGGAGGTCACCTATGCCATACGGAACCTTATACTTGTGTGCCACACCAATCGGCAATCTGCAGGATATCACCCTGCGCGTACTGGAAACCTTAAAAACAGTTGACCTGGTTGCCTGTGAGGACACACGCAAAACATTACAGCTGTTAAATCATTTTGAAATTTCCAAACCGGTGACCAGCTATTATGAACATAACAAAATGACCAAAGGCGATGTCATCATCCAGCAGCTGAAAGACGGCAAAAACATTGCGCTGGTATCCGATGCCGGTATGCCGGGCATTTCCGACCCGGGCTACGACTTAGTACAGCAATGCCTGGCCGAAGAGATTCCCTTCACAGTGCTGCCGGGGGCTGTGGCCGCCATTACAGGGCTGGTACTGTCCGGCCTGCCGACCGACCGTTTCACCTTCGAAGGCTTTATCCCGCGCCAGAAAAAAGAGCGGCTGCAGTATTTTCAGAATCTGGCACAGGAAGAACGCACCATGATTTTTTATGAATCGCCCCATCGGCTGAAAGATACGCTGGAAACCATGGCGGAAGTTTTTCCGGACCGCACCATGGCCGCCGCCAGAGAGCTGACCAAAAAATTTGAGGAAATCGTGCGCGGCACCCCATCCGAAGTGCTGGCTCATTTTGAAGCAGAAGGCATCCGCGGAGAATTTGTACTGTTACTGCACGGCGCCGAACCTGCTCTGCCGGAAGAACGGGATATCGACTGGGCCGTAAATCGTGCCGCCCAGCTGGAAGCCGACGGTATCTCCCAGAAAGATGCCATCAAACAGGCCGCCAAAGAAGCCGGTTTGAGCAAACGGGATGTGTACAACTTTATCGTACAGAATAGATAAAAAAGCAAAAGCAATGGCAGATTTCACATGAAACAACACCGCCATTGCTTTATTTATTTCATTGATTTCATTTATTTCATCAGATTGGCAGAAAAAGCGATAAAATTCATTGCATTTTTAAGGTAAAACAATTATAATAATAGTCGGTTGCCGGTGTAGCTCAGTCGGTAGAGCGTCTGATTCGTAATCAGCAGGTCGCGGGTTCGATTCCCGCCATTGGCTTCTTTTTTATTTTCAAATTTATTTTGACACGGCATTATCTATATGCTATAATATTTAGCAGATGTTTATGCGGGTATAGTTTAGTGGTAGAACATCAGCTTCCCAAGCTGAATATGAGGGTTCGATTCCCTTTACCCGCTCCACAAAGAATTAGGCGCTAACCATCTAGGTTAGCGCCTCTTTTTGTATTCGAAAAGCCTTTCAGCTATCCATTTAGAGCTATTTGAATTCTTTTTTTCTGATTAGTAGGCAGGGTAGGCTAGCGGAAGACGGTGGAAACTATTTCCCACTATATTGCCTCCACCATGGCACCTGTGACACCTCAATGAAATGAAAAGAACGCATTGACCTTGTTTTAAGCTAATGCGTCCTTTATTTTATCTGCTTTCTTTTACCCAAGAATGTGATTTCATTTTGCCATTCTTATCACACGGTTTTCTAAATCATTTTCCCGTTCTTTGGCGACCAATACATTTTGTACGAGTCCCACAATATGAACACACCCATTTCTGCGGGTTTGCCATTGTAATTCACTTACTTATTTTTTAGAACTGTCATCAATTTTGAAAATCAATCTGCCCAAGTAAATAACAATTAACAAAACAATCAGAAACACAAATACTTTGGCACAAAAAAGGAAAAATGGAGATTCAAAAAGGTATGCTAACAAAGTGCAAGCAAGCGCACATACTACAAAAAATATACCGAATCTCAATTCGCCACCAGCTATAACTTTTGACAACATAAACGCCCCCCCTTCTAAAGCACCGTTGAATACGCCACCTATAATACTGAGTGCAATTGCTAATACAATGATTATTCCTATTAAATAACCCATTCTACACCTCTCATTATATTTTTAAAATAAAATCTTGACATGAAGCAAACGCCTTTCTTTTCATTCCTGCTTTTAAACACATACATTCTGCATTTTTATCATAATCCCACACATCAACATTTGGCTTAATTGGTCGAATATATTGATTTGCGGGGTCATTCCAATATTTACAGAATGCACAAACATGACCGAATTTTTTATTTACAATCGTGTTCATTGCACTCCCTCCTTCTTTTTACTTTTAGTACTATAGTATTTTTATTATATCTCAATATTTTTATATCTACAAGTATAATCGTACTTATAGATACTTTTATTTCCTCACATTTCCCACATAATAAATTATGAGGTGATGTGTGATGGCTATTGATTACAGTTTAATCGGCAAACGGGTTGCCACCGCTAGAAAGGAACAGGGACTTACTCAGGACAAGCTTGCTGAAAAAGCCGATATCAGCAACAACTATCTGTCCCATATTGAAACCAGTCGTTCTATTCCTAGTCTGGAGACATTGATGAATATCTGTGATACCTTGGATGTGACTCCCGATTATCTACTGCTTGGCACATCAGATCGCCAGAAAGATTATCTCATCTCTGATATAGAAGACAAGCTCAAGCAGTGTACTGATTATGAGAAGCGTGTTATCTTCAATCTGATAGACATTATGGTCAAGGAACGTACAAAAAAAGTGTGACTACAAACATCTGTAATCACACTTTTTTCTTTTGCTTTATCTATCTTTTCTTCTTAATTGCATTGGCTGCTGCTGTACCTGCTGTTACACCTGTGATGAACAGTTTGGTCGCCTCGGCAGCGCTGATAGTTGTTGTGAACACTACTGGA